>JAEULH010000120.1 GCA_016793925.1 Rhodospirillales bacterium | reverse complement strand
CCCCCCCCGCCAAACCCACGAAGCCTAACACTCTTTCCCTACCCGACGCTCTTCCGATCTAAGCCGGACATGCACGAGGCCTTCTACAACTGGGGAGGCCTAATGCTATAGCAGGCGCGGCCGCATACCGGCGAGGCGGCGGAGGCGCTCTATCGCGAGGCCGGCGAGAAGTACGCCGAAGCGGTGCGCATCAAGCCGGACTTGCACGAGGCCTTTTACAACTGGGGCAACGCTCTCGTCGCGTTGGCGCAGGCGACGACCGGGGAGGCGGCCGAGGCGCCCTATCGCGAGGCCGGCGAGAAGTATGCCGAAGCGGTGCGCATCAAGCCGGACAAGCACGAGGCGTTTTACAACTGGGGCTCCATGCTCGACGACCGGGCGCGGGCGACGACCGGCGAGGCGGCCGAGGCGCTCTATCGCGAGGCCGGCGAGAAGTATGCCGAAGCGGTGCGCATCAAGCCGGACATGCACGAGGCCTTTTACGCCTGGGGCTACGCTCTCGCCGCCTGGGCATTAGCGACGACCGGCGAGGCGGCCGAGGCGCTCTATCGCGAGGCCGGCGAGAAGTTTGCCGAAGCGGTGCGCATCAAGCCGGACAAGCACGAGGCCTTCAACAACTGGGGCCTCGCTCTCGCCGAGCAGGCGCGGGCGACGCCCGGCGAGGCGGCCGCGGCCCTCTATCGCGAGGCTGGCCAGAAGTTTGCCGAAGCGGTGCGCATCAAGCCGGACAAGCGCGAGGCCTTCTTCAACTGGGGCAACGCGCTCGCCGACTGGGCATTAGCGAAGACCGGCGAGGCAGCCGAGGCGCTGAATGAGCAAGCCGAGGACAAGTTTCGGCAGGCGGAAGCGCTCGAGCCGGGAAGCGGATCCTATAATATTGCCTGCGTGGCCGCGCTGCGCGGGCAGCCAGAGGAGTGCCGGCGCTGGCTGGAGGTCGCTCGCCAGCACGGAACGCTTCCCGATCGGCCGCATATCGAGGCCGATACCGATCTTGAGTCCGTGCGCGGCTGCGACTGGTTTCGCGCCTTCCTCGACTCGCTATAAATACGCCTGTTGCCGAGGGCGGACGGGCGGGGTAGCGTTTTGCTGCGGGCGCGAACGCGAACAAGAGATTGCGGACCGCAGACAGCGGGAGGAGCGAAATGACCGAGATCTTCCATGCGCTGGTGCTGAACCTGCATCAGCCGCCCAGCAACCTGGATCACCTGCTCGAAAGCAACGACTGGGAGGTCAAGGAGATCCTCTTCGCCCTCGACAGGATGCCGCGAACCCTGTGGCCCTACGAGGACGTCGCCCGGGTGCACCTGTCGATGTCCGGCTCGCTCCTGGAAACGCTTTCGCATCCCGAGTTCCAGCGCAGGGTCTACGGCTCGGTCGACTGCGGCAGCGTGCTCTGGGCGCTGCAAAACCAGCGGATCTTCGAGATCCTCGGCACCGGCTACTATCACCCCGTCCTCGCCCTGATCCCCGAAGCCGACTGGGACGAGCACATCGCCCGCTGGCAGGCGATCGGCCGGCATGTCTTCTGGCGCAGCCATTTTCCCGGGTTCTGGCCGCCGGAGATGGGCTTCGACATGAAGCTGATCCCGCACCTGAAGAAGGCCGGCTACCGCTACGTCATGGTCGATTCCGAGTATGTCGACCCGATCGACGAGATGAGCTGGCAGGAACTCCGCTACCGGCCGCACATCTGCGAGTACGAGGGCGAGGAGATCGTCATCGTCGTTCGCGACCGCGACCTCTCCAACGCCCAGCTCTCCGGCATGGAATACGGCTGGTTCAACAACGAGGTCGCCGAGCGAACGAAGTTCTGCGATTTTCCGCCGCTGGTCGCCACCGCCACCGACGGCGACAACGGCGGCTGGTTCCGCAACGTCAACCCGCAGGCCAATTTCTGGAGCTACTTCTATCGGACCATGCTCGACGCGGTTCGCGCCGGGCAGACGGCGCTGCGGCCCATCTTCATCAACGAATACCTTGACCGCTTCGGTGCGCACGGCCGGGTCAGCGTGCGCCGCGGCGCCTGGAACACCGACGAGCACCACGGTTGGAACTTCCACCAGTGGATGGGCTCGCAGACCCAGCGTGACGCCATGGACCGGGTTCACGAGCTCAGCGCCCGCTACCACGTGCTGAAGCGCGAGGCGACAGTGCGCGGCGGCGGCGTCGGCGAGCTGGACCGGGTGCTCGATGAGGCCCACTGGCGGCTGCTCCGGGCCGAGACGAGTTGCAACTTCTATTGGGGCGAGGCGTGGGTCTACAAGAGCCACGAGGATCTCGACGCCGTCGCCTGGCATCTCGGCGAGGCGCAGGCGCTGGTCGACCGGCTCCCGGCCGCGCCGCAACGCGAGGTCGACGCGGTGCCGGCGTGAACCATGCGCTTTTCGTCCTGCTCATCGCGGTTGTCGGCGCAGGACTGGCGGTCCAGGCGGCGACGAACGCGAAGATGGGCGCCGCCCTTGGCGTACCGGTCGCGAGCGCGCTGGTAAACTTCCTCATCGGCTCGATCCTGCTCACGATCGCGGTTGCGTCCGGCGCGTTCGGCCGCATGCGGCTTGCCGGCCTCGGCGAGGCGCCGTGGTGGGCCTACATCGGCGGCGCGCTCGGGGCGGTCTTCGTCACCGTCGCCGTCATCGCCGTGCCCAGGGTCGGCGCCGGCGTCACCTTCGCCGCCGTCATCACCGGCCAGCTCGTCGGCGCCATGATCATCGACACCTTCGGCTGGCTGGACGTGACGCCGGTTGCGCTCAATCCGTGGCGGCTGGCGGGCGCTGCACTCCTTTTCGCCGGGGTCGTCCTGATCCAGCAGAAGTAGGCTCGCGGGGCGGCGCCGAGCGAAGGCGCGGCCGACGTCCGGCGCGGCGCCTTGTTGAGCGGGACAGCCTCGCCTACACTACCCCTAATGGGGGTTTTTCCGCAGATCGCATCGCTTCGCGCGGCGTCTCCGCATGCGCTCGCGCGCGTCATCGCCGCGGCCTTCGCCGCCGAGCATGACCGCTGGATCCTTTGGCTTCCGGTTCTGGTGGGCTGCGGCATCGCCATTCACTTCTGGCTGCCGTTCGAGCCCGTCCCGTGGCTCGGGCTCATGGCCTGCGCCCTGCTCCTGGCTGCCGGCCGCGGCGGCACCGCGGGAGGAGCGGGCCGCCGGCTCGTCTGGCTGATCGCCCTCGGCGCCGTCGCCGTCGGGTTTACGGCGGCTCAGGTGCGAACGATGATGGTGTCCGCACCGGTCCTGTCCGAGAAAATCGGGCCGACGGGCGTCGAGGGCCGGATCGTCAGGGCCGAACGGTCGGGCGCGCGCACGCGGCTGACCCTCGACCGCGTTGCGATCGAGCGGGTAGCGGTCGCATCGACACCGGAACGGGTGCGGATCAGCCTCGGCGGCGACCAGCCGAGCCTCGCGCCCGGGGACCGGGTCCGAACCCTGGCCGTGCTGTCGCCGCCGGCGGCGCCGACCGCGCCCGGCGCGTTCGACTTCCAGCGCCAGTCCTTCTTCGCTGGCCTCGGCGCCACCGGTTTCGGCCTCGGCCAGGCCGAGGTGTTGAGGCGCGACCGGCGCGAACGCGACATCGCGCTTGCCGGCCTGCGAGCGTGGATCGAGACCGTCGTTCACCGCTCCGTCGCCGCGCCCGAAGCCGCCGTAATCGTTGCGCTGCTGACCGGTGAACGGGCAGGAATTCCGCCGCCGGTCCTCGCCGCGATCCGCGACGCCGGCCTCGCCCACCTGCTCGCCATCTCCGGCCTGCACATCGGCCTGGTCGCCGCGTTTCTCTTCACCGCCCTGCGCACCGCGCTCTGCTCGTCGCCGGCCCTCTCCCTGCGCCGCCCGATCAAGAAGTGGGCGGCGGTGGCGGCGCTCATCGGCGCCGGAGGCTATGCGGTCATTGCGGGCGCGACAATCCCGAGCCAGCGCGCCTTCATCATGGTCGCCGTCGTCTTTCTCGGCGTCATCTTCGACCGGCAGGCCATATCCATGCGGCTGGTTGCGGTGGCGGCGACCGCGGTCCTCCTCGCCCAGCCGGAAAGCCTGCTCGGCGCCAGCTTCCAGCTTTCATTCGCGGCCGTGGTCGCGCTGATCGCCGTCTACGACATGGCCCAGCACCGGCGGTTCGGCGATCCGGGCGATGGATTGCTGGCGCGCGGCCTCACCTACCTCGCCTTCGTCGCCCTGACGACGGTGGTCGCGACCGTCGCGACGGCGCCCTTCGCCCTGTTCCACTTCCAGCGGCTCGCCATTTTCGGCCTTCCTGCCAACCTTGTCTCCGTCCCGCTGATGGCGCTGTGGATCATGCCGTTTGGCGTCGCTGCCCTGCTGGCGATGCCGCTCGGGCTGTCGGCGCCGTTTCTTGTCGCAATGGGATGGGGGGTCGGCGCGGTCATCGCCACCGCCGAAACGGTGGCCGGCTGGCCCGGCGCCGTGGCGTTGCTGCCTGCCATGCCACTATTCGGGTTGGCGGCGCTGAGCTTCGGCGGCCTCTGGCTATGCCTGTGGCGCGGTCGTTGGCGCTACGCCGGCGGATCGCTGATCGTCGCCGGTCTGGTCGGCATCGCGATCGCCCGGCCGCCGGATATCCTTGTCGACGGCCACGCCCGGATGATCGGGGTTCGCACGCCCGACGGCGGCCTCGCCCTCTCCCAGACCCGCGCCGCCCGCTTCGAGCAGGCGAGCTGGCTGCGGCGAGCCGGCCTGCGCGAGGCGTCGCCGTGGGCCGGCGCCACCGCCGGCGGCAGCGCGTTCATTCGCTGCGACGGGTCGGGCTGCACCGTCGAGATCAAGGAGCGGACGGTCGCGCTGATGCTGCGGGCGGACGCGGCCGCCGACGATTGCCGGATCGCCGACATCCTCATCAGCCTCGTGCCGGTACCCGGGGCCTGTCCGTCGCCGAGAGTCATCGTTGACCGCTTCGACCTGTGGCGCAACGGCGCGCATGCGATCTGGCTCAACGCCAACGGTGCCGAGGTGCGCAGCGTCAACGGCCTGCGCGGCAACCGGCCATGGGTCCTTCGCCCGGACGAAATCGCCAAGAAGAGGCGATCGGCGCAAAAGCCACCGCCGCGCACGGCGCTCGGCCGCGATGCCGGGCCCGGTCCTGCGACGGCGCGCCGCTAGTGCGAAGCGCCAGGCCGGTCAGGCGGCGGGGAGAGACATCATTGGCGGACGACCGCGCCGCGGTTCCCAGTCGGGCAAGTTCCGCTGAACCGCACCTTTGCTGATCAGATCGAGGTGGAAGTAGGAGATCTCCTCGGTTCCGAGCAGGATGGCGTCGACGGCTTCCACCCCCTGCATGAAGGCGTTGTCCTGGTTCGACGTCTCGTACTTCCAGCCGCCGAACCGGCCGCGGGCGCGGATGTTGTTCTGCCGAAGCTGCGGTTCGACTTCCGTCAGGAACCCATCGCGCTCAAGGCACGGGACGGGATAGCCATAGTTGAGCTTGCGGTACCAGCGCGAAACGATCTCCTGATCGGGGGTCAGCATGGACGCGCGCAGCGCCCGCTCGACGTCCGCAAGCAGATCCCCTTCGTCGACCACGGTGTCCGGGCTGGCGCTGCACTCGCACATGATCGACCAGTGCTCTCCGTCCGGTGCGTTCGCACGGGAGAAATTGGAGATCATCGTGACCCGGAAATATGGCACCGCCGGATCCGGCACGTAGATCCAGTACTTGTCGCGCAGATTTTCGGGCATGGTCCCGCGCAGGCCGATGCCGACGCTGTGCGTGCAAGAATGGCGCAAAGGCGTGGAACTGCGATGCAGCTTCGACCACTGCGGCATGGCCCGCAAGAGCTCGGGCATGGGCGCCGTCGAGATCATATGCTGGTAGCTCACCTGCAGGCCGCTCGCGAACGTCGCGATCCGCCGATCGGGATCGACCGCCACCAACTGCTCCGAAAGCACGGTGCGCTCCGCCGGCAGGCGATCGAATATCCGTCGCCAGAGCGCGCCGATGCCGCCGCGACGCGGGTACGGGAAAGTCGTCGCCCCGACCCAACCCGGATCGTCGCGCTGGGCGACGACGTTCTCGACCAGCCTGGCGATATCGACCAGAGGGACGTTGGCATATCGCGAACCGCTCTGACGCTGGGTCCAAGCCGTGGATATCTCGTCGGCGGGGAACGCCCACATTTTCTCGTTATACGGCAGGAAGAACAGCTCGCAGAGCTTCGCGCCAAAGTTGTCGTGCAACCATTCGGCGAAATTCGCCGGCTGGTGACCGTTGCGAATCGTCAACTGGCTGTCGACGAGATCCCGGAGGCATCGCGCCAAATCGGCCGCCGGCAAGTGGCGGAGGTTGTGCTGGATCGGAAACGGGATGAAACGGTCCGCCATCCACACCCAGCTCTTGCGCGGATGCTGTAGCAGATCCGGCCCCATGACCCTGGCAAGGACCGCGTCGAAGTAGTCGTAGTGCGAGAAAATGATGTGACCGCCAAGATCCCAGGTGAAGCCTGCGCCGTCCGTCACCGACGCTGCCATTCCCCCTGGAATCGGGCTCTGCTCCGCCAACAGCCATTCGATGTCCGGATTGACCAGCCGACGTTCGGCGAGCTCGTTGAGCCGCCACGCCGCGCCCAGGCCGGTTGGACCGGCGCCGACGATAAGAACATCTGTTTCTCTATGACGCACCATACGTCCCCCGTCCTTCGTCATTGGCAAGTACCCGGCTTCGGACATCGTCAGGCCTGCTGCCCGTTACGGGTGCATAAGGTCTTCGCCTTCCCGCGTGCCCACACACGATGTTAGCGTTCTATATATTGCAATAAGCGCCTAAAGCACAAACGTCGATGGAAGATTCTCGCCCCTTCAAGGCGACTAGGCATTCTTAATCGGCTGACGCAAAATTGCCACAGTTCGCCATCAGCTTGCACGTCGAGCGTCCCCGCTCCCCGTTTGTCGGATATCGGCCCACCCATTGCAATGGCGCGAGCGCGGGTGTGGGCTTTTGGATGCGGATGTGCCATTTTTGTCGCGGGCGCGAGATGTTGCAGTGCACCGCTGGACAGCCGTTCGCGAATCCTGCTATCTGACGACCATCGGCATCAGTGATTTCACTCTAGCATCCCGGATCGGTGAATGGATCATCTGGACGTCCTCGAAAGCAGGACGATTTACATTCTGCGCGAGGCCTTCAATCGCATCGACAAGCTCGCCATGCTGTGGTCGCTTGGCAAAGACTCGAACGCCATGGTCTGGATGGCGAAGAAGGCCTTCTTCGGCTATGTGCCTTTTCCGCTTATTCATATAGACACAGGCAAAAAGTTTCCCGAGATGTACGCGTTTCGGGAGCATTACGCCCGAGAATGGGGCCTCGACCTTAGGGTGGGCGACTGTCCGCCGGTGGAGGAGATGGACCCGACGCTGCCGCCGGCGGCGCGATCGGCGGCGCGCAAGACCGCGGGACTGCGGGCGATGCTGGACCGGGAAGGTTATGACGGCGTCATCGCCGGCATCCGCCGCGACGAGGAAGGCACGCGGGCGAAGGAGCGCGTGTTCTCTCCCCGCGGCCAGCACAACACCTGGGACTTCCGCGATCAGCCGCCCGAGTTCTGGGACCAGTTCAAGACGGATTTCGCCCCGGGCACACACCTGCGCGTGCACCCGATCCTGCACTGGACCGAGATAGACATCTGGCGCTACACGCAGCGGGAAAACATCCCGATCGTCGATCTCTATTTCGCCAAGGACGGCAAGCGCTATCGCTCGCTCGGCGACAAGGACATCACCTTCCCGGTCGACAGCACCGCGAGCACCTTCGACGAGATCATCACCGAACTCAAGCAGACGAAGATCGCGGAGCGCTCCGGCCGAGCCATGGATCACGAAAGCGAAGACGCCTTCGAGCGGCTGCGCGCAGACGGCTATATGTAAAATGAACGACGTTTCCACCTACCCATTGCAGTCCAATCTGCCCCTGAAGATCGTGATCGTCGGTCATGTCGATCACGGCAAGTCGTCCCTGATCGGCCGTCTGTTCCACGACACCGGATCGCTCCCCGAGGGCAAGGTCGAAGCGATCAAGGCGATGTGCGAACGCCGCGGGATGCCCTTCGAGTACGCGTTTCTCATGGACGCACTCAAGGCCGAGCGCGACCAGGGCATCACCATCGACGTGTCGCACATCCATTTCCGCACGGCCCATCGCGAGTACGTCCTCATCGATGCGCCCGGGCACCGCGAATTCATCAAGAACATGGTGACCGGAGCGGCTCAGGCGGACGCAGCGATCCTGGTGGTCGACGGCCGCGACGGCGTGCAGGAACAGACCCGTCGGCACGCCTACCTGTTGCACCTGCTCGGCATCCAACAGGTGATCGTCGCGATCAACAAGATGGATCTGGTCGATTACGGCGAGGCGCGCTTCCAGCAGGTCGCGGTCGACGTTCGCGATTATCTGGCGGGCCTCGGGATCGACCTGCAACACACCCAGATCATCCCGGTGTCGGCCCGGGAGGGCGACAACATCGTCGAAGCGTCGAAGTCGATGGCCTGGTACGAAGGCGACACCCTCGCTACGGCGCTCGATGATTTCCAGCCGCCGCTGGCGCCGCTCGACCTCCCCCTGCGCTTCCCCATCCAGGACGTCTACAAATTCGACGAGCGCCGCATTCTCGCCGGCCGGATCGAAAGCGGCCATCTGCGCCGCGGCGATGTGCTCCTGTTCTCGCCTTCCGGCAAGACCGCGCGCGTGGCGTCGATCGAGGCCTGGAATGCGAAGGAGCCGGTCCTGGCGGTGCGCGCCGGCCAGTCGATCGGCATCACCCTCGACGAACAGCTCTTCGTCGAGCGCGGTGACCTCGCCAGTCTCCTGACCAATCCGCCGATGCTGACCAACGTCTTCCGCGGTCGGCTGTTCTGGCTCGGCCGTCATCCGCTGGTCCCCGGCAACCGCTACAAGATGAAGCTCTGCAACGCGGAGTTCCCGGTCGAGGTCGAAAAGATCGAGAAGGTCATCGACGTCAGCGACATGGGCATTTCGACCGGCGACAGCGTCGAACGCAATGCCGTCGGCGAAGTCGTCTTCCGGGCCCGGCGCCAGATCGCCCTCGATCCGTTCGAAAGCAACATGGTCACCGGGCGGTTCGTGCTCGTCGAGGACTACGACATCGTCGGCGGCGGCCTGATCAGCATGGATGGCTACGCCGATCAGCGCGCCGGCCAGACCGTCCGCGCGACCAACATCTTCCGCGTCGAGCACCGGGTGCCGGAGGAGGAGCGTTGGCGCCACAACGGCCACCGCGGCGGTGTGCTTTGGATGACCGGCCTTTCGGGCGCCGGCAAATCGACGCTGGCCTTCTCGCTCGAGCAGTACCTGTTCCGCAAGGGCTACCAGGTCTACGTGCTTGACGGCGACAACATCCGCCACGGCCTGTGCTCGGATCTCGGCTTCTCGCCGGAGGACCGGGTCGAAAACATCCGCCGCGTCGGCCACGCCGCTGCGCTCTTCGCCCGCGCCGGGTTCCTTGTCCTGACCGCGTTCATTTCGCCATACCGCTCGGACCGCGATCGGGTGCGGGCGCTGGCGCCGGAGATCTTCCACGAGGTCCATGTCGATGCGGACCTTTCGACCTGCGAGGAGCGCGATCCCAAGGGCCTCTACGCCAAGGCCCGACGCGGCGAGATCGACGACTTCACCGGCGTCTCGGCGCCGTACGAGCCTCCGGTGATGGCCGAACTCAGGATCGACACGACGCACAACTCCGTTGAGGAGTCGGTCGCGATCTTGAGCGACTACATCTCCAAGAACTTTGCGATCACGCCGCACTAGCCAACCGATCCGCACGCAGGTCGACCCGCCCGCCTCGTCGTCGCCGGAGCCGGGCGGTGGTGCCCGTAGGCGGCGCTCGGCGGACGCGCTGCACTCGCACGACTTCAAGATTTTCTATGGCCCAAACAGGGCATAATGTGGCGACAAGGAGAGGTCTTCAAACCCGCCCCTGTAAGCGACGCGCCTTTCGCCGTAGAATGACCCCATTGGAGGCAGCCTGATCGAGGAGAACAGCATGACGCCGGCGGTCCACCCGGTCATCCTATCCGGCGGCACCGGAACCCGGCTGTGGCCGCTGTCGCGGACACTCCGGCCGAAGCAGCTCCTGCAGCTCACTTCGGAGCGCAGCATGTTGCAGGAGACGGTGGCGCGGGTGTGCGGCGATTGGTTCGCGCCGCCGACCATTCTATGCAACGACGAGCACCGCTTCCTCATCGCCGAGCAGCTTCGCGATCTCGACTGTCAACCGCGCGCCCTCGTTCTTGAGCCGATCGGCCGCAACACGGCACCGGCGGCGACCGTGGCCGCGCTGCTGCTGGCCGAAACCGACCCGCAGGCGGTCATGTTGCTGCTGCCGTCGGATCACCGGATCGGCGATGTGCCCAGCTTCCACCAGGCGGTGCGGACGGCGGTCGCCGCCGCCGAACAGGGCGCCCTCGTCACCTTCGGCATTCCCGCCAGCAGTCCCGAGATCGGATACGGTTACATCCGCCGCGGCCAGCCGGTGGACGGCGTTCCCGGTTGCTTTCGCATCGACCGCTTCATCGAGAAGCCGGACCTGGAGACCGCTCGAACCTACGTCGGCAACCCCGACTATGCCTGGAACAGCGGCATGTTCGTCTTCCGGGTCGACGCCTTCATCGACGAGGTGCGCCGTCTCGCCCCGGATATGCTCAAGCTGTGCAAGGCCGCGCTGGCGGAGGCCGTGGCCGACAGCGACTTCCTTCGCCTTGCCAGTGGCCCGTTTACCGCGATCGAGGGCGAATCCATCGATTACGCGGTCATGGAGCATACGCAGAAGGGCGCCATCGTGCCGGCGGAGATGGAGTGGAACGACGTCGGCTCGTGGTCCGCGTTGTGGGACATCAGCGCGCACGACGCAGCCGGCAATGTGATCATGGGCGACGCGCTGAGCCTGGACGCCACCAACTGTTACATCCGCGCCGACGGCAATCTGGTCGCGGCGCTCGGCATCGACAACCTTATCGTCATCGCCACCGACGACTGCGTTCTCGTCGCCGCGAAGGACCGGGCGCAGGACGTCAAGAAGATCGTCGAGGCGGTGGAACGGGCCGGCCGCTCGGAGCATTACGTCCATCGCAGGGTCTTCCGGCCCTGGGGCTGGTATCGTCTGATCAACGCCGGCGACCGGTTTCAGGTCAAGGAGATCCTGGTCAACCCCGGCCAGCGCCTCAGTTGCCAGATGCACCACCATCGCGCCGAGCATTGGGTCGTGGTCAGCGGCACCGCCCTGGTCAACAAGGGCAACGAGAACTTCTACCTGACCGAGGACCAGTCGACCTACATCCCCCACGCGACGCGCCATTCGCTGGAAAACCCGGGCAAGATCGCGCTCAGGATGATCGAGGTGCAATCGGGCGGCTATCTCGGCGAGGACGACATCGTCCGCTTCGACGACATCTACGGCCGCGCCCCCGCCATCGCCGGGAAGTAGGCGAGGCAATGCAACAGGCCGGGCCCGCCGGCTGTCTCGGTGGTTCGTAAACCACCCAAGATGCCGTACACTTCCGTCACTTAGGGCATGCCTCTCGCCCGGACGGGCGCAGAGGCGTTGCTCGATCTTTGCTGTAACCGGTCGATGTCCTGCCGTCGGTGGTTCATCCGGAAGCAGGCTGGTCCAGGCTTGCGCGGCGGTCGCGTGCGGCGTCCGTCCGCATAAACAGCGATCGGCGGGGAGCGCGTGATGGAGCCGACGTCGCTGTCGGAAAAGGTGGGCTTCTGGGTCAATCGTCTCGACCGGTTCGTTTCCGGCGAGATCCTCACCCCGGCCCATCTTGCCCAGGCCCCGGCGATCATGGTGACCCTGCTCGCGGCGTCCATTATCGCGCGCGTGGCCGAGCCGTTGTTGCGGCGCCTGCTCGCCGGTGTCGCCGTCGATCGCATGCAGGAAGAATTCTACCTCAACAACATCCTGCCGCTCAGCCTGCCGGCGATCTGGACCATTGGCCTGTGGTGCACCAGCGTCGCCGCCGACCGCTTCGGCTGGCCCAACGACCTTGTCATCATCGCGATCAAGCTCGCCGTCGCCTGGCTGATCATCCGCTTCGCCTCGGCGATGCTGAACAGCGCCATCCTCGGCCGTATCGTCGCCATTCTCGTCTGGACCCTCGCGGCGCTGAGCATCGTCGGCGTGCTCGAGCCCCTGCTCGGCGAACTCGAAGCGATCCGCTTCACGCTTGGCGGCCAGCGCGTCTCGGTCCTGGCCGTTCTCGAAGGCCTGCTGACGATGGTGATCCTGATGTGGCTCTCCATCGTTATCGGCCGCTTCGTCGCCCGCCGCATCGAGAACGTTACCGAACTGACGCCGAGCGCGCGGGTGCTGTTCGGCAAGGTCTCGACCATCGTCCTGATCAGCATCGCCTTCGTGCTGTCGCTGGGTGTCGTCGGCATCGACCTGACCGCGCTCGCGGTCTTCACCGGCGCGGTCGGCGTCGGCGTCGGCTTCGGCCTGCAGAAGTCCGTCGCCAACCTGTTTGCGGGAATCATCCTCTTGCTGGACAAGTCCATCAAGCCGGGGGACATCATCGAGGTCGGCGGCACCTACGGCTGGGTGTCGGCGCTTGGCGCCCGCTACGTCGAGGTGGAGACGCGTGACGGCACCCAGTTCCTCATTCCCAACGAAGACATCATCACCCAACGGGTCTTCAACTGGACGCACCAGCACGACCAGGTGCGCCTCAAGGTACGCGTCCGGGTCGCCTACGGCACCGACCTGAGGCAGGCGCTCAAGCTGATGCGGGAAGCGGGCGGCCGGCAGACCCGGGTGCTGAAGGTGCCGGCGCCGAATCCCGTCCTCCTCGGCTTCGGCGAAAACGGAGCGGACCTGGAGCTCCGCTTCTGGATCGCCGACGTGCAGAACGGCGTACACAACATCTCGAGCGATGTGATGTTGGCCATCTGGGACCTGTTCTGCGAGCACGGCATCCAGGTGCCGCTGCCCCAGCGGGTGGTGCGGATGATCGACAGGGAAACAGGGACGCCCGAGGATCAGGCGACGGCGGCGACGCGCCCGCCGAGCGAGGCCGCGCCCGGCCAAGGCTCCGGATCCTGAACGCCGGCCGCGTGCATATCGCCCCCGCTGCGCACATCTTATCCGCAGCCGGTCGTTCCCTGCCCGGCCCGCCAGGAGGACGGATCACATGCCAAAGCTCGACAAACTCGACAAGCGAGCCCACGCCGCCAAGGTCGTCGCCCTGTGCCTGCCGCCGGTGGCGATGTCGTTGATCGGGCTTGCCGCTCTGTCGCGCAAGAACAGGAAGGGCGACGGCGCCGCTCTTGCCCGCAAGCGCCCGGCTCCGTCGGCGGGCGCGCCCGGACGCAGCCGCCTGGGATAAGCCGAGGCGGCCGCCTGCAGCGGCCGTCGCCAGGCTCGCTTTAGAGCCCTACGCTCATGGCCCGGCACGGGTCTGCGCCGCGCCGGCCGCCGGCAGGGCCGGCGCCACATGCGTCGACACATGCGACGCGGCGGGCGATGCGCCGCCGGCTGTCGCCGACGCCTCGGCGGGTTTGGTTATCTGGATGGGAAAGCCGCGGCGCTCGCCCAGGGCCCGGTTGATCGCGCCCCAGTCGAGGCGCGGAATGTCCGCCCCGGCGAAGGCCAGGATCTTGTCGGTCTGATCGGGCAACGGATCCGGCTCGGCTTTCCCCGTCTCCTCGATCTGGTCGACCTGCTTGAGCGACGGGTGAACCTCGATGAAGATCTCGTGGTCCCGGCGCCCGAGCTTGACCGGCTGATTGACCACCGTGACGGCGGTCCCGACCGGGGTCTGCTCGTAGAGCCAGGCGATGTCCTCGGGATAGAGGCGGATGCAGCCGCGCGTGACCCTGCGCCCGACCGCCCACGGCTGGTTCGTGCCGTGCACCGCGTAGGTCGGCCAACCGAGGTAGATCGCGAACTCGCCCATCGGATTGTCCGGACCCGGCGGGACCACCGCGGGCACCTCCGGATCCTCGGCGCGCTTGGCCGCCGTCGGAATCCACGTCGGACCTTCCTTCTTGCGCACCACCTTGGTCCGGCCGAGCGGGGTGCTGAAGCCGTCGCGGCCA
>JAEULH010000037.1 GCA_016793925.1 Rhodospirillales bacterium | reverse complement strand
GTATTCCCGGTCCAGGATCGAGTAGCGCGCGGAGTATTCGTTGACGTTGGCGGTGCGGTGGCGAATCCACTGGCGGGCGACGAAGATCGGCAGTTTGACGTGATACTTGATCTCGCACATCTCGAACGGCGTCGTGTGCCGATGGCGCATCAGGTAGTTGATCAGCCCCGTGTCGTCCTGCACCCGGCGCGTGCCGGCGCCATATGAGACGCGGGCGGCCTGAACGATTGCGGCGTCGTCGCCCATGTAGTCGATGACGCGGATGAAGCCGTGATCGAGTACCGGGATCGGGTCGTAAAGGATGTCCTCGAGGGCGGGCACGCTTGGGCGCAGGGTGTTCGTGCGCTGCGTCCGCTGGTGGTCGATCGCGGCCCGCTGCTCAGGGGTCAAGGCCATGACGCACTCCGTGTGCCGGGCGGGTCGGCGATCGCGCCGAGTCTGGCACGGCAGGTATACAGCGTCGCCACCTCCTTGCGCCAGCCAGCCAGCGACGATTATATTGGAGGCGTCGCGAAAGCGACTATGGCGATAAACGCTTTACGGAATAGACGTTGCGGACCCGGGGGCAGTGCCCGGCGCCTCCACCAATTCCGGCGTTCCGTGTAGGTGACGCCGGCTGCGGGGGCGAAACAGGATCGACGTGCGTGGTAAAGGTGGAGTTTTCGCCCGGCATGGTACCGCCGTTATCGGGCTACATTTACAGATGCCAACGATAATGAGGCATATGCTCTCGCCGCATAAGGCCTGAGCGGGGTTCGGGAGGCGCCTGGCACCAGAAGCCTCCCACTTACCCTCCCGGGGACGGGATCCACGGTGGAGCTTGGGTTCGCCAGGACGGCTGCGCCATGACAGATCATCGATCCGAGATCTTCCCCTACGCCCTGTGGGTGGAAGACGCGCTGCGCGGGGTCGTCCGCCGGACGCTGGCCTACGCGGCCGACCATGGCCTGCCCGGCGACCATCACTTCTACATCTCGTTTCGCACCACCGACGCCGGCGTGCATATCGCCGACCACCTGCGCGCTCGCTACCCCAGCGAGATGACCATCGTCCTGCAGCACCAGTTCTGGGATCTGGAGGTCGGCGGCGAGGCGTTCAGCGTCTCGTTGCGGTTCGGCGGCAAACTGACGCCGCTGCGGGTTCCCTTCGCCGCCATTACCGCCTTCGGCGATCCGTCGGTGAACTTCGGGCTTCAGTTCAGCGCGCCCTCCGACGAGCCGGTCGATTCCGATCCGGCTGCGCCCGTCTCTCCCGAAAGCCCGGCGCAGCCGCCGGCGGAAGGCGAGGCGGAGGGTCGGGTCATCGCCTTCGACGCCTTCCGCAAGAAGTAACCGCGCGGCTCGACCGCGCTCTCTTCAACGAAGACTCCGATTTACGGCGTTGTCAGTCGGGGGGAGACGACGTCCGGCCGATTTTCGATTCCTCGCCCCTGAGCAGGCGGCGGATGTTGCCGGCATGGCGGGCGAACACCAATGTCGCCACGGTGATGGCGGCCAATGCCACCAGCAGCCGGTCGGGCGCGGCGACGAGGATCAGGGCCAGAAGCGGCGAGGAGGCGAAGGCGATGAGCGCCGCCAGCGAGGAGTAGCGGGTGGCGAACGCCGTGATCAGCCAGACGGCGCAGGCCGCGAGGCCCACCGGCCAGGCCAGGGCGATCAGCACGCCGAGCCCGGTCGCCACGCCCTTGCCGCCGCGAAAGCGGAGCCACAGAGGGAAGCTGTGGCCGAGGACGGCCGCGAGACCGGCGACGACGGCGAAGTCGAGGCCCCAGCGATCGAACGCCAGCACAGCGACCGCGCCTTTGCCGGCATCGAGCAGCAGGGTTGCCGCCGCGAGGCCCTTGTGGCCGGTGCGCAGAACGTTGGTCGTGCCGATGTTGCCCGAACCGATCTTGCGCACATCGCCCAGTCCGGCGGCGCGGGTCAGGAGCAGGCCGAAGGGGATTGAGCCGAACAGGTAGCCGACCGCGGCGGCGACTGCGAAATACTCGAGCATGATCAGCCGCCGAGAGAAAAGACGCGCCGACCGTCGACGACCGTGAACAGGACGCGGCCCTGCAGCGGCTTGTAGTCGAACGGTGTGTTCTTGGACTTGCTGTAGAGCTCGTTCTCGCGGACCACCCACGCCCGCTCCGGGTCGAACAGGGTCAGATCGGCGCGAGCGCCGGGGGCCAGACGCCCCGCCGGCAGGTCGAACAGACCGGCGGGCCCGCAGGTCAGCGGGCGAAGAATATCGAGCAGCGGCAGGTAACCGTTATGGTAGAGCTCGAGCGAAACGGCGAGCAGCGTCTCCAGGCCGATGCCGCCGAAGCTGGCCTGGGCAAAGGGCAGCCGCTTGGCATCCTCGTCTTCCGGCGCATGATCCGACGCGATGGCGTCGATGGTGCCGTCCAGCAGCCCGGCGATGACCGCCAGCCGATCCTCCTCGGCGCGCAACGGCGGCGACAGCTTGGCGAAGGTGCGGTAGTCGCCGATCGCGTTCTCGTTCAGGGCAAAGTAGGGCGGCGCGGTATCGCAGCTCACCGCCAGCCCGCGCGCCTTCGCCCGACGCACCGCGTCGACCGAACTCGCCGTCGACAGGTGTGCGAAGTGCAGCCGGCCGCCGGTGAGTTCGGCCAGACGCAGGTCCCGCTCGACCATGATGATCTCGGCTTCGCGGGGAATGCCGGCGAGCCCGAGCCGGGTCGCCAACTCACCCGCGTTCATGTCGCCGCCGGCGGCGAGGCTCGGCTCTTCCGGATGCTGGACGATGATCAGCGAGAAGGTCGCGGCGTACAGCAGCGCCTGGCGCATGACCCTGGCGTCGGCCACGGCGCGCACGCCATCGGTGAAGGCGACCGCGCCGGCCTCGGCGAGCATGCCCATCTCAGCCAACTCGCGGCCTTCCAGGCCCTTCGTCACCGCGGCGTACGGGTAGACCTTGGCGAGGCCGAGCAGCCGCGCACGCCGGGCAACGAACTCGACCACCGACATGTCGTCGATCACCGGCCGCGTGTTGGGCAGGCAGACCATCGACGTGATCCCGCCGGCGGTCGCGGCCCGCCCGCCCGACGCGAGCGTGCCCTTGTGCTCTTCGCCCGGCTCGCGCAACTGGACGCGGATGTCCACCAGACCGGGACAGAGGCACTGGCCCTCGCAGTCGATCACCTCGGCGCCTTCGGGCACCCCTTGCGCCAACAGGTCCGGGCCGACCGCGGCGATCAGTTCGCCCTCGCTCAGCAGGCCTCCGGCCGCGTCGAGCCCGCTCGCCGGGTCCAACAGTCTCGCGTTGACGTAGGCGGCCCGCGCCGGCGCATCGGCAAGCTTCGGCCACAAGGTCCGGTTTGCCGGCGCCGGGTTCACAGGTTCGCCCCTGCGCTTTGGCTCAGGTTGGCGCTGAGCAGCTCGAGGCAGGCCATGCGCACCGCCACCCCCATCTCCACCTGCTCGCGAATCACGCTGCGGCCGTAGTCGTCTGCGACGAGCGAGTCGATCTCGACGCCGCGGTTCATCGGCCCGGGATGCATGATCAGCGCATCGGGCCGGGCCCGATCGAGCTTGTCGTAGTTGAGGCCGAAAAAGTGGAAATACTCGCGGATCGAGGGAAAGAAGTTCGACTGCATCCGTTCGACCTGAAGGCGCAACATCATGACGATGTCGCAGCCGTCCAGGCCCGCGGCCATGTCGTGGAACACCTCGACGCCGAGCCGCTCGACCTCCACCGGCAGCAGGGTCCGCGGCGCAACGACGCGGACGCTGGCGCCCATGGTGTTGAGCAGGTGGATGTTCGACCGGGCGACGCGCGAGTGGAGGATATCGCCGCATATCGCCACCCGCAGACCGTCGAGGCGCCCCTTGCGCCGGCGAATGGTGAGCGCGTCCAGCAAAGCCTGGGTCGGGTGCTCGTGACTGCCGTCGCCACCGTTGATGACGGCGCAGTTGACCTTTTCCGACAGCAGCTTGACCGCGCCCGACTCGGGATGACGGACGACGAGCACGTCGGGATGCATCGCGTTCAGCACCGTCGCCGTGTCGATCAGGGTCTCGCCCTTGCGCACCGAACTGGTCGAGACCGACATGTTGATGACGTCGCCGCCAAGCCGCTTGCCCGCCAGTTCGAAGGACGTGCGCGTCCGCGTCGAGGCCTCGAAGAACAGGTTGATGATGGTCCGGCCGCGCAGCAGGGACTTTTTCTTGTCGGCCTGGCGGTTCTGCTCGACGTAGCTTTCGGACCGGTCAAGAAGGACGGTGATTTCCGGCGGCGACAGCCCCTCGATGCCAAGCAGGTGGCGATGGCGGTACGAGAACGGGTGATCGCCTTCGGTC
>JAEULH010000004.1 GCA_016793925.1 Rhodospirillales bacterium | reverse complement strand
GTCCGGCGCGCCGGTCATGGCCACCGACCTGCGCGCCTCGGTCTCGCTGATCCTGGCCGGGCTCGCGGCCCAGGGCGACACCGTCGTCCACCGGGTCTACCATCTCGATCGCGGCTACGAGCAGATCGAGGCCAAGCTCGCAGCCTGCGGCGCCGAGATCGAGCGCCTGCGGGAGTAGCGGAGCGTCGCGCGCGCGGTCCCGGCGACCGGCCGGACCGGGACCTGGCACCGCGGCGCATGGCGCGATCGCCTCGCCCCTCAGACCGCGGTTGCGCGCTCCGGATACAGCCCGGCCAGCCCCTCCTCGCTCGCGGCGCAAACGCCGCGCTCGGTGATCAGCGCGCTGACCAGCCGCGCCGGCGTCACGTCGAAGGCGTAGTTTGCGGCCGGGCTCGCCTCCGGTGTCAGGCCGACGTTGACGATCCGCCCCTGCGCGTCGCGGCCGCTGATGGTCGTGACCTCGTCCGCCGCCCGCTCCTCGATCGGGATCTCGCGCAGGCCGTCGCGGATGGTCCAGTCGATGGTCGGCCCCGGCAGGGCGACGTAGAACGGCACGCCCGCGTCGCCCGCCGCCAGCGCCTTGAGGTAGGTGCCGATCTTGTTGCAGACATCGCCGGCGCGCGTGGTCCGGTCGGTGCCGACGAGGCACAGGTCGACCAGCCCGCGCTGCATCAGGTGGCCGCCGGCGTTGTCGACGATGACCGTATGCGGCACCCCGTGTCGGCCCAGTTCCCACGCCGTCAGGGCGGCGCCCTGGTTGCGCGGCCGGGTTTCGTCGGCCCAGACGTGGACCGGGATCCCGGCGTCGTGAGCCCTGTAAACCGGCGCCAGCGCCGTGCCCCAGTCGACCGTCGCCAGCCAGCCGGCGTTGCAGTGGGTCAGCACGTTGACCCGGCCGGCACGGCCCTTCTCCACCCAGGCCGCCTCGATCAGGGCGCAGCCGTGATCGCCGATGGCGGCGTTGATCGCCACGTCCTCGTCGCAGATCTCGCCGGCCCGGCGGTAGGCCGCGCCGGCCCGCCGCTCCGCGGGCAACTGGCGGACCACCGTCGTCACCTCGTCGACGGCCCAGCGCAGGTTGACTGCGGTCGGTCGGGTAGCGATCAGCGTCGTTCTCGCCGCCGCGATGCCGTCGTCGGAGGGATCGGCGCGCATGGCGAGGGCGAAACCGTAGGCCGCCGCGGCGCCGATCAGCGGCGCCCCGCGCACGGCCATGGTCCGGATCGCCTCCGCCGCCTCGGCGAGACTGACCAGGCGCTCCGTCACAAAGGTGTGCGGCAGCCTGCGCTGGTCGATGATCTCCACGGACCAGCCGTCATCGGCGAGCCAGATGGTCCGATAACGTCTCTCTCCGACCCTCATGACGCCCCGTCCCTCCAACCGCCGCGTCCGTCGCGCAGCCGTGCGGGATTGATTTGCGCCGCGCCGCCCGCTTCCGCTAGGCTTTCTTCAAGCGATAAATTGCCGCAACGGCGCTCAACCCGGGATCCGGAAGGGGAAACACCATGATCCAAGGCTATGAAGACCTTCAAAACGAGCTCTGTCAAATCCTTGGCGGCGACGTGACCGCCGAAGACGTGGACGTCGCCGTCGACGCGATGGTCAACGAGGACCACGTCTCGGCCACGGCCGGGCTGGGCGAGCTGGACGCACTGGCGCAGAGCCCGGAGGGCCGCGACAAGATGCGCTCGATGCTCGCGGACTGGATCATGCACGAGCGCGAGCGCAAGGATAAGCCCAAGGAGCAGCGCGCCAGGGATGCGCTCAACCACCTGCTGGCGGCCCTGGGCGCCGACCGGCGGACCCACAGCGAGGCGGTCGGCTCGGAACGACGGGGCTGAGCTGACCCTATCCCGCACGCATCGCCATTCGGGTGCGGTGGCCGGCGCGGAAGCCCGGTCACCGCTGCCCGACCTCGGCGCGTACTACAGGAACAGGAAGCTCAAGCCGATCACCACGCCCGACCATAGCAGCGCGACCATGCAGTAGCCCATGATGTCGCGGATGCCGAGGCCGGCGATGGCCAGCAGCGGCAGCGCCCAGAATGGTTGGATCATGTTGGTCCAGGCGTCGCCGAAGGCGATGGCCATGGCCGCGCGGGCCGGGGGAACGCCGAGCGCCGCAGCCGCCGGCATGACGATCGGCCCCTGCACCGCCCATTGCCCGCCGCCCGACGGGACGAAGATGTTGACGAGACCGGCGCTGAGGAAGGCGAACAGCGGGAAGGTCTGCGGCGTCGAGATATCGACGAACCACTGCGAGATCGAGGTCGCCAGGCCCGACTTCACCATCATGCCCATGATCCCGGCGTAGAGCGGAAACTGCAGGACGATGCCGCCGGCGCCGCGGATGGCCTGGTTGAGGGCGCGAAGATAGTTCGCCGGCGTGCGGTGAAGGAGGATGCCCGCGAACAGGAAAATGAAGTTGACGCTGTCGAGGCCGAGGCTGCCACCGGCGAAGGCAAAATAATGGATCAGGTAGGCGAAGCCCATGACGACGAGGACCAGGGACAGAATGGGATTGTTCTCCAGCCATTCCGCCGGCGTGCTGGACGACGCGGCCGTGGCGGGCTGAGCGTCCTCGGCGAGCAGCTTCGCGTCGATCTCGACGGTCTCGTCCGCTTTCGGCAACATCAGCCGATTGAGCAGGGGCAGCGTGAGGAACAGCACAATCACCGGCACGAGGGTCGGCCAGGCGAAGATCGTCTCGCCCAGAGGAATGGCGACACCGTTGGTCAGTTTGGACAGGGCGTCCGTACCCGGCGCGGCGAGCTTCAGCGGGATCGAACCTGACAGCCCCGCGTGCCAGACGAGAAAGCCGCTGTAGGCGGCGGCGACCAGCAGCGGATAGTGGAGGCCGCGCACCCGAGCGGCGAGCTCGCGGGCCAGGAGCGCGCCGACGATCAGGCCGAAGCCCCAGTTGATCCAGCAGGCCGCGAGCGCAGCCACGGTCACCAGGACGATCGCCTGGCCCGGCGTCCGCGCCGCGGCGGCGATGGCGTCGAGGATCGCCTTGACCGGCCCGGTCATGGCGAGCACGTGGCCGGTGACCAGGATGAGGACCATCTGCATCGAGAACTGGAGCAGGCTCCAGAAGCCGTCGCCCCAGAAGCCGACCATCTCCACCGGCCCTTTGCCCTCGATGACAATGCCGGCGATGTAACAGATCAGGGTGAGAATGATCGCAAAGAGAAACGCATCGGGAAGCCAGCGCCGGGCCAGCCCCGAGAAGAAATTGCCGAGTGCACGAATCATGTTCATCCTCCCTTGATCGCCGTTGTTTCCCCCGCCAAGGAGACTTGCGCCAACCAGCGTCGGCGATTGCGCTGGCGCATGTTGTTCATGCCGATCGTGACAGCAAGCGGTTGTCGCATGCCAGCGATTTTTCCTCAGGTTT
>JAEULH010000117.1 GCA_016793925.1 Rhodospirillales bacterium | reverse complement strand
GCAAGACATTGTACAACCGCTTCGTCCGGTGGGCGGCGAAAGGCGTCTGGCACGAGGTGTTCGAGGCGCTGGCTGCCGCCGGCGGGCCGCCGGCGAGGCTCCTGCTCGACAGCTCGGCGGTAAAGGCGCACCGCTGTGCGGTCGGCGGCAAAGGGGGGAGCTGAGCCAGGCCATCGGCCGCTCGCGCGGTGGCCGGACGACCAGGATCCACGCGCTCGCCGACGGCGCAGGCCGGCCGCTCGCCTTCCTGCTGACCGGCTGTCAGGCGGCGGCCAGGCGGCGGACTGCCGGGCGGCGGAGCCTCTGCTCGAGCGGGTGCCGGAGGGCATCGTCGTGCACGCCGACAAGGGCTACGACACCGATCGCGTCCGCAGCCTGATCGAGGGCCGCGGCAGCGATCCCAACATCCCGCCGCGCTGCCACCGCCGCTGGAAGAACTGCTTCTCGCCCTTCCTCTACCGCGGCCGCAATGCCATCGAGCGCATGTTCGGCCGGCTGAAGGACTTCCGTCGCATCGCCACCCGCTACGACAAGCTCGCGGCCAACTTCCTCGCCGCCGTTCACCTCGCCGCAATCGTCAGCTACCGGTTATGAGTCCGGAGCCTAAGCCGTAGTTGCTCTGGAAGTTCATCATCGCCTGGTACTTGGGCGGGATGTAAGTGAAGACATGCATTCGCGTGGTGTTGTGCCAGATAAAGAATGGCTTGCCATCCTTCTTGGCCTCGGGATGGAGGCGTGCGCGACGGCGCACCACTGGGCACGGGCGGCAAGGTGGTTTTCGATGGCATTGGCGATGGCCCAGCCACCGGCCTTGGCATGGCTGAGGAACAGCCGTTCGCGGTCGATCATCATGCCGTCGATGCTGGCGCTTCGCGGCCGCGCCACAGTCTCCCAAGCCTTGAGGTGACGGCCGATAGCGTTAACGTTGTGGAGCAGCAGGAGGGTGCGCCACGGGGGGTCGGTATCGGTTCCCGTCCAGTCGACGGTGGAGACGCGCTGGACCATCGACAGCCCCCGGCAGCGGCTCGCCGCCGGTCGCAAAGGGCAAGACCGGCGTCGTGTCAAGCGAACCGAAGATTTGACCCCTGGGGCGAACTGGAGATTTGACCCCCTTCATGCTGCGGTGGTTTCGTTGGTCTCGAGCGCAGGTGCGCCGCCGAGTATGGATTCATCCCGGCAACTCAGATGCCGCCCTCGCCGTATCGCCAATCAGTGCGGCAACCGAAGTCGGTAGCCGACACCGGTCTCGGTGACGATGTGGGCGGGGCGGTCGGGCTTCTTTTCCAGCTTCTGACGGAGCTGGCGAATATAGATGCGCAGGTACTGAACATCACCGCTCGCGCCCCAGACCTTCTGCATCAGCATCCTGTGAGTCAGCACCTTGCCGGCGTGGATTACGAGAAGGCGGAGGATCTCGTACTCCTTTGGCGAGAGCTTCACCTCTCGGCCCGCGACGCGGACGAGTCTTCGAACCAGATCAACGTAGAGTTCGCCGCTTTCAAAGATCGGCTCAGCCCCTTCACGCTGGACTGCGTGACGGAGCGCCGCCCGAATCCTGGCGACGAGTTCTGCCATGCCGAAGGGCTTGGTAACGTAGTCGTCGGCGCCAAGGTCGAGGGCCTCGACCTTGCCCCGCTCGTCGCCGCGGCTGGAAAGCACGATCACCGGCACTGTGCTGAAGGTCCGGACCGTGCGGATGACCGAGATGCCGTCCTGGTCGGGTAGCCCTAGGTCGAGGATGACGACGTCGGGGCACATGCTGCTTACGAGGCGTAGGCCTTCGGCTGCGGTATCCGCCTCAAGAACCCGGAAGCCTTGCGGCGCCAGGCTCGTTTTCAGCAGCCGACGTATCGGCGGCTCGTCATCAACAACCAGGACGGATGGCCCATCTCCGCTCACGCAGCAGCCTCGGCCACACCGTCCTTGTGCGTAACGGCCTGCGGCAAGGTGATGGTAAAGACCGCACCGGCCCGGTCGGCGCGATTGGCCGCGGTGATGGTGCCGCCAAGGACCTCGACGAAGCCGCGGCAGACGGCCAGCCCAAGGCCAGTGCCGGGCGTCCGGCGGTCGCCCTTGCCAAGCCTACGAAACTTCGTGAAGACGTGCTCGAGTTCATCCCCCGAGATGCCCGGGCCCTCGTCGCGAAGGTCAATGACAATACCGCCGTTCCCGCGGCGCGCCTGCAGGATTACGGCGGAGCCCTCAGGCGTGTACTTTGCCGCGTTGTCGAGTAGGTTAACCAGCACCTGCTCGAGGAGGACGGGATCGAGCGGCAGCATCGGCAGCTCCGGCTCGATATCGAGCTCGACACGGTGTGCGACCAGTATCCTGGCGCAGCGCTCTAGTGCGGCACCGGCCACTTCGCCGATATCGACGATCTCCCGGTTGAGTTCGATCGCGCCAGCCTCGAGCCTAGTCATGTCGAGCAGGTTGCGGACGAACCGGTGCAACCGTTCGCCCTCATCGAGGATGGTCGAGATCAGCTGGCGACGGGCCTGCGGGTCGTAAAGCTCTTCGTAGGCCTGGAGCGAGGTCGCAGCGCCTAGAATGGCGGCAAGCGGCGTTGCTAGGTCGTGCGAGATCGAAGTGAGCAGGATCGAGCGCAGGCGCTCCGTCTCGGCAAGAACCCGGGCCTCGTCGATCTCCTGGGCGAAGCGTACCCGTTCGATTGCGACCGCCGTCTGATCAAGAAGCGCGTCGAGCAGACGGTGCTCATCCGGCGTGATGAGCGGACCCGGCTGCTCCCGGTCGAGGCCAATGACCCCGACCGAGCCGCGGCTCGTTCCGATCGGCAGGAACAGTCGCTGGCCGCCCGGAAGCGTTTCGGCACCGCGACCCGCCGGCCTGTTGTGCTTCCAGCTCCAGTGCGCCGCGGCGAGGTCAGCCGCATCGAGCTCGTCCTCCGGCGGGTAACCACCGCGCAACTCGAGGTCGCCGTTCTCCTGAAGCAGGACGACCACATTCAACCGCAGCATCGAGGCGATCTGGAAGGCCGCTGCCCATAGGAGGTCGTCGAGCGTCGCCACAGCGGCGAGCTTGCGGCTAAAGGCATAGAGCGCCTCCGACGTTCGAGCGCGCAGCCGCGCCGCCATCGATTCGTCGCGGGCCCGTCCAGCGAGGTTGCTCGCTACCAGGGCCGCGGCGAGAAAGAACACCAGCGCCACCACATGCTTCGGCTGGCTGATGGTGAAGGTGTAAAGTGGCGGCAGAAAGAAAAAGTTGTAGGTGAGCAGGCTCGCTACCGACGCGAGGACGGATGGCCAGAGGCCGTGGCGGCCGGCGACGAGGATGACGGCGACGAGAAAGAGCAGGTCGAGGTTGTCGATGCCGACGAGGGGCTGAATCAGGAGCCCAAGCGCCAGCGCGCCTGTCACCGCCGCAGCAATGGCCGCATAGGCAGTCAGATGAAGCCCGAACCGCTGCCCTGCGATCAGAAGCGCCGCTTGAGGCGGCGGCCCCTCGCCGCCACCGCTGACGTGAACGCTGATGCTTCCGGCCTTGCGGACGAGGTCGTGAACGACCGAGCCATGAAGCAGTTCGAACAGTCGCGAGCGGCTGGACTTTCCGATGACGATCTGGGTTACGTTGCGCTCGGCGGCAAAGCGCAGGATCTCCTCGGCGATTTCCCGGCCGGGCACAGTCATGGCGTCACCGCCGAGCCCTTCGGCGAGACGCTGGTACTC
Source organism: Rhodospirillales bacterium (assembly GCA_016793925.1). Classification (GTDB taxonomy): domain Bacteria; phylum Pseudomonadota; class Alphaproteobacteria; order Rhodospirillales; family Defluviicoccaceae; genus JAEULH01. Next base: position 6,251 of record JAEULH010000117.1, on the reverse strand, counting down.
CGCGATGCGGTCCCGCTCCGCCTCGCCAAGCCGGAAGGTTCGCGCGGTTTCGACGTAGAGCGCGGTCCATGGCGCGTGAAGCTGGTCAGCCATCCGCTTCGCTTGGCGCACCAGGGCCCCCGAGCGCTCGCTTTCGCTGATGCAGACGGCGATCCGCTCGCCGGCGGCCCACGGGCCGTGGATGGCATGGGTACGCATGTGCGAAAGCAGCTGCTCGTCGACGCGCTGTGCGGTCCGACGCAGCGCCAGCTCTCGCAGCGCGGTCAGGTTGCCCGGCGCGAAGTAGTGCTCGAGCGCGCGTTCGGCCGTCTTCGGGACGTAGACCTTTCCCTCCTTCAGCCGTTGGATGAGGTCGTCCGGGGAGATATCGACGACTTCGATATCATCGGCAGCATCGAGAACGCTGTCCGGCACGGTCTCGCGCACACGGATCCGAGTGATGCGGGCGACGATGTCGTTAAGGCTCTCGACATGCTGAATGTTCAGCGTGGTAAACACATCGATGCCGGCGGCTAAGATTTCCTCGACATCGAGGTAGCGCTTGGGGTGGCGAGAGCCCGGCGCGTTGGTATGCGCGAGCTCGTCGACGAGGACGAGCTTCGGCCGGCGGGCCAGGATGACATCCAGATCCATCTCGTCGAGCCGGATGCCGCGGTGGTCGACCTTCACCCGGGAGATCGTCTCGAGCCCCTCGAGGAGATCGGTGGTCTCGCGACGTCCGTGGGTCTCGACGATGCCCACGATGACATCCACACCGTCGCGCCTGCGTTCCTGCGCGGTCAGCAGCATCTCATAGGTCTTGCCGACCCCCGGCGCCGAGCCGAGGAAGATTTTCAGCTGGCCGCGCCGCTCCCGCTCGGCTTCCTTGAGAAGATCATCAGGCGACGGGCGCCGGTCGCTGTTGGCATCCGCGCTGGCCATCGCGCTTCCTCAACAGAGCCCTCCTTCACAGCTTAATGCTTCAGCGCATCAAGCGCGAGGTTGAGCTCAAGGACATTGACTGTCGGCTCGCCGAGGATGCCGAACAGCCGCTCGCGCGTGTGCCGGAGGACAAGATCGCGAACTTGCGCGGCGGGAAGGCGGCGCGCGGCGGCGACACGCGAAACCTGATATGCGGCACCGAGCGGTGAAATGTGCGGATCGAGGCCGCTGGCCGAGGCGGTGACGAGGTCCGCCGGAACCGGAGCTCCTTGCGCCGCCGAAACCGCAGCCACATCACCCCGCACGCGCCCAACCAATGCCCTGCTCGTGGGACCGAGGTTGGAACCGGAAGAGGCGGAGGCATCGTAGCCATGCGCGCCCGCAGCCGAAGGACGTCCTTGAAAATACCGCTCGCCAGAGAAGGCTTGGCCAATAAGGCTGGAGCCACGGACGATACCATCCCGAACGATCAGGCTCCCTTCCGCCTCGCTCGGGAATGCCAGCCGGGCGATGGCCGTAACGACGAGGGGGTAGGCCAGTCCGGTAAGGATGGTCAAGAGCACGAGCAGCACGAGCGCGGGGCGAATTTGGTGCAACATGGCAGAGACCTCAAACAAGGCCGATGGCGGAAACGATGAGGTCGATCAGCTTTATGCCGACGAAGGGCACGATCAGTCCGCCGATGCCATAGACCAGGAGATTTCGGCGCAAAAGGCTAGCAGCTCCGGTCGGGCGGTAGCTAACGCCGCGCAAGGCGAGCGGGATCAGCATGACAATGATCAGCGCATTGAAAATGATCGCCGACAGGATGGCGCTTTGCGGGCTCGCCAGCGCCATGACGTTCAGCGCCCTGAGCTGGGGGTAGAAGGCCGCGAATATCGCCGGGATGATGGCAAAATACTTGGCTACATCGTTGGCGATGGAGAATGTGGTCAGAGCGCCGCGGGTCATCAGAAGCTGCTTGCCAATGGCTATGATCTCGATGAGCTTGGTCGGGTCGCTGTCGAGATCGACCATGTTTCCAGCTTCGCGCGCCGCCATAGTGCCGGTGTTCATGGCAACACCAACATCGGCTTGAGCGAGCGCCGGTGCATCGTTGGTGCCGTCGCCGCACATCGCCACCAGCTTGCCCTTGGCCTGCTCGTTGCGGATTAGCTTGAGTTTCGCTTCCGGCGTGGCCTCGGCAAGGAAGTCGTCGACGCCAGCCTCGGCGGCGATGGCCGCGGCGGTCATCGGGTTGTCGCCGGTGATCATGACCGTGCGGATGCCCATCTCCCGCAACTCGGCAAAGCGCTCGCGGATGCCGCCCTTGATTATGTCCTTGAGGTGCACCACGCCGAGGAAATGACCATCGCGGGCAACGACAAGGGGTGTGCCGCCGGCCTTCGCCACGCCGGAAACGTGACGTTCGAGATCCCTGGGCATCGGCATGTTCGCGTTGCTGGTCTTCTCGCGGATGTAAGCGAGAATCGCGTCGGCAGCGCCCTTGCGGATCTCGACGACATGCTGGCCCTTCGCTTCGGGGACCACCTCCATGTCGATACCGCTCATCCGCGTCTGCGCCGAAAACGGCACGAAGCGGGCGTGCAGGCGCGACATCGTGTGTCCGCGGATATCGTGCTTCTGCTTCGCCAGCACGACGATCGAGCGACCTTCCGCCGTCTCGTCGCTCAAGCTTGCGAGTTGCGCGGCCTCGGCCAACTCACGCTCGCTGATCCCAGCCACCGGAATGAACTCGGCCGCCTGCCGGTTACCCAGCGTGATGGTGCCGGTCTTGTCCAGCAGTAGGGTGTCGACGTCGCCAGCCGCCTCCACCGACCGGCCCGACATCGCCAGCACGTTGAAGCGCACCAGACGGTCCATGCCGGCGATGCCAATTGCGGAGAGCAGGGCGCCAATGGTCGTCGGGATCAGGGTCACGAGCAGGGCGATCAGCGCAATCAACTGTACCCTGCCGCCGGCGTAGGCGGCGAAGCTCGGAATGGTAACAACGGCAAGAACGAAGATGATCGTCATCCCCGCCAACAAAATGTTGAGGGCAATCTCGTTCGGCGTCTTCTGCCGCTCGGCGCCCTCGACCAGCGCGATCATGCGGTCGAGGAAGGTCGAGCCGGGCACCGCGGTGATGCACACCTTGATCCAGTCGGAGATGACCTGTGTGCCGCCGGTGACTGCCGAGCGATCGCCTCCGCTCTCGCGGATCACGGGCGCGGATTCACCGGTAATTGGCGCCTCATTGACCGACGCGACGCCATCGATGACCTCGCCATCGCTCGGAATGATGTCGCCGGCTTCCACCAGAACAACATCGCCCGCCTTAAGCTCAGTGGCCGGAATCATCCGCCACCCCCCCACGTCGGGGTCGCGGAGAAGCTTGGCCTGAGTTTCGGTTTTTGCCCGACGCAGGCTTGCGGCCTGCGCCTTTCCCCGCCCCTCCGCCACCGCCTCGGCGAGGTTAGCAAATATCAAAGTGAACCATAGCCAGAACACGATCTGCAGGGAGAAGGCCATAGTCGCGCTGCCAACGACCGCATCGCGCAGAAACAGAACCGTGCTGAGCGCGGCGACGACCGCGACGACGAACATGACCGGATTGCGGGCGAGGTGCCGAGGCTCGAGCTTGCGAAACGCCTCGCCAAAGGCGGGCAATAGAATTGCCCGGTTCAGGAAGGAGCCGTAGCGAACACCTTCGCGCGTGCGGATCGGCGGCTGCAACTCGAGTGCATCGACCCGTGGCGTTCTGTGCCGGTATTCCATCATTGGATCCTGCGTCAGAAGAGGAGGCCCGCACGCATCGCCAGATGCTCAACGATCGGACCAACGGCGAGGGCGGGGAAGAAAGTGAGCCCTCCAACGAGGATCACGACCGCGACCAGAAGCAGCACGAATAGCGGTCCGTGGGTGGGGAAGGTGCCCGGAGATGGCGGAACTGTGCACTTGCGAGCGAGCGAGCCCGCGATCGCGAGCATCGGCACGATGACGAAGAACCGACCGATGAACATCGCGAGTGCCAGGCTATAGTTGTAAAAAACGGTGTTGCCCGCAAGCCCGGCGAAGGCGCTGCCGTTGTTGGCAGCGGCCGACGTAAAGGCATAGAGTACTTCGCTAAAGCCGTGGGGACCGGGATTCTGAATGCCGGATATGCCTGCCGGAAGTACCACCGCGAGCGCCGTGAGCCCCAGCATCATCAGGGGCAGGCAAAGGATCGCCAACATCGCCATCTTCACTTCGCGCGCTTCGATCTTCTTACCGAGGTACTCGGGCGTGCGTCCGACCATCAGCCCGGCGATGAAGATGGCGAGGACGACGAACAGCAACATCCCGTAGAAGCCGGCGCCGACGCCGCCAATGACCACCTCGCCAAGCTGCATGTTGATCAGCGGAACCATCCCACCGAGCGGCATGAAACTATCGTGCATGGCGTTGACCGCGCCGCACGAGGCCGCCGTAGTGATGGTGGCGAACAACGCCGAGAGAGCGATCCCGAAGCGGACCTCTTTGCCCTCCATGTTCCCAGCCGCGGGATCGACGCCGAGGGCGGCGAGCGCCGGGTTGGCCTGCGCTTCCGCCCAATAGGCGACCGAGACGCCAGCCACAAATAGCACCAACATCGCCGCGAGGATCGCCCAGCCCTGGCGTTCGTTGCCGACCATACGCCCGAAGGTGTTTGTGAGTGCCGCGCCGATGGCAAAGATCGCGAGCATCTGGATCAGGTTGGTCAAAACCGTCGGGTTCTCAAAGGGATGTGCGGAGTTGGCATTAAAGAAGCCGCCGCCGTTGGTCCCGAGCATCTTGATCGCGACCTGACTTGCCACCGGACCCACCGCGATTGTCTGCTTCGCGCCCTCAAGCGTCGTTGCTTCGACGGACGGGCCCAGCGTCTGCGGTGTGCCCTGCCAGACGAGCACGACGGCGATGACGACCGAGAATGGCAGGAGCAGGTAAAGAGTGATCCGGGTGAGATCGACCCAAAAGTTGCCAATGGACGTCGCCTGCTGCCGGGCAAAGCCGCGGATCAGCGCGATGGCGAGTGCGATACCAGTTGCAGCGGAGAGAAAGTTCTGCACGCTGAGGCCGGCCATCTGGACCAGGTAGCCCATGGTCGCCTCGCCGGCGTAGTTCTGCCAGTTCGTGTTGGTAACGAAGCTCGACGCCGTGTTCAGTGCCAAGTCTACTCCGACCGCCGGCAGGTCTTGAGGGTTCAGCGGCAGAAATGGCTGCAGCCGCTGCAGGGCATACAGGAGGACAAGCCCGGCAGCGTTGAAGAGCAGCATGGCGCTCCCGTAGGTCAGCCAGTGCTGCTCGGCGCGAGCATCAATGCCGGCAGCGCGATAGAAGACGCACTCGACGGGAAGCATCAGCGGCGAAAGCAGGATACGGTCGCCTTCCGCCACCCTAGCAAGGTAGCCGCCGAGCGGCCGAGTGATGAGCACGACGAGACCGATGTAGAGCGGAATCTGCACCCAGCCCGTGATCGTCACGGCTTAGACTCCTCAAAACCGCTCGGGGCGGACGAGGGCGTAGACCAGGTAGGCGAGGACCAGTGGCGCCACCGCCGCGCCAAGCACATAGTCGAAGACCATGGCCTACAGCCGCTCGCAGAGGTGGGCGTAGCCGATAGCCGCCGCCGTTGCCGCCATCAACACCAGGAACGCCAGAACATCGGGCATCGCGTGTCTCCTTCGTCGCTACATCACCAGCATGACGAAGGCGGAATAGCAAAGCGATACGGATGCAGCCGGCCGGGTATAGGAATCTCATATACGGCGACAAGACTACGGCCCTTCGAGGTTTACAGTTTCGACCAGGTCGCAGCGGGCGCGTCGATTCCTGCAAGTGCCAGGCCCCATCGAACCTTTTCGCCGCTCGGGCGCTCACTTGGCACAAACCCGGATGAAATCTCACGAGGAGAGGTGCATCGGCCCCTGGAATCTGAGAAAGTTGTTTTACAAGAACGGCTTGTAAGCGGGGTCCGATGTTGACACAGTGCATCTTGGATCGACGACATTACGCCCCAGCGCGGACACACGGCGTCTAAATGTCAGCGAAATCGCCCGCGACCTCGTGAAAATCGACCCGGATTACGCAAAAACGCCACCCCCCGGTGAGACTCCCGGACCGAGCAAGGGGAAAGGTCACTCGGCTGCCGATCTCACGTCGCCATCCCGCCAATACCGTGGGATGTCCTTGCGATAGCGGCGGGTCACCAGGTTCGCGATAAGCCCGGTCCATCCGGTCTGGTGCGCCGCGCCCAGGCCCTGGCCGGTATCGGCGTGGAAGTACTCGTAGAACAGCAACAGATCCTTCCAGTGTTCATTTTCGGCGAACGG
>JAEULH010000114.1 GCA_016793925.1 Rhodospirillales bacterium | reverse complement strand
CCCGATCGTCGACACGTGGTGGCAGACCGAGACCGGCGGCATCATGATCACGCCGCTGCCGGGCGCGATCGCGCTCAAGCCGGGCTCGGCGACCTTGCCGTTCTTCGGTGTCCAGCCGCAGATCGTCGACGCCGACGGCGTCGCGCTGGAAGGCGCCGGCTCCGGCAACCTGTGCATCACGGACGCGTGGCCGGGAATGATGCGCACCGTCTTCCGCGATCACGACCGCTTCGTGCAGACGTATTTCTCGACCTATGCCGGGAAGTACTTCACCGGCGACGGCTGCCGCCGCGACGAGGACGGCTACTACTGGATCACCGGCCGCGTCGACGACGTGATCAACGTCTCCGGCCATCGCCTCGGCACGGCGGAAGTCGAAAGCGCGCTGGTCGCCCACGCGAAGGTGGCCGAAGCGGCCGTCGTCGGCTTCCCCCACGACATCAAGGGCCAGGGCATCTACGCCTACGTGACCCTCAACGCCGGCATCCAGCCGTCGGAAGCGTTGCGCAAGGAGCTGGTCCAGTGGGTGCGCACGGAGATCGGGCCGATCGCCTCGCCCGACGTCATCCAGTGGGCGCCGGGCCTGCCGAAGACCCGTTCGGGCAAGATCATGCGAAGGATCCTGCGCAAGATCGCCGAGAACGACGTCGACAGCCTGGGCGACACCTCGACGCTGGCCGATCCCACCGTGGTCAGTGATCTGATCGAGCAGCGGCCGCAAGCCTAGGCCGGTCTCGACCGCGAACGAGACGGAAGGGCGGGGTCCCCAGGGGCCCCGCTTTTTTTTGGGCATTGCGGTCGCGACTTGCCGGTTTTCTCCGCCGCCGTCGCCGCGTAATGTTCCGCCCTTCATCGATATCCAGCGGAGCGTGGAAGGTATGGCCGCAGCGCGCGTCGACGTGGGGATTATCATGGGCAGTCAGTCCGACTGGCGCACGATGCACCATGCGGCGGCGACGCTGGACGCGCTCGCGATCGCCTACGAGGCGCGGATCGTCTCGGCCCACCGCACGCCGGAGCGGCTGTTCGCCTACGCCCGGAGCGCGAAAGCGCGCGGGCTGAAGGTGGTGATCGCCGGCGCCGGCGGCGCTGCGCATCTGCCCGGCATGACCGCGGCCCTGACCCCGCTGCCGGTGTTCGGGGTGCCGGTGGAATCCGCCGCCCTCCACGGCCATGACAGCCTCCTGTCCATCGTCCAGATGCCGGCGGGCATTCCCGTCGGCGCGCTCGCGATCGGCAAGGCCGGCGCGATCAACGCCGCACTCCTTGCCGCCGCCGTTCTGGCGCTGGCGGACCCGGCGCTGGCGCAGCGACTGGAGGACTGGCGCGCGCGGCAGACGGCGGACGTCGCCGAGGCGCCCGCCGATGAGTGAGCGGCCGCAGCCAGTCCGATCGTTGCCGCCGGGTGGCACCGTCGGCATCCTCGGCGGCGGCCAGCTCGGCCGGATGCTGGCCATGGCCGCCGCGCGTCTCGGCTTTCGCAGCCATATCTACTGCCCCGATGCCGACCGGCCGGCGGCCGACGTCGCTGCCGCCTGCCGCGCTGCGCCATACGAAGACGAGGCGAGCCTGGCGGCCTTTGCCGCCGCCGTGTCCGTCGTCACCTACGAGTTCGAGAACGTGCCGGAGGCGACGGCCCGCTACCTCGCCGCCCGCGTTCCGGTCTGGCCGCCGCCGGTGGCGCTGGCGGTGGCCCAGGACCGGTTGCGCGAGAAGTCGTTTCTGACCGACGCCGGCGTCGACACGGCGCCGTTCGCCGCCATCGACGCGGCGGCCGATCTCCCCGCCGCTCTTCGCGCCGTCGGTCTGCCGGCGGTCATCAAGACCCGTCGCTTCGGCTACGACGGCAAGGGCCAGGCGTACGTTGCCGACGCCGCCCAGGCGGCGGAGGCCCTCGCCGCGCTCGGTGGCGGCGGTGTCCTCATCGAAGGCTTCGTCACTTTCGCGCGCGAAATCTCGGTGATCGTCGCTCGCGGCGCCGACGGGGCGGCCCGATGCTACGAGCCGGTCTGGAACGTTCACGAAAACCACGTCCTCGCCCGCTCGATCGTGCCGTCCGGCATTCCCGCGGCGGTTGCCGAAGCGGCGAAAGACATCGCCCTTCGCATCGCCGAGCGCCTCGACTACGTCGGCGTCATGGGCATCGAGATGTTCCTCGCAACAGGCGACTCCGGGCCGCGCCTGTTCGTCAACGAGATGGCGCCGCGGGTCCACAACTCCGGGCATTGGACCCTCGACGCCTGCGTCGTGAGCCAGTTCGAGCAGCACATTCGCGCAATCTGCGGCTGGCCGCTCGGTACGGTCGAGCGTCACTCGGACGCCGTCATGGCTAACCTGCTTGGAGACGCCGTCGATGGCTGGGCCGAGTTGGCGCAACGGCCGGATGTCGCCGTTCATATCTATGGCAAGTCCGGCGCGGCGCCGGGCCGGAAGATGGGCCACGTCACCCGGCTCTATCCCAGGGGCAGCAATCCCTGCACGAGCCCCCTCCAGCCGTGAGCGTCCGCGGTCTTCGCCGGCAGGAGCGCGGCTTGCGGGAACCTACGAAGTACTCCCCAGGTATTTCTGGATCAGATCGCGCCATCCATCGGTCTCGATATATGACAGGATCGAGTAGTTGACTTGCTTGCGGATCGCCGAGCCCGGCGGAAAAGCGAAGACATAATCGGCGCGGAGGAAGGGCGAACCGACGACGGCAAGACGCCCGGCGAAGGTGTTTGCAATTTCGTAGCGAAGCACAGGTTCAGCAGCGACGAACGCGTCTATCTCTCCCTTCTCAAGCGCCTCGAGGCCCTCCCTGAACCCGGGGTAGCCGGCCGCACGGACGCCAAACTTCGACCGCAACAGGGTTTGCGGCTGTGAATCCTGGATTGCCCCGACCTTCACGTGCACCAGGTCTGCTGGCCCCCGAACGCGGCCTCTGAGACCAGTCACGGTGAGAGAGGACGTCACTTGTGCCGTGAACAGCGCTATCAGGACGACCGCGGCGAACATCCAGATCACGCCGATCGCGCGCCCGGCGCGCGTCGTTGGCGCCTTGTCTCCGTAGCCGACGGTCGTCAAAGTTACGGCCGCCCACCACAGACCGTCGGCGATCCCGCGCAGCGGCCGCGGACTGAAGTGTTCAGGATTGGCCCGACGTTCGCTCAGCCAGGCAAGAACGCCGGCGACAAGCAAGAGTGCGAGAAGCACGCCTGCAATCTTGACGGTGCCGCCCGAGACAACGTCACCAAGCGGTTCGAACCAGTTGCCGCTGCTCGCTTTCACCGGCACGGCGATGGCAAGACCGCTCGAGTAGTAGGGATGACTCAGCTCCATCACCAGCTCGTGGTCGGCACTGGCGGTTGCTGTCGCCACGGCAATCAGTCTGCCCTGCTGCAATCCGGCGGCAAGGTCGGGTATCGCGATCTCCTGGAACTCGAAACGAAGCCCGAGCTGGTCAGCGACATGCCGCCACAGATCGACGGCAATGCCCTCCCAGTCGCCCTCGTCGTTCTTCATGGCGAATGGCGGCGCCGGCACAAGGCCGACGATCGGCGTTGCCTCGGTTTCGGTGGGTTCGGCGGCCTGGCTCTGCGTCTTCATCGCCAACACCGCGAGCAGGCCGATCGCGGCCCAAAATGCGATGAACAGAGGCAGCGCAAACCGCATGAGGAGAACCGGCCGGCCGGACATGCACGCCTCCTCGTGTTTCTCTGGCAACCGCATGCCCCGATATCGAGCTATCCACCGAGCTGGGCGATCGCGTCTCGCATGGACGCGCTTGACACCCGGATCACGCCGCCAAAGGGAGCCGCCAGTTCTTGAATGAGGAAAACGGCGCCGGAAACCGACAAGGTAGCAGCAAGTAGAATCACCAATACCGTCGGGTTACGAGCGGCAATAAGGCCATAACCCGCAAACAATATCATAAGCCAGATCACAACTATGGCAAGGAAGAGCGACGGCAATTCACTGCTTCCCTGAACATACAGGTCGAACCGTGCCTGAGCCAGATCGGAGGTCACGCGCAGCGCTTGCGCCTTGAGGAATTCCTGCGTCCCATCCCGCGGCGATAAGCTCGTGACCTCGCGGAGAAACCGGTCCATCGGTACGCGCGCTTCGCCGGGCGCCAGCGACACCGGCGCAGACCCGTCCTCCGGCCAAAGACGCTGCAGCATCAGCTCGGCGCCCTGACGCAAGAGATCGCGAGGATGGTGCGCTTCCGGCCCGTATTCCGCCAAAGTCCGATCGAGCAAAAGCACATCGGCCGAAAGCTTTCGAGCTACGGCATTCTGGGAATCGTACGTCCCCTTGGCCGTCGCAATCATCAGGCCGAGAACCAGTGCGACAAGCGTGGCGATGAGTGCCATCCCCAACTTGATCACGTCTCTGGCGTCTGCGCTGAAGTGCGAGTCGGGCAAGGCGCGCGCGGCGTACATCGCAACAACAGAGACGCCGAAGACGCAGGTTGCGACCACCAGCGACACTGCAGCCGGAGGCATAAGCGGCTCCCCTCGTGACTAACGACCACCACCGGCCGAAGTCTTCACGGCCTTCCTTAAGAAGGGCAGCGTCTATTGTCCAGCTTTTATTGCACAGCTGAACAGGAGAGAAGGCGGCATCCCAAGAGGAGGTTATGAACCCGGCGCAAGCTCACTTCCGATGAGCTGGAAATCCAACCATTGGGTCCATGCGGCATTGGTGCGAAGACGTGATCACCCGTCAAGCCTCAGGGACTTTGGGTTGGCGGCCAGCCGGATCCTCACGCAGGTCGAGCGGCCGGCTGTCTGCTCTTGGCCCACGCCGCTTCGCCCCGCGTTCGGCGACAAAAAAACGTGTTTCGCCCGGTTCTGGTGGTTGTGTTTACCTCTTTTCGCGCCCGTGACTAGTTTCGCCGGGCCGCCGGCCCGCTGGGGCGCCGGCAGCGGAGCAACGTCCTGGTCTCCTCGTCGACCTCCGCAATCATGAATACGTTGTTCTGGGCGTCGAGAAACTCTGCCCAGATCGTGTTCCATTCCGTTTCGCGCAGCTCGCCGAGATGAAGACCGGTCTCTGCCGGAGCAAACTGTTCCTCCAGGATCGACGACCATCGGTCCCGCTCGCTGCTGATTACCGTTGCCATCCTTCCTTCTCTCCGTCCCGACGGAGCCTCGAGCGCGCGGTGCGCCCGCCCCCGGCCGGACCCGCGCCGTGGTCTCGGCTAAGCGTCGCGACCGCGTCGATCAGGCTCCTTGTCCTGAATATAATTCTACCACGGCGCGACGGCGGCGCAACCGGAGAGTAAGAAAAAGGTGGGGTTCCGAGAGCGCCCGATGAAGCTGCTGCCGCTGCCGGCGGCCGCCGTGCAAGGCGGCGACAAGAGCAATGAAAAAACAAGGCCTCGCCTCTTGCTGCGATACGACGCCTTATTATTTTCGCCTTGTTCGCACAAAGCGGTGAATATCATGCGAGGCCAGTGCAAGATGCAAAGCGTCGCCTTGTCAAAAAGTTGTCATGCTGACGTTCCTGCGTCGCCCTGATCGACGGCGACGACGGGCCCAAGTGTTTGACGTCCGCCGCGCTTCGGTGTACCTCGTAGGGCCTGCCGCGGCGTTGTGCAACCGCGAAGAAAAATGGGGAGGGGACGCAATGAAACTGCCGGTCCAATTCTACAAACCGCTGGCAATCGGGGCACCGCAGCCGATGCGCGAACTCCCTGTCCGGCCGGAGCGGATGATCCATTTCTTCCCGCCGCATCTCGAGAAAATCCGCGCGCGCGTCCCCGACATGGCCAAACAGGTCGACGTTCTCCTCGGCAATCTGGAGGACGCCATCCCGGCCGAGGCCAAGGAGGCAGCGCGGGCCGGGTTCATCGAGGTCGCCGGCGCCACCGACTTCGGCGACACCGGTCTGTGGACCCGGGTCAACGCCCTGAACAGCCCGTGGTTTCTGGACGACATGAGCGAGATCGTCGGCGCGATCGGCAACAAACTCGACGTCATCATGATCCCAAAGGTCGAGGGGCCGTGGGACATCCACTTCGTCGATCAGTATCTGGCGCTGCTTGAAGCGCGCCACGAGATCACAAAGCCGATTCTCGTCCATGCCTTGCTGGAAACCGCCCAGGGGGTCAAGAACGTCGCCGACATCGCGGCCGCCAGCCCGAGGATGCACGGGCTCAGCCTCGGTCCGGCGGATCTTGCGGCCTCGCGGGGGATGAAGACGACGCGGGTCGGCGGCGGCCATCCGTTCTACGGCGTTCTTGCCGATCCCGATCCGAGCAAGTCCGAGCGCGCTTTCTCGCAGCAGGATCTGTGGCACTACACCGTCGCACAGATGGTCGACGCCTGCTGCTCCGCCGGCGTTCGGGCGTTCTACGGGCCGTTCGGCGACATCAAGGATGAGGCCGCCTGCGAGGCGCAATTCCGCAACGCCTTCCTCATGGGCTGCACCGGCGCATGGACGCTGGCGCCGAACCAGATCGCGATCGCCAAGCGGGTGTTCAGCCCGGACGTCGACGAGGTGCTGTTCGCCAAGAAGATCCTGGCGGCGATGCCCGACGGGTCCGGCGTCGCCATGATCGACGGCAAGATGCAGGACGACGCGACCTGGAAGCAGGCGAAGGTCATCGTCGACTTGGCCAAGCTGGTGGCGAAAAAGGATCCCGAATTGGCGGCGGCGTACGAATTCTAGCGCCGGCGCAAACCTGAACCGGCGGCGGACCGACCACCAGAACAGAAGGCAGGACATGAGCACGAAGACCAATCCGGGCAACTTTTTCGAGGATTTCAAGGTTGGCCAGGAGATCGTGCACGCGACGCCGCGCACGGTCACCGAAGGCGATGTCGCGCTGTACATCGCGCTCTACGGGTCGCGCTTCGCGATGAACTGCTCGTCGGCCTTCGCCGGGATGCTCGGCCTCGATCGCGTGCCCGTCGACAGCATGCTCGCCTTCCACATGGTTTTCGGCAAAACCGTGCCGGACGTTTCGCTGAACGCCGTCGCCAACCTCGGCTACGCCTCCGGCCGGTTCGGCGATCCGGTCTATCCCGGCGATACGGTGTCCACGACCTCGACCGTCATCGGCGTGCGCGAGAACAAGGACGGCAAGACCGGCGTTGTCTATGTCCGGTCGGTCGGCCTCAACCAGCGCCAGGAGTTGGTGCTCGAATATTGCCGGTGGGTCATGGTCCGCAAGAAGGATCCGGCGTCGCCGGCGCCCGAACCGGTGGTTCCCGACCTCCCCGCCGCCGTCGAGGTCGGCCAGCTCATGGTGCCCTACAAGCTCCACATCACCGACTACAACACCGCGCTGGCCGGCAGCCCGTTCCTGTGGAACGACTACGAGATCGGCGAGAAGATCGACCATGTCGATGGGATGACCATCGAGGAAGCCGAGCACATGATGGCGACCCGGCTGTATCAGAACACGGCCAAGGTCCATTTCAACCAGCACACCGAGAAGGATGGCCGCTTCGGCCGGCGCATCGTTTACGGCGGCCACATCATCAGCCTTGCCCGGTCGCTTTCCTTCAACGGTCTCGCCAACGCCTTCAAGATCGCGGCGATCAACGGCGGCAGGCACACCGCACCCAGTTTCGCCGGCGACACGATCTATGCGTGGTCGGAAGTTCTCGACAAGATGGAGCTGCCGGGCCGCCGCGACATCGGCGCGCTGAGGCTGCGTACGGTGGCGACCAAGGACCGGCCGTGCCACGATTTCCCCTACCAGTCGGGCGAGGGGAAGTACGATCCCGCGGTCGTGCTCGACTTCGATTACACCGTGCTGGTACCGACCCGCATTTGACGAGGGCGGGCCACCTGCCGGCTCGTCCGCGGTCGTTCGCGACGTAACGCGCCGGCCCCTGACGCTGCCACGCAACCGGCCGTCCCGGTGCGCCGGACCGTGAACTTTGTCCTGAACTTCCCGCTCAAGTTGTGATACATTGTCGTGAAACTTGGCAAGCGGGAGATTCGGCGATGGCTGCGCATCGCGGGGGGCGGGTTTGGCGGCCTCGGCTGTTGCCGGGGATGCTGTTGGCCATTGGCGTTGCGGCCACCGCGGCGACAGGCGGGGCGGCGCAGGCCGCCGCGGTATGGCGGGACCGAGGCGCCGTCGGCAGCAGCGCCCTTGGCGTTCTTCCAACCGTTGCAGCCCGCGATCACGAGCAGATTGTCGCCGCGCTGGTTCGGGCGCGGGACGACTGGCAGGCGGCCGCCAATGCCGGGGATCCTGTCGCCCAGCACAATCTTGCCGTCGCCTACGTCAGCGGCCCGCCGCCGCTGCGCAACGAGGCGGGGGCGGCCGCGTGGTTCCTCCGCGCCGCACGGCAAGGCTTCGTTCCGGCGCAGATCGATTTGGGCCGGTTGTACTGGCTCGGCCTCGGCGTCGAGCGCGACCATGAGGCGGCGGCAAGATGGTGGCGGGCGGCGGCGCTGCGGGGCAGCGATGCGGCCGCGGCCAACCTGGCGCTGCTCCTCGACCGCGCCTGGAACCCGCCGCTTCCGCGGATCAACACGCAGACCGATCCGGCCCCGTGGGTGCCGCCCGTGTGGCCTCTGCCGTAAGCCGCATGAGTGCGGCACGACGGCGTCGTGCCGCGTGCCCGCAAGCGAACGGAACGCCGAGAGCCGCCGTCAGCGGCCGCGGAAGAGCGAGCCGAGCAGCCCCCTCGCCAGAGCTGTGCCGAGCTGGCGGCCGGCGGACCGCATGGCGTTCTTGGCGAAGGATTCCGCCATGCTCTCCGGTTGGCGGCGGCCGCGACCGGTTCGCTGCGGCGAGTCCGACGCAGCGGCCTTCTCGCGTGCGCTCCGGGCCTCCTCCTGCGCCTGCGCCTGCGCCGCCTTCCCGGCGCGAGCGGCGAGTTCTTCGTAGGCCGATTGCCGGTCGATCGCGAGTTCGTAAAGGTTGGCGCAGGGGCTGGTCGCGAGGACCGCCGCGCGCATCTCGTCGCCGGCAGGCCCGATCCGGGACGCCGGCGGTCGGATGATGGTGTGGCGGACGACCGTCGGCGCACCCTTGGCGTCGAGCGTCGAAACCAGCGCCTCGCCGACGCCGAGCTGAGTGATCTTGTCTTCGGTCTTGAACGCCGGGTTGGCCCGGAACGTCCCGGCGGCGGCGCGCACCGCCTTCTGGTCGCTCGCGGTGAATGCGCGCAGGGCATGTTGAACCCGGTTGCCGAGCTGGCCGAGGACGTCGTCGGGCAGGTCGGTCGGGCTCTGGGTGACGAAGTAGACGCCGACGCCCTTGGAGCGGATCAGGCGGACAAGCTGTTCGATCTTGTCGAGCAGAACCTTCGGCGCGTTTTCGAACAGGAGGTGCGCCTCGTCGAAAAAGAAGACGAGGCGCGGCTTGTCCGGATCTCCGACCTCGGGGAGTTCCTCGAACAGCTCCGACAGCAGCCAGAGAAGGAAAGTCGAATAGAGGTTCGGTCGCTGCACCAGCTTGTCGGCGGCGAGGATGCTGACGTAGCCGCGTCCGTCGGCCGTGCAGCGCATCAGGTCGCTGATGGCAATGGCCGGCTCGCCGAAGAAGGATCCCGCGCCCTGTCGCTCGAGGACCAGGAGCTGCCGCTGGATCGCCCCGACCGATGCGGCGCTGATGTTGCCGTAGCGCGCCTTGAGCGCCTTCGCATTGTCGCCGACGAAGGCCAGCATCGACCGCAGGTCCTTGAGGTCGAGGAGCAGGAGGCCCTCGTCGTCGGCGACGGCGAAGGCGACGTTGAGGACGCCTTCCTGGGTGGCGTTCAGATCGAGGAGGCGCGACAGCAGCAGCGGCCCCATCTCCGAGATCGTGGCGCGGACCGGATGGCCGCTCTCGCCGAACACGTCCCAGAACATCACGGGCGCCGCCTCGCCCGCAATCGCGTCAAGGCCGACGAGACGCGCGCGTTCGTTCAGCTTCTCGGAGGCGATGGCAGGGGCGCAAAGCCCGGAAAGGTCGCCCTTGATGTCCGCCAGGAAAACGGGGACCCCATGGCGGGAAAAGCCTTCCGCCAGAACCTGCAGCGTTACCGTCTTGCCGGTGCCGGTCGCGCCGGCGATCAGTCCATGGCGATTGGCGAGTCGCAGATCGAGGGTAACGGGCCCATCGTCCCCCTTGCCGATGAGGATCGTGCCGTCGTCGGTCATTTCGGCCCTCGCCGCCCGTTGCTGCGGCTGGCGTATCCCGCCGCCCGCGTCACTCTGCCAACGCCCGCTGGCAAACGCAACGCGCCTGCGCGCGCGAGCGAAGGCTATCTCGCGGGTAGAGCGGCCGCCTACCCGTCGTCCCGGACGGGAAGCGGCTCGAAACCTGCGTCGGCTTCCAGCGCGCCGGCGATCCGCAGGACCGTCGCCTCGTCGAAGGGCCGGCCAATAATCTGCAAGCCCAGCGGCAGGCCGCGCCCGCTCAAGCCCGCGGGCAGCGAAATGGCCGGCAGCCCCGCGAGGCTGGTCGGAACCGTAAAGACGTCGTTGAGGTACATCGTGATCGGGTCGTCCATCTTTTCGCCGATGGCGAAAGCGTCCGACGGCGCGGTCGGCGCGAGCAGGGCGTCCACCGTGTCGAAGGCCAGGGTGAAGTCGCCGGCGATCAGCGAGCGCACCTTCTGCGCCTTGAGGTAGTAGGCGTCGTAATAGCCGGCCGACAGCACATAGGCGCCGATCAGAATTCTTCGGCGAACCTCCGCCCCGAACCCTTCGCCGCGGGTCATCTCGTACATCTCGTCGAGGCTGTCGGCCTTGACCCGCAGACCGAAGCGAACGCCGTCGTAGCGGGCAAGGTTGGAGGAAGCCTCGGCCGGGGCGATGATGTAGTAGGTCGCCAGCGCGTAGCGGGTGTGCGGCAGGGAGACGTCGACCACTTCGGCGCCCCGCGCGCGCAGGATCTCGATGCCCTTCTGCCACAGCGCGGCGATTTCGCCGCTCATGCCGTCGAAGCGATACTCGACCGGAATGCCGACCTTCAGGCCGCGGATGTCGCCGGCGACGGCGGCCTGTTCGAGAGCGCCGACCTCAATCGGCGCCGACGTCGAGTCGCGGTCGTCGTAGCCGGCCATCTCCTGGAGCATAATCGCCGCGTCCTGGACACTGCGGGTCATCGGGCCCGCCTGGTCGAGGCTGGAGGCGAAAGCGACGATGCCCCAGCGCGAACACCGGCCGTATGTCGGCTTCATCCCGACAATGCCGCAAAACGACGCCGGCTGCCGGATCGAGCCGCCGGTGTCGGTGCCGGTGGCGGCAAGGCACAGCCGGGCAGCGACCGCCGCGGCCGATCCGCCCGAGGAACCGCCGGGCACCAGATCCTTGCCGTCGCGCGGGCCCCATGGGTTCTTGACCGCGCCGAAGTGGCTGGTGACGTTGGACGAGCCCATCGCGAACTCGTCGAGATTGGTCTTGCCGAGCATCACCGCGCCGGCATCGCGAAGTTTGGCGCTGACAGTCGACTCGTAGGGCGGGACGAAACCGTCGAGGATGTGCGAACCGGCGGTCGTGCGAACCCCTTCGGTGCAGAAAAGGTCCTTGATCGCGATCGGGATGCCGTCGAGATCGCCGCGCGTCTCTTTCTGCCGGCGCCGGTCGTCCGCAGCGGCCGCGCGCGCGCGGGCCACGTCGGCAGTCACCGTGATGTAGGCGTTGAGATCGCCCGCCGCCTCGATCGCCTCAAGATGGGCCTCGACCAGTTCGACGGCGGAGAAATCGCGACGGGCGAGACCGTCCCGCGCCGCGGCGATCGACAGCGATCGCAGCGTGCTCATTCCACGACCTTCGGCAGGGCGTAGTAGTCGTCGATCGCGTGCGGCGCATTGGCGAGGACGGCATCGCGCCGGCGGCCGTCGGTGACGACGTCCGTTCGGTGGTGCTGGGCGATGGTGGCGACGCTGGTCATCGGTTCGACGTCGCTGGTGTCCACTTCGCCAAGCTGCGTGATCCAGCCGAGGATGGCCGACAGCTCGCCTGCGAGCCCCTCGAGTTGATCGTCGGGAACGCGCACGCGGGCAAGGAAGGCAATCGTCTTGACGGTCTCTTTATCGAGCGACACGCGTCGGTCCCCGGGAATGCTGAAGTCGAAGAGAAAGCGGCAAACGTGCCGCGGACGCTATCAGCCGCGAGGGCGCTGCGCAAGCGGGGCGGGTCCGGTCGGTCTAGCCTCCGACAGCGGACCCGCCCGGTCGTTGCGCGCGTGAAGCTCGGATCAGAACTTGGCGCCGACCGAAAAGACGACCCGGCCGTCGCAAACGTTGGTGTTGCTGAAGCAGTCGCTGTGGCTGAGGTTGGTATCGGTGTAGGCGACGGTGAAGTCGAGGCTTTTCACCGAGACCGTCGCGCCGATGCTCCAGTTCAGGTAGTCCTCGATGCCGGCCTTGCTGTTGCTCTCGATCCACTGGTAGCCGACGGTGCCGTCCAGGGACAGATCGAAGCCCGCGAACGGCAGCGGCGGCGTGACCGAAACGCCGCCCTGGACATAGTGCCCGAAACCGGTGTCGGCGAAGAAATTCGGCGAGAAAGCGTAAAGGGCGCTGACGCTGACAAGGTCGTTGACGGCGTACTCGACCTTCGGCACGATTTCCCAATAGTCGTAGTCGAGACGGCTGCTGGCGCCTGGATACCAGTAGTAGATGCCGCCGAAGTCCCAACTCAGCCCCGTGTCGCCGACGTCGCCGCGGAAGCCGAAGAGGGCGTCGATCTCGGCTTGCGCCTGGTCGCCGTCGTTAAAGTTGACGTTCGAGCCCCAGAAACCGGCGTAGGCGCTGGCGCCCGCTATTCCCGTATCGATCGAATATTCGAGGCTGCCCTGGATGGCCGCGTCGCGATCCGTCTGGGAGATGCCGCGAAAGACGTAGTCGGACGTGAGCGCGACGCTGCCGGAGATCTCCCCGGGAATAACATCGTCCGCCTTCTTGTCCGCGTCTTCCGCCATCGCCACCGGAACGGCGGTTGCGAGCGCTGCCGCGGTCGCCACCGCCAGTATCGTCCTGTTCACTTCGTTCTTCCTTTCCTTCTCTGACCGTCGCAGGGTGACGGAACTACCCACGCCGCGGGGAAAAGCAACTTCAGGACCACTGCTGTAACAATTATGGAACACTCTGCTCCGGAGCCTCCTACAGGCCGCCGCGAACGCGATGCGCGGGCTTCGGCGTTGCCGATGAGCCGCAGGAAGACCGCGGCCCGAGGCGGGAAAAGGTGCGCCGGGCCGTTCAGGCAGCGCGCGCGAGCACGCAGCGCGACTGTCGCGACGGCCGGAATAAGCGCAGTTGATCAATTTCTGTGCGCTCTCGATCGGTGCATAAAAATTCGGCATGTGCAGGGGAGGCGATCCGATGCCGCTCGCTGACATGGCCGATCTGGCGCAAAACCGCGGTTGCGGCGGTCGGCTGCTCGGCCTGGACGTCGGCAGCAAGACCGTCGGCCTGGCCCTTGCCGATCCGACCTGGACCATCGCTTCGCCGCTCATGACGCTGCGGCGCGGCCGCTTCAGGCAGGACGCGGAGACCCTGGCTCGGCTCGTGGCCGAGCATGACGTCGGCGGCCTGGTTCTCGGCCTGCCGGTCAGCATGGACGGCAGCGAGGGCCCGCGCTGTCAATCGGTTCGCCAGTTCGCCGCCAACCTGATCGCGCATATCCACGTGCCGGTGGCGTTCTGGGATGAGCGCTGGTCCACAATGGCCGTCGAGCGCATGCTGGTGCGCGAAGCGGATCTGAGCCGCAAGCGGCGGCGACAGGTGATCGATACGTCAGCGGCCGTCTATATCCTGCAGGGGGCGCTCGATTACCTTGCGGGAGGCGCGATCCAGGCGGTTGCGCCGACGGTCGAGCCCGATCCGGGCTCATGAGCGAAACCGTCGCCGCGCTCTTTCCCGTCTTTGCGGTCATCCTGATCGGCCACGGCTTGCGCCGTGCCGCGTTCGTGGCGGCGGACTTCTGGTCTGCCGCCGAGCGCATCACCTTTTACGTCTTCTTTCCCGCCCTGCTGGTCAGCAACACGGCCAAAGCCAATCTGGCCGGGCTCCAGGCCGGCGCCATGGCCGTGGCACTGCTCGGCGCCATCGCTTCGGTCGTCGTCATCGCCACCGCAATCTGGCGAGCGCTTGCGCTGAGCGGCCCCGGCTTCACCTCGCTTGTCCAGTCGGCGATCCGACCCAACGTTTACGTCGCCATAGCCGCGGCGGTGGCGCTGTTCGGCAACGACGGGCTGACCGCCATCAGCGTCTGCATCGCGATCGTCGTGCCGACGGTCAACGTCATCAGCGTTTTCGTCCTCGTGCGCTTCGCCGGCGCCCATGGCGACAAGCAGGGCAACGACGCAGCCCCCTGGCGGGCGGTTGCGTTTGGCGTTGTCACAAACCCGCTGATCCTCGCCTGCGCCCTCGGCCTGGTGCTCAATATCGCCGGGGTGGGCCTGCCGCCGCTCGTCGGCCCGCTTCTCGAAATCCTCGGTCGCGCCTCGCTTCCCGTGGGTCTGCTCGCGGTCGGCGCTGGCCTCGACTTCCCGGCGCTGCGCCGCGCCGGCGGCGGCGTGGCCGCGGCTTCGGTGCTGAAGCTCGTCGTCCTCCCGGCGATAACCTGGTTCCTCGTCCGGTTGCTCGGCCTCGAGGCGACGAGCGGCGCCGTCACCGTGATCATGGCCTCGGTACCGGTTTCGGCTTCCGCCTACGTCATGGCCCGGCAGATGGGCGGCGACGCGGCGCTGATGGCGGGATCGATCACCGCAACGACGTTGGCCGCTGCGGCCACCATGCCGCTGATGCTGATGCTCTCCGGCTGAAACCGCGCACCGCCTTGGGGCCGCGTCGGAGGTGGCTGCTACCGGCGCGCGGTCGCTTCGGCGGGTCGGGTGCTTCGCCGCTCATCGCGGCGTTGCGCGCGCCAAGCACGCCCGCTTATAGTCCGCGCGATATGACCGAAGGCGATCACCCGTTCTCGTACCGCCATCGCCACCTGCTTGGCATCGAGGGGCTGTCGCCGCCGGAAATCACCGTCCTTCTTGACCGGTCCGAAAGCTACGTCGAGCAGAACCGCCAGGCCGACAAGAAAAAG
>JAEULH010000080.1 GCA_016793925.1 Rhodospirillales bacterium | reverse complement strand
ACGCCGTCGGCGTCGACGATCTGCGGCTGGACACCGAAGAACGGCAAGGTCGCCGAGCCCGGCTTGAGCGCGATCGCGCCCGGCAGCGGCGTGATCATGATGCCGCCGGTCTCGGTCTGCCACCACGTGTCGACGATCGGGCAACGCTGCTCGCCGACGACCTTGAAGTACCAGTTCCACGCTTCCGGATTGATCGGCTCTCCGACGGTGCCGAGGATGCGCAGCGACTTGCGGCTGGTTTTCGTCACCGGCGCGTCGCCCTCGCGCATCAGCGCGCGAATCGCGGTGGGCGCGGTGTAGAAGATGTTGACCTGGTGCTTGTCCACCACTTCCCAGAAGCGGGAGGCGTCCGGGTAGTTCGGAACGCCCTCGAACATCACCGACGTCGCGCCGTTGGCGAGCGGCCCGTAGACGATGTAGCTGTGGCCCGTCACCCAGCCGATGTCGGCCGTGCACCAGTAGATATCGCCGTCCTTGTAGTCGAAGACGTACTGGTGGGTCATCGACGCGTAGACCATGTAGCCGCCGGTCGTGTGCAACACGCCCTTCGGCTTCCCGGTCGAGCCGGAGGTGTAGAGGATGAACAGCGGATCCTCGGCGTTCATCTCCTCCGGCGGGCAATCGGCGGACGCGCCGGCCATCAGCTCGCTATAGACGACATCGCGCCCGTCGCTCCACTGGACGTCGCCACCGGTGTGCTTGACCACGACGCAGGTCTTGACCATGGGGCAGGACTTCAGCGCCTGGTCGACATTCGCCTTCAACGGCACCTTGCGGCCGCCGCGCAGGCCTTCGTCGGCTGTGACCACCAGCGCCGAGTCGCAGTCCTGAATGCGTCCGGCGAGGGCGTCCGGAGAGAAGCCGCCGAAGACGATGGAGTGGATCGCGCCGATGCGCGCGCAGGCGAGCATGGCGACCGGCAGCTCCGGGATCATCGGCAGGTAGATCGTGACCCGGTCGCCCTTCTTGACGCCCTGGCCTTTGAGGACGTTGGCGAACTTGCACACCTGCTCGTGGAGCTCGCGGTAGGTGATGTGCCGGCTTACCGACGGATCGTCGCCCTCGAAGATCAGGGCGGTCTGGTCGCCCCGCTTCGCCAGATGGCGATCGAGACAATTGACCGAAGCGTTCAGGGTACCGTCGTAGAACCAGCGGATGTGGACGTCGGGCGCGTTGAAGCTGGTGTCCTTGACGTGCGTGTAGGGCTTCATCCAGTCGAGGCGGGCGCCTTGTTCACCCCAGAAGCCTTCGGGATCGGAGACGCTCTTCTGATACATCTGCTTGTAGGAATCTTGATTGCACCACGCCGATTTGGCGATGGAGTCGAAAACCGGGATCACTAGATCTTCGCTCATGGACCGTGGCCCTCCCTGGATTGATACAGTCGTTCTCGTTGGGCACAATCGTGCGCCGCCGGCCATAGACGCTCCGCGCCCGGCGGTGCTGGTTTATCGCGATTTGTGTTGCCGAGACAAGGGCCGCGGTCGGAGACACGAGCGACGCCATGTCCGTCAGACCTGCGCGCCGCCCATGGCGCAGAGCACGCGCCAGGCCTCGTCGTCGATCGGCATCACCGACAGCCGCCCCTGACGTACCAGGGCGATGCCGGCAAGCGCGGCCGTTTCCTTGATCTCCGCCAGCCTGACGGGGCGCGGCAGCGCTTCGACCACTCCGAGGTCGACCATGCCGAAGCTGCCGGTCGGGTCCGCAGGATCCGGATAGAAGGCGCGGACCACCTCGACGATCCCGACGATCCGCCGCTCGCTGCCGGAGTGGTAGAAAAAGACCCGGTCGCCGACGGCCATCGCTTTGAGGTTGTTCGTCGCCTGCCGGTTGCGAACGCCGTCCCAGAACGTGGTCCCGGCCTCAAGCTGCTGCTGCCAGGACCAGCTGTTCGGCTCGGTCTTGACCAGCCAGTACG
Source organism: Rhodospirillales bacterium (assembly GCA_016793925.1). Lineage (GTDB taxonomy): Bacteria > Pseudomonadota > Alphaproteobacteria > Rhodospirillales > Defluviicoccaceae > JAEULH01. The sequence goes on along the minus strand of JAEULH010000080.1, from coordinate 19,771 downwards.
CCATGACGCGCCGCGCCTAGCTGCCTGTCGCGTCCGCGGGAAGAACCTTCTTCCAGCGGCGGATGACCACGCTTTCGAACAGCTCGGCGAGGTTGTACGGATCCTTGGCGGCAAACGCCTCGACCGCGGCGCGATCGGGGAAATCCATGATCAGCAGGCTGCCGCTCATGTGCGCGCCGTCGTCGCTCTGCAGCGGGCCGGCGGCAACGAGGCGGTCTTTGTAGTCTTCCAGAAAGGCGAGATGCGCCGACCGGTTCTGCAATCGGACATGCTCCCGATCCGGTCGGTCGGAACAAAGAATGACGAACAGCATCGAAGTCTCCTCCTCTCCCCGCGCGAATTTTGTTCGCGATATTGTTTATGTCTCGCCTGTCCCCGCGCCGCCTGCCCGCGTCACCATCCGGACTGCTCGGCCTTCGCCGGTCGCGCCAACAGATTTGCGATCGTCTCCCCCAGGTCGGCGCCGCGGTTGAGAACGGCGTGCACCGCGTTGCAGATCGGCATGTCGATTTCGTGGCGATCGGCGAGCGCGCAAACCGCGGCGGCGCTGTCGACGCCCTCGGCAATCGACGCGCGTCCGGCAACGATGTCCGCAAGCGAGGCGCCCTCGCCCAGCGCCACGCCGAGAGAGAAATTGCGCGAGCGCATGGCCGTGCAGGTCAAAACCAGGTCGCCGATCCCCGACAGCCCCATCAGGGTCTCGGCGCGCGCGCCTTTCGCCGCGGCAAGGCGAACGGTCTCGGCGAGGCCGCGGGTAATGAGTGCGGCTCGGGCGTTGTCGCCCATGCCTCGGCCACGGACGATCCCGCAGGCGATGGCGAGCACGTTCTTGACGGCCCCGCCGACCTGCGCGCCGATGACGTCGTCCGTCGAGTAGATCCGGAAATGCGGCGTGGCCAGCGCTCCCGGCAGATCCGAGCGCAGGTTCGGAGCGTCGGACGCGAGGGCCACCGCCGTCGGCAGGTCCTGCGCAACCTCGGCGGCGAAGCTCGGGCCGCTGAGGATGGCGATCGGCGCCGCCGGCAGCGTCTCGGCGACGACCTCGCTCATCAGGGCGCAGGTGCCGCGCTCGATGCCCTTGGCGCAGATCACCGCCGGTACGCCCGCCGGCCATCGCCCGGCGAGGCCGGCGAGAGTGGCGCGAAGATGCTGCGCCGGCGCCGCAACGATCACGGCGTCTGCGTCAACGGCCTCGCCCGCGTCGGCGGTGGCGCGCAGATTCGGATCGAGGGCGATCCCGGGAAGAAAGGCCTCGTTGCGGTGGTCGCGGTTGATGGCGTCGACGACCTCGCGCTCGCGCGCCCACAGCACGACCGCGCGCCCCGCTCGCCTTGCGAGCATCGCCAGCCCGGTTCCCCAGGCTCCTCCGCCGATGACGCCGACCCGCTGCATTCGCCGCCCATGTCGCGTTTGCGATCGCGTTTGCACCTTCTATGTTATGCCCCGCGCCGGCGGGCGGAGCAATCGGCGGACACGCGACCGGCGCCCGGCTGCCTGCCCGAAGGCCCCGCCTGGAGGCCCATCTCAGGCCTTTATGCCGGCGAAGGCCACCGCCGGCGCGTCCGGGTCCAGGGGCCAGCGCGGCCGCGGGGCGAAGTCCAGGCCGTCGGTCAGACCCAGACGGAGGCGCTCGACGCCGGCCCAGGCGATCATTGCCCCGTTGTCGGTGCACAGCCCCTGCGGCGGCGCGACGAGGCGAACCTTCTCCGCCTCGGCCAGCGCCGCCAGCCTGGCGCGCAGGTAGCTGTTGGCCGCCACGCCGCCGGCGACGACCAGCGTTCGTTGCCGGCTCGCCGAGGCGGGAAATTCGGCGAGCGCGTGGCTCGTCCGGTCGACGAGAACATCGGCCGCCGCCTCCTGGAAGGCGGCGCAAAGATCGGCGCGCGCCCGGTCGTCGCGGCCGTCTTCGGACAATCCTTCCCAGGTCTGCTTGACCGCCGTTTTCAGCCCCGAGAACGAGAAGTGACAACCGCTGCGTCCCTTCATTGGCCGCGGCAGGGCGAATCGGCGGGCGTCCCCGCCAAGCGCCGCCGCTTCGACCGCCGGGCCGCCGGGATAGCCAAGGCCGAGCAACTTCGCGACCTTGTCGAAGGCCTCGCCCAGGGCGTCGTCCATCGTCGTCCCCAGCCGGCGGTAATCGCCGACGCCGTTTGCGATCAGAAGCTGACAATGGCCTCCCGACACCAGCAGGAGAAGGTAGGGGAACTCGACGCCGTCGCTGAGCCGGGCGCTCAGCGCATGGCCCTCGAGGTGGTTGACCGCGATGAACGGCAGGCCGTGGACCGCCGCTATGGCCTTGGCCATTGTCACGCCGACGAGAACCCCGCCAATCAGCCCGGGCCCGGCCGTTGCCGCAACCGCGTCGAGCCCGGCGAAATCGAGGCCGGCCCGGTCCATCGCTTCGGCGATCAGTCGGTCGAGATGCTGCAGGTGCGCACGGGCCGCGACTTCCGGGACAACCCCGCCGAACGGGCGATGGTCATCAACCTGCGACAGGATCCGCTGGGCGACGATCTGCCGCGTGCCGCTGACGACCGCAACGGCGGTTTCGTCGCAACTTGTCTCGATCCCGAGGGCGAACATGGCGTTAGAACTTTCGGCGGCGGCGGTCGAACGGCTAATCTAGGGCCTCTGAGGTGATCCGGGGAGCTTCCATTTGCCAGCGTCGGCCCGAACACCAACGGCTTGCCTGCGCATCGGCACCCGCGGCAGTCCGCTGGCGCTGGTCCAGGCCGAGGAGGCGCTGGCGCGGCTGGTGCTGACCCAACCGGCGCTCGGCAAGCCGGGCGCGGCGGAGATTGTCGTCATCAAGACCACGGGCGATCGGATCCTCGATCGTCCGCTCGCCGAGGTCGGCGGCAAGGGCCTGTTCACCAAGGAGATCGACGAAGCGCTGCTCGACGGCCGGGTCGACCTCGCGGTCCATTCGGTCAAGGATCTGCCGACGTGGCTGCCGGCGCCGATCATCCTCGCTGCGACCCTGAGCCGCGAAGACCCCCGCGACGCCCTGATCGCGCCCGGCTTCGAGACGATCGCCGCCCTGCCCGAGGGCTGCGTCGTCGGCACGTCGTCCCTGCGCCGCCAGGCGCAGCTTCTCCACCGCCGCCCCGACCTCTCGATCGTGCCCTTGCGCGGCAACGTCGCGACACGGCTGCGCAAGGTCGCAGACGGCACGGTGGGTGCGACCCTGCTCGCCATGGCCGGCCTCAACCGGCTGGAGAAGATGGGGCGGCTCGACGCTGCCGCCGACCTCGGAACGGGCAACTCGGATCAAGCGATCCACCCCGTAGCCGCCGAGCAGATGTTGCCGGCTGCGGGCCAGGCGGCCATCGGGATCACCTGCCGGGAGGACGACGAGGCCGTTCGGATGCTGCTTGCCGCCGTCGACGACCGGCGCACCCATCTCTGCGTCGCCGCCGAGCGGGCCATGCTCACGGTGCTGGACGGCTCGTGCCGGACGCCGATCGCGGCGCTTGCGGTCGTCGATGACGACCTGGCGACGCTCCGCATCTGCGGGCTCATCGCCCGCCCCGACGGCACCCGGCTCATCGCCGAACGGCGCCGCGGCGACGCCGATGACGCGCAACGCCTCGGTCGCGACCTTGGCGAGGCGCTCCGTGCCGAGGGCGGAGCCGGCTTTTTCGCCCCCGCCGGGTGACGCGTCTCGTGAGCCGGCCATGACCGCGTCCACGCCCGCGTCCACGTCCTCGACCCGACGCCCGCGCATCCTCATCACCCGCCCGCGCGTGGACGCCGAGCCGCTGGCCGCGACCCTCGCCGAGCACGGGATCGACAGCCTGATCGAACCGCTGATGCAGGCCGAGTTCATTTTGCAGGCGAAGGGCGATCTGGCCGCCGCCCTGTCCGGGGCCCAGGCGCTGGTCGCGACCAGTGCCAACGGCGTGCGCGCCTTCGCGGCGATGGCGCTGCGACGCGATGTGCCGGTGTGCGCCGTCGGTGAAGCGACCGCCGCCGCCGCCCGCAGCGCCGGATTTGAGCTGGTCGAGGCGGGGGGAGGCGATGTCGACGCGCTGGCGGCGATGATTGTCGCCCGGCGTGATCCGGGCCGCGGCGCGCTGCTCCACATCGCCGGAACGATCAGCGCCGGCGACCTCGCAGGCGCGCTTACCGGCGCGGGCTTCGACTATCGGCGCATCGTCCTTTACAGGATGGCGCCGGCGCCGGCGCTGTCGGCCGCGGTCTTGCGGGCGCTCGACCGGCGGACGCTGTCGGGCGTTGCCCTGTATTCGCCGCGTACGGCGCGGATCTTCGCCGACCTCCTCACCGCCGCAGCCGCCACCCGGGCCTGCCGGGATTTGCGCGCCTACTGCCTCAGCGCCAACGTGGCTGCCGAGGCCGGTCGCCTGCCCTGGGCCGCAATAGTCACCGCCGCTCGCCCCGAGCAGGCGTCGCTGGTCGACGCCATTCACGCGCAAGAGCGCCCGCCGCAAGAGCGTCGAACGCGCTGATGCAAGAAGCGCCGGCAGGTTTTGTCTCCCCAAGGGCGGAAAATCCCTGCTACTCTTCCGTCCAAGCCGGACGGGGAACCTGATGAGGGACGAGAATGGCGAGCGAGGACAAGAAAAACGATCTGGGTCAGGCCGAGCCTGACCTGGGTGCGCACGCAAAGCCAGCGACGGACGCGACGATCGACACGGACGCCGGCGGCGTGGGGGAACCGGCCGTCGAGCGCGAGCTTTCCGGCGCTCCGGATCCGGCCGCGGGCGAGGCGCCGGCGGGAATGGGTGTCTACGAACAGTCCCCTCAGCAGCGGGCGGAGGCGTCCGCATTCGGAAGCGAACCGGCCGACCCGGCAGACGACGACCACGACGGCCGCCGCGAGGCGGAAGCGGCGCGCACCGAGCCGTCACCGGTCGCCGCATCGCGCGGCGGCGGCCGTGGCGGCAGCTTCGTCGCCGGCATCCTTGGCGGCGTTCTCGTCCTCGCGTTGGCGGCGGCCGCGGTCTTTCTGACCCGCGACCTGTGGATCCCGCCGGTTGCCGGGATGCTTGCCCAGCATCTGCCGCAGCAACCAGGGCAGGGCGAGGATCGGATGCGCGTGACCGAGTCGGTCAACACGCTGAAGTCCGAAACGGCCGACGTCCGCTCTCAGCTTTCCGCCTCGACCAACCGTCTCGCCAGCGTCCAGCAGGAGCTGGACAGCTTGAGGCAGGAGGTCGGCAAAGTCGCGGCGAAGGCGCGCGAGCCGCAACAGGCGGCGCAGCCGGCGCAGCAGGACATGTCCCAGCCGCTCGAGGACATCGACCAACGGCTCTCCCAGCTCGAAGTCGGCAGCGGTCGGCTGAGCGCGGTCGAGCAGCAGTTGGAAACCTTGCAGTCGTCCCTGTCGCAGGTCCGCTCTTCGGTCAGCGAAGCCGACGATCAGGCGCGCCGGCCGGCGGCGACCGTGCTTGCCGTCAACCAGTTGGCCGAGGCGCTGGAGCGCGAGGGCGGCTACGCCCAGGAACTCGAGACGGTCCGGGTCATCTCCCGCGACGATTCCGCCCTGACGGGACCCATCGGCCAGCTCGGGCAGTGGGCGAATTCCGGCATCGCAAGCTTCGGCGAGCTGCGCGCGCGCTTCCCCGAGATGGCCCGCGCCGTCGCCCAGTCCGATTATCAGCGCGAAGGCGACAGTTGGCTCGACAGCGTCACCAACCGACTGACGTCGCTCGTCACGGTGCGCAAGGTGGGCGATGCCGCGCTTGCCGCAGGCGGGACCGACGCGGCCCTGACGGAAGCGGAAGAGGCGATGCAGGCGGGCAATCTTGCCGGCGCGGTCAAGGCGCTGGGCAACCTGCAGGGGCCTGCTGCCGACGCCGCCTCCGGCTGGTTGGAACAGGCCCGGAATCGGCTGGCGGCGGAGAAGGCGCTTGCCGATCTGCGCATGGCGGCCATCGCTCAACTCAATGCGGCGAGAGGCTGAGCCATGCTGCGCTGGGGTTTCATCATCGTCCTGCTCGGCGCCGCCGCTGCCGTTGCGGGCTGGCTGGCGCAGCGACCGGGCATGGTCGCGCTGGAGTGGGCCGGCTATCGCATCGACACCTCGGTGCCGGTGCTCCTGATCCTTATCGGCGCGCTGGTCGTCGTTTGCGCCCTGCTTTACCGCCTGTGGTGGTCGCTGCGCCGGGTGCCGAGGACGGTCGGCAGGGCGCGGCAGGACCGCCAGCAGCGGCGGGGCTACGCCGCCCTGAGCCGCGGTCTCGTCGCCGTCGCCGCCGGCGACTCCGCGTCGGCGCGCAAGCAGGCCCGGCGAGCCGAGACGCTGGTCGACGACCGGCCCCTGGTGACCCTGCTTTCGGCGCAGGCGGCGCAGCTCGATGGCGACGAGCAGGCCGCCGCGCGGTTTTTCCAGTCGATGAGCGAACGCCCGGAAACCGCGTTTCTCGGCGTCCGCGGGCTGCTGGTGCAGGCCATGAAGCGCGAAGACTGGGATCAGGCGTTGACGCTGGCGCGCCGCGCCTACCGTCTCAACCCGAAGAGCGAGTGGGTGGTGCGCACGCTCTACGACCTGCAGAAGCGCACCGGGCAGTGGGCCGATGCCGAGGCGACCCTCGGCGAGACCTCGAAGCTGCGGCTGATGCCGCCCGACGAGCTTCCGCACGAGCGCGCCGAACTGCTCTACAAGCAGAGCCTCGAGTTTAGCGACGAGCGGGCGCTGGATTGGGCGCGCAGGGCGCACAAGGCCGACCCGGGGTTCGTCCCGGCGGCGATCCGCTATGCATCGCTGCTGTGCGCGGCGGGCAAGAACCGACGAGCGGCGGCGATGATCGAGCGCACCTGGGAGCGGACGCCCGATCCCGGGCTCGCGGAAGCCTACTGGTCGGCGCGCCAGGCCGACGACGGGTTGAAGAAGGTTCAGACGGCGCAGCGTCTGGCCAAGCATAACCCGGGCCACATCGAAAGCCGCATCGCCGTGGCGGTCGCGGCGCTGGAAGCGCGGCTGTGGGGCGAGGCGCGGACGAACCTGGAATCCATCGCCGGGCCGGACGCGCCGCCGCGGGTCTGCCTGCTGATGGCGGAACTCGAGGAAGCCGAGCACGGCGATCTTGCCCGCGCGCGGACATGGCTGATGCGCGCCGCCACCGACGAGCATGCGCCGGGGATGTCGTCGCAGGTCCCGCAGATGATGCCGCGCCCGGCCGACTGAAGAACGCGACGGCAGTCGGCTTGGCGTCACGTGCGAACGCGGCCAGCCCGGGCGGCCGGGACGGTGCAGGACGGCGTGACAAGGTTGACGGCGTCGGGCGCGCGAGGTTAAAGACAGTCCTTCGCGGTCGGGCCCGTCCGCAGACGATCGGCTATGCCTTCATCGCCGTCGCCTGCGGCCTAAGCGGTGGGGCACGCCCCTCTTGCTTCGGAGCCGCCTTAGCTCAGTGGTAGAGCAACTGATTCGTAATCAGTAGGTCCGCGGTTCAAATCCGCGAGGCGGCACCAGAAGACCCATAATATCAATAAGATAGAGAGAGGCACGAGGGCCGAACAGGCGTCGTCGCCTTATGTCCGGACCGTGTCCCCGTCTGGCCGCGCCGACGTGCACGCCGTAGCGTTGATGCCGGCGGGTGGGAACGAGGCGGGTGGGGCCCGGATCGCATCGATCGCATCTGGAAGCGGCCGTCGTCGTGGTCGGCGATGAACCACCGCACCTGGCCGGGAATGGCTCTCCTTTGTCATGGTCGGTCACTGGGCCCGTGCTTCCGGACGCCGCTCGCCGAGAATTCGGTTTCAATATCGCCGAGGGTTCCGACATCGCCGACCCCGGGCTACGCGGGCAAATCACGGCTTGATTGCTGCAGCCTCTAAGTTTAGAATTATTCTAAACTAGACCTTAAAGGATGCAGACGGGATGGATACGAAAATCTCAGACAGCCCTCTTCACGGTAGTCCGATGGAGGAGGGTGCGGCGCTTCGTTCGCTCCTGGGGCGCACCAATCGTGACTGGTGGCCGAACCAGCTTTCGCTCGACATCCTGCCCCAACAGGGCGTCAGCGGCGATCCCTACGGGGACGACTTCGACTACTGCGCGGCGTTCAACGCACTGAACTATCAGGCGGTCAAGGAAGACCTGAAGGCCCTGATGACCGACAGCCAGCCGTGGTGGCCGGCCGACTACGGCCACTACGGCCCGTTCTTCATCCGCATGGCCTGGCACGCGGCCGGCACCTATCGCATGGGCGATGGCCGCGGTGGTGCCAATTCCGGCCAGCAGCGGTTCGCGCCGCTCAGTTCCTGGCCGGACAATGCCAACCTCGACAAGGCGCGCCGACTGCTCTGGCCGATCAAGCAAAAGTACGGCCGGGAGCTGTCCTGGGCGGACCTGCTGATCCTCGCCGGCAATGTCGCGATCGAGGACATGGGCGGCCCGATCTTCGGCTTCGGCGGCGGCCGCAAGGACGTGTACGAGCCCGAGCACGTCTATTGGGGAACCGAGGAGCTGTGGGTCGGCAAGGGTGCAAAGGCGCGCATGGGAGACGACGCCGGCAAGGCGCTTGAGAACCCGCTCGCGGCCGTGCAGATGGGCCTGATCTACGTCAATCCGGAAGGGCCCGGCGGCAACCCCGACCCCTTGCAGTCGGCCAAGGAAATCCGCGAGACCTTTTCCAGGATGGCGATGAACGACGAGGAGACCGTCGCGCTTACCGCCGGCGGCCATACCTTCGGAAAGTGCCACGGCGCGGGCGATGCCTCGAAGGTCGGCGCCGACCCCGAAGGGGCGGATATCGCGCAGCAGGGTCTCGGCTGGAAGAGTGGGCACGAAAGTGGCATGGGTGACCACACGATCACCAGCGGCCTGGAAGGGGCGTGGACGCCGACGCCGATCCGGTGGAGCATGAACTATTTCCGCATGCTGCTCGAATACGACTACGAGCTGGTCAAGAGCCCGGCCGGCGCTTGGCAGTGGCAGCCGAAAAACCAGAAGGACGAGGACAAGGCGCCCGGTGCCCACAGCCCCGGTCGCAGGGTTCCGACCATGATGACCACCGCCGACATGGCGTTCAAGATGGATCCGGAATTTCGCAGGATCTCCGAGCGGTTCTACAACAACCCCGATGAATTCGCCGACGCTTTCGCCCGCGCCTGGTTCAAGCTGACCCACCGCGACATGGGGCCGAAAGCCCGCTACCTCGGCCCGGACGTCCCGGGTGAGGACCTGATCTGGCAGGATCCGCTGCCCGAGGCGGATTATGCCCAGATCGACGACGGCGACGTCGCCAATCTGAAGAGGGCGATCCTCGGTTCGGGCCATTCGGTGTCGGAGCTGGTCAAATCGGCCTGGGCCTCGGCCTCGACCTACCGCCGCTCCGACCACCGCGGCGGCGCGAACGGCGCGCGCATCCGCTTCGAGCCGCAGCGGAGCTGGCAAGTCAACGATCCCGACGAGCTCGGCCGCGTCCTCGCCACCTACGAGAAGATCAAGGCCGACTTCGACGGATCGGCAACCAGCGGCAAGAAGGTCTCGATCGCCGACCTGATCGTGCTCGGCGGCAGCGCCGCAGTCGAAAAGGCGGCACGCGACGCGGGCTACGACGCAAAGGTGCCGTTTACCCCGGGTCGTGTCGATGCAACCGAGGCCCAAACCGACGCCGACAGCTTCGAGCCGCTCGAACCGCTCGGCGATGGTTTCCGCAACTACCTCCAGGTCCGTTTCGACGTCCCGACGGAAGAGCTGCTGATCGACCGTGCCGAGCTGCTTGGCCTCACGGCGCCGGAGATGACCGTCCTCGTCGGCGGGCTGCGCGTGCTCGGTGCGAACGCCGGCAACACGAAGGATGGCGTGCTGACCGATCGGCCGGGCCAGCTTACCAACGATTTCTTCGTCAACCTGCTCGACATAGGCACCGCTTGGAAGCAGATCGACGACGAGAGCGACGAGGAGTTCGCCGGCACCTGCCGCAGTAGCGGCGAAGAGAAGTGGACCGCGACGCGGACGGACCTCGTTTTCGGCGCCAACTCGCAGCTGCGCGCCCTGTGCGAGGTCTATGCCGGGGCCGACGCCGGCGAGATGTTTGTGGAGCATTTCGTCAAGGCGTGGGCCAAGGTGATGGACGCCGACCGCTTCGACGTGCGTTGCGCCAGGTACCACAGGGCGGCCTGACAGGCGCGGCCTGCATGACGGGGTCCCGGCGGCGAGGGCCGGGCCCCGTTGGGCGCGTTGCAGTGTCTTGATCTTCGCGCCAGACCTTCTCGGGTGTGCGGTGGTCGAACAGCGTGCTGCAGCAGCCCTCTCCCTCCGATACAGGAAGTACGGCTCGCGGCGCCGCCCTTCCGTGATTGACGCCCTCGGCGGCCGCGCCTATAAGGCGCGTGGGCCACGGCCTCCCAACGGGCCGCGACCCATCTGCAAGGATGGGAGTACACCTTGATGACGACGCCGCAGCGGCCGGATGTTCGGCCGGCCAACCCCTGCTTTTCCTCAGGCCCCTGCGCAAAGCGCCCCGGCTGGTCCGCAGCCGCCCTCGGCGGCGCGCTGGTCGGCCGCTCGCACCGCTCCAAACCCGGCAAGGCCAAGCTCAAGAATGTCATCGAGAGCAGCCGCGCGCTGCTTCGTGTGCCGGCCAACTATCGCATCGGCGTCGTCCCGGCGTCGGACACCGGCGCGGTGGAGATGGCGATGTGGTCGCTTCTGGGCGCGCGCGGCGTCGATGTGCTGGCATGGGAAAGCTTCGGCGAAGGCTGGGCGACGGATACCGTCAAGCAGCTGAAGCTCGCCGACGCTCGCATCCTCAAGGCCGGCTATGGCGCGCTGCCGGATCTCGCGCAGGTCGATTTCAGCCGCGACGTGGTCTTCACCTGGAACGGTACCACCTCCGGGGTCGCCGTCCCCAACGGCGATTGGATCGCGGCCGATCGCGACGGCCTGACCATCTGCGACGCGACCTCGGCGGCTCTCGCCTGGGATCTGCCGTGGGACAAACTCGATGTGACGACCTATTCGTGGCAGAAGGTGATGGGCGGCGAGGCTCAGCACGGGATGATCATCCTTTCGCCCCGCGCCGTCGCCCGGCTCGAGAGCTATACGCCGGCGTGGCCGTTGCCCAAGATCTTTCGCCTGACCAAGGGCGGCAAGCTGATCGAAGGGATTTTTGCCGGCGAGACGATCAACACGCCGTCGATGCTGGCGGTCGAGGACGCGCTCGATGCGCTGACGTGGGCCGACGAGGTCGGCGGCCTCGATGCGCTGGTCGGCCGGGCGAAGGCCAACGCGGGCGCCATCGCCGGCTGGGTGGCGCGCACGCCGTGGGTCGATTTCCTCGCCGCCGAGCCGGAGGTTCGTTCGCGCACGTCGATCTGCCTGAAGCTGGTCGAGGCTTCCCTCGATGCCGCGGCGCAGGCGACGGTCGCCAAGAAAATGGCGGCGCTGCTCGACTCTGAAGGCGTTGCCTACGATATCGGCGCCTACCGCGACGCGCCCCCGGGCCTGCGCCTTTGGGCCGGCGCGACGATTGAGACGGCCGATCTCGAGGCGCTGTTCCCGTGGCTCGACTGGGCCTACGCGACGGCTCTCGCCGAGCGATCCGCCATCCCCGGCGCCGCCGCCTGAGCGCGCCCGGTTCGGCTTTCGTTCGCTTCCGCTCCTAAACCTCCCTCTCGAGAAAGAGACAAGACAGCCATGCCCAAGGTGCTGATTTCCGACAGCATGGGCCCGCAGGCCGCGCAAATTTTCCGCGACCGGGGGCTCGACGTCGACGTGAAGACCAAGCTCAGCCCGGGCGAGCTCGCCGCGTGCATCGGCGCGTACGACGGGCTTGCAATCCGCTCCGCAACCAAGGTGACGGCCGAGATCATCGCCGCTGCCGACCGGCTCAAGGTGGTCGGACGCGCCGGCATCGGCGTCGACAACGTCGACATCGCCGCGGCCACCGCGCGGGGCATCGTGGTGATGAACACGCCGTTCGGCAACTCGATCACCACCGCCGAACATGCCATCGCGATGATGATGGCGCTGGCCCGGCAGATCCCCCAGGCCAACGCCTCAACCCATGCCGGCAAATGGGAGAAGTCCCGGTTCATGGGCGTCGAGCTCGCCGGCAAGACGCTGGGCATCATCGGCTGCGGCAACATCGGCTCGATCGCGGCCGACCGCGCGCAGGGCCTGAAGATGAAGGTCATCGCTTACGATCCCTATCTTTCGCCCGAACGGGCGGAAGATCTGGCCGTCGAGAAGGTCGATCTGGACACCCTGTTCGCGCGGGCGGATTTCATCAGCCTGCATGCGCCGGCGACGGACGCGACCCGCGGCATCATCAATGCGGCGAACATCGCCAGGATGAAGCGGGGCGTGCGCATCATCAACTGCGCCCGCGGCGCGCTCGTCGTCGAGGACGACCTCAGGGCCGCCCTGGAATCGGGGCAAGTCGCGGGCGCGGCGCTCGACGTGTTCGCGAAGGAACCGGCGCGCGAAAGCGTCCTGTTCGGGATGGAGCAACTGGTCGCGACGCCGCACCTCGGCGCGTCGACCACGGAGGCGCAGGAGAAGGTGGCGATGCAGGTCGCCGAGCAGATGGCGGACTTCCTGCTGACCGGCGCTGTCGTCAACGCCCTCAACCTGCCGTCGGTCAGCGCCGAGGAGATGCCGAAGCTGCGGCCGTACATGGGGCTGGCGGGGCAGATCGGCAGCTTCGCCGGCCAGCTTGTCGAAAGCGCTCTGACCGCGGTCGCGATCGAATACGACGGCCATGCCGCGCGGCTGAACTCCAAGCCGCTGACGGCGCTGGTGCTTGAAGGTCTGCTGTCGCCGCAGATGGAATCCGTCAACATGGTCAACGCGCCGTCGATGGCCCAGGCGCGGGGGATCGATGTTGCCGAGGTCAAGCACGAGCGCGGCGGCCCCTATCAGACGATGATCAAGCTGACCGTGACGACGGAGGTTCAGACCCGGACCATCTCCGGGACGCTGTTCAACGGCGACCAGCCGCGCATCGTCGAGGTCAAGGGGATCCCCATCGACGCCAGGCTGACCCCGCACATGCTGTTTATCACCAACAAGGACCGACCGGGCTTCATCGGACGGCTCGGTACGGTGCTGGGCGACGCCGGCATCAACATCGCCACCTTCAACCTGGGGCGCAATCGCGCCGGCGGCGACGCCATCGCCCTGATCGAGGTGGACGATGCGCCCAGCGAAGCGGTACTCGACCAGATCCGCGGCATTCCCGACGTGATCCGGGCCAAGGCCTTGCGCTTTTAAGCGAATCGCATTGAGTTCCGGGTGCCGCGGCGTCGAGCCTGCACCCGGTCTCTCTGACGCCTGAGACTTGAACAGGGGCGCGATCGACCGGACGCCTCGAGCCGGCTTGGATGCAAGGATCCGGCTCGCGGCGGGCGGGACGGTGCGCGCGGCGGCCGTCCCGCCGAGGACGATGCTACAAGGGGACGCGGCCGTAAAGCAGGACAACAAGGGTCGCTGTAGCGATGATCAGCGGAGCCGCGAACTCTTTGACGATCAGCTTGAAAACCAGATTCCGTGTAACGGTTCTATTCATTCTTGCCACCTCGTGAACGGCAGACCCCCAACGAGCACAATCTCTTTTCTTGGTACTGCTAACTCGTCTGCTGAGGCATGGCGTGTCGCCTGGCGTAGGCAGACGGAACATGCACAGGGACGCTCTGTGGCGTCATCGCAACGCTAACTGCCGGGGCACCACCCGGCATCCTTTGCTCCCGACCTGTTTCCGGAGCCCCTGAACGGCCGGCCGGGCCGACCTTGGCGACTCCCCCATACCGAGGCAGTCTAACAACCTTCCGGTGGAAGACGAAGAGCGACCTGACGATGGTGTTGCGATGGAGCATGAAGTGTATGAAAGCGGCAACACTTGCTCCCTGCGGCGCCAAGGGATGGACAGCCATTTAACCCGTTTGAGGTAAAACAGTTGATATCGCTGCCTGGCGTCGCTAGGCTGGCCGTTTGCGCCCTGCGGAAGGGCGCTTCGGAGCGGCTTACCGGGTGGTCTCGTCATGTTGCAGCTACGTTTCTCGCGCCGGAGCCGGGCGCGAGCGGGGCCGTGCTCGGCGGCTGCGGGTCTGGCGCGCAGGAGCGAACCGCGGCTGCCGCGGCGGATCTCTCGCCTTCCGCGAGCGTCTATGTCGCCGTCCCTGCGGACGGCCGTTTTGCCGGCCACGTCTATCCGGACTCCGGTCGGCGGCTCGCCCTTCTTATCGCTCGCGCCTACGCGCCACACATCAGCGTCGTGACAACGGCTGCCGAAGCCGAGAGCGAGGCGGCGTCGCTGGCCAGCGCCCGCGGCGCCGGGTTCACCTACCTCGCCGTGCCTCGCATCCTTCGTTGGGAGGACCGCGCCGGCGTCTGGTCGGGCATGGCCGATGCGGCGGAGGTTCGCATCGCGCTGATCGACACCCGCAGCGGCGACGCCGCCGATATCGCAGTGATCGCCGGGCACGACGCTCGCGACCGGGTCACGGCGGGCGAGGGCGCGCCCGAAGACCTGCTCGCTCGTCCCCTCGAGGCCTACGCGGCGCGCGTATTCGCCCCTGCCCCCGCCGCTGCCGATTCGGCGCAGCCTCCGCGCTGAGTCTCCGACGGCGACACGCCGGCGCCGCGAAGTCGCCACCGCTGCGGGCGGAGAAGGGACTGGGCGCAAGCCGTTGCGCCCGCTATGCTCGGGCGAACAGCGCAATCGAGAGCCAATCACTTCTTCGTTGGGAAGGCGCGAGACGATGCCGGATGAAGCACGCGAGGCCGGATTCGACAAGTCCAGGCTGCCCAGTCGCCACGTGACCGTCGGCCCCCAGCGGGCGCCGCACCGGTCCTATTACTACGCCATGGGTCTGGGCGAGGCCGAGATCGACCGGCCCTTCATCGGCGTTGCGACCTGCTGGAACGAGGCCGCGCCCTGCAACATCTCGCTCGCCAGGCAGGCGCAAGTGGTCAAGCAGGGCGTCAAAGCCGCCGGCGGTACGCCGCGGGAGTTCACCACCATCACCGTGACCGACGGCATCGCCATGGGTCACGCGGGGATGAAGTCGTCCCTGGTCTCGCGCGAGGTCATCGCCGACTCCGTCGAAGTCACCATGCGCGGGCACTGCTACGACGCCCTGGTCGGCCTCGCCGGCTGCGACAAGTCGCTCCCGGGGATGATGATGGCGATGGTCCGGCTCAATGTTCCGTCGGTCTTCATCTACGGCGGCTCGATTCTGCCCGGCCGCTACCAAGGTCGCGATGTCACGGTTCAGGACGTTTTCGAGGCGGTCGGCCATCATTCCGCGGGGACCGTTTCCGATCAGGAACTCCATTGTCTCGAGAGCGTCGCCTGTCCCTCGGCCGGGTCCTGCGGCGGCCAGTTCACCGCCAACACCATGGCCTGCGTCTCGGAGGCCATCGGCCTCGCCCTGCCCGGATCCTCCGGGGCGCCGGCGCCCTACGAATCGCGCGACGCGCTGTGCGAGGCCTCGGGGCGCGCGGTGATGGCGCTGGTGCGCTCGCAGTTGCGCCCGCGCGACATCGTGACCCGCAAGGCTTTGGAAAATGCGGCGACCGTGGTCGCGGCCTCCGGCGGATCGACGAACGCCGGCCTGCATTTGCCGGCCATCGCGCACGAGGCCGGCATCGATTTCGACCTCGCCGACGTCTGCGAGATCTTCCGCCGCACCCCGTACATCGCCGACCTGAAGCCTGCCGGACGTTACGTCGCCAAGGACATGTACGAAGTCGGCGGCATGCCGATCCTGCTCCGGGCGCTTCTGGACGGCGGCTATCTTCACGGCGACTGCCTGACGGTTACCGGCGAGACATTGGCCGCGAACCTCGCCGGCGTCGTCGTTCCCGCCGATCAGGATGTCATCCGCCCGACAAGCGCGCCGCTGTCGCCGGTCGGCGGCGTCGTCGGCCTGAGCGGATCGTTGGCGCCGAACGGCGCCATCGTCAAGATTGCCGGGTTGCACTCGCTGCGCTTTCGCGGTCCGGCGCGGTGCTTCGACAGCGAGGAGGCCTGCTTCGCAGCGGTGGAACGTCGCGACTACCGCGCCGGCGAAGTTCTCGTCATACGCTACGAGGGCCCCCGCGGCGGCCCGGGCATGCGCGAAATGCTGTCGACAACGGCGGCGATCTACGGCCAGGGCATGGGCGAGAAGGTCGCGCTGATCACTGACGGCCGCTTCTCCGGCGCGACACGCGGCTTCTGCGTCGGCCATGTCGGACCGGAGGCGGCGGTGGGCGGTCCGATCGCGTTGATTCGCGACGGCGACGTGATTGCGATCGACGCCGACGCGGGGCGCATCGACGTCGAGGTCGACGAAAGCGAGCTTGAAAGCCGCCGGCAGGTTTGGACGCCGCGGCCGACGGACTTCCAGTCGGGCGCGCTGTGGAAATACGCGCAGCTCGTCGGTGATGCCTGTAAAGGCGCCGTCACTCATCCGGGAGCAGTGGCAGAAACCCACGTCTACGCCGATATATGATATGGCGGCTGAAGCGCGGGCGCGTTACTTGTTAAATTGGGGTAGAATGCAAGGGGCGAAGATCGACGGCTTCGCTTCGGACCAACGCCCGGCGGTCGGGAGAGGGACATGAAGAAGATTATTGTCGCAGCGGCGCTTGTACTTGCCTGTCTCGCGCCGGCAGTGGCGGCAAATGCACAAACATCCGGCACGACGGCAAAGCAGACGCAGCAGCAAAAGCTCTCGGCTCTCGACCCCGGCGTCCGTCAAGAGGTTTCGGCAAGAATGGCCAAAGGCGAGAAATTCGACGATGTCATCGAACTTCTCATCCTGAACGAGGCCGCAGCGCAGTATCCCGATGCCAAGTTCTATCGCGTGGTGCCGCCGGCGCATACGGTTCTGGTGGCGATGCCCGACAATACGATGCGGTCGGTCGCCTATGACCCGGCGACCTTGCAATTGAAGCCTTGAGCGGAAGGATCCGCGAAAGGCCCCTCCGCGGGACACAGGATTAGGAGGTCGTCTCATGAAAAATTACGGGCTTGGCTTGGCGGCCCTTGCCGCCGCGGCCATCGTCTACGGTAACACCGACGCCAAAGCCGGCGGCCCGAACGCCGGGGTGGAGGTTCTCGCCGCGAAGGGCGACGGACGCAGCGGTGCGGTGAGCGCCGAATTCTATCGCAGCCAACTCGCCGATGCGCCGGGCACGCTCCTCGCCTGGGGCGGAGGCGGTGGAGAGGGCGGCGGTGGCGGCGGTGGCGGTGGCGGTGGCGGTGGCGGCGGCTCCGGCGGCGGTGGCGGCGGCTCCGGCGGCGGTGGCGGCGGCTCCGGTGGCGGTGGCGGCGGCTCCGGCGGCGGCGGCGGTGGTTCCGGTGGCGGTGGTGGCGGCTCCGGCGGCGGCGGCGCTGGCTCCGCCGGCGGGACCGGCAGCCCCGGCGGCGATTCCGCCGATCGCGGCACGCCTGGAGCCGGTACGCGGACCGACTCGCTCGGCCTCGGCTTCCTCGGCGCCAACTACAGTGCGACGCCGGAGCCGGCGCCCGATCTCACGGTGGTCCTGTGGAACGGCCCGATGGGCTATGCCGCCGCTCCCAGCACGGACGCCCGTCTCGCCGCGCTTGACCCGCAGGTTCGCGACCAGGTCATGGCGCGGATGGGTGGCGGACAGACCGTGAGCGGCGTGCTCGACACGACGACGCTCAACCAGACGTCGCGCCAGTATGCCGGTGCCGGCGCCTTCTGGGCCGCGCCGGAGGTCAACGCCATGGTTGTCGACCAGAACGGCGTTCGCCGGCCTGTGCAGATCGACCCGAGAACGCTGCAGCCGGTGTCGGCGCAGGGCGGAGGCGATGTCCAGCCCACAACCGCCGGTCTCACAAGCACGGGGGCGGGCGGCTGAACCGCGTCGCGGGCCAGCACGAGGCAGGAATGGCAAGCCGGTCCGGGTCGCACCGGGCCGGCCGTGCCGGCGCCACGAGCGCCATCTGAACATCAACCGCGCTTCGACCCTGTTTCAGGGGAGACGGAGTTTCGCGTCGGCAAGCGCGTGAACGCCAGTCACAGGAGGATTCGATCGCGATGACGGCTTCGTTCCCGGACATGCCAGACTGCGTAGACGGCCTGCCCAATATCGCCGGGCACGAAGACGACGTCGATCGCGCCATCGCCGCCGGCGCCGGCCAGGACATCTTCCGCAGCGCCGGCGGGATCGACTTTGCCCGGATCCGGGCCGCCGCCGCCGTGGCGCTGCACATGCATCAACCGCTGATCCCCGCCGGCGGCGCCGATCTGCGCACGGCGGCCATCGTCGGCAACCTTCAGCACATGCGCGACAACCAGGGCATCGGCGACAATCACAACGCACCGGTGTTTTCCTGGTGCTACAAACGTATGGGCGAATTCATCCCGCAGCTCATCAACGAGGGCAAACAGCCGCGGGTCATGCTGGAGTACTCGGGGACGCTTCTCTACGGCCTCGGCCAGATGGGCGAGCACCATGTCCTCGACGCCCTGAAGACCGTGACCTGCGCGCCGCAGTACCGCCATGCCGTCGAGTGGCTTGGCTGTCCGTGGGGCCATGCCGTCGCGCCGTCGACGCCGATCCAGGATTTTCGCCTGCATGTGCAGGCCTTCCAGCACCACTTCGCGGCGCTGTTCGGCTTCGAGGCGCTGGGGCGGTTGCGCGGGTTTTCGCCGTCTGAAATGGCGTTGCCGAACCATCCCGATGTCGCCCATGCCTTCGTCAAGACGTTGCGCGAGCGCGGGTTCAGCTGGGTCCTGGTGCAGGAGCACACGGTCGAGCGGCCGGAAGACGGCTCGGGCCCCGTCCACAAGCACCTGCCGCATCGCCTGGTCTGCACAAATTCGGACGGCGAAACGGCGGAGATCGTCGCCATCGTCAAGACACAGGGCTCCGACACCAAGCTGGTGGCGCAGATGCAGCCCTATTACGAGGCGAAGTCCCTGAACCGCTGGGAACTCGCCGGCAGGCAGGTACCGCCCCTGGTGACGCAAATCGCAGACGGCGAGAACGGCGGCGTCATGATGAACGAGTTCCCGGCCAAGTACATGGAGGTCGTTCGGGAATGCAGCGGCTCCGACACGCCGTTGATGAACGTGACGGAATATCTTGAGCATCTCGCTGCCGAAGGTATCGACGAGCGGTCGTTTGCGCCGCTGCAACCGGTCATGCAGAAGCGGATCTGGGACCGGATCAAGCCGGGAGACGGGCCGGAGAAGCTGGCCAAGACCATCGACGCGCTGAAGAAGGAGGACCACGGCTTCCACATGGACGGCGGAAGCTGGACCAACAATCTGTCGTGGGTGCACGGTTATGACGACGTGCTTGCGCCGATGGACAAGGCATCGTCGAACTTTCACGAGAAGATTCTTACCAACCGCGCCATCAACACCGACGAACAGCGCTATCGCAACGCGCTCTTTCACCTGCTCATGGCGGAGACCAGTTGCTACCGCTACTGGGGCCAGGGCATCTGGACCGACTACGGCAAGGAACTCTCGCGCCGCGCCAACGCGATCGTCGACCACGACTTCGGCTGAGCGCATGCCGGTGCGGCCCGGCCGCCGCGCCCGTCCGTGCGCAGCCGGCTCCGCGCGAGTGTGGGGCGGAACGATTCGAAGTCGCGCAGGTGAACGCGTACTATGGCGAGGCGATCATACTTGAGGAGACCTCCGCTGCCTGGATTCCATCGAAGCTTTCTCATCGTCTTCGCGCTGCTGCTCATGGCTGCTGTCAGCGTACCGGCGACGGCGCAGACATCGCGGCCGACGGCGATGACCTGCGACCGCTACAAGAAGGAATTGAGCCTCGCCATCACCAAGCGCAGGCGCATCGACGCGGACGCCCGCGCCGAGCTGA
>JAEULH010000076.1 GCA_016793925.1 Rhodospirillales bacterium | reverse complement strand
GGTGAAGAACATCCGTGTCAGGAAGCTCGCGTCGATGAGCAGCCGCGGAATGGCCAGCATCGCCGATCAGGGCGCCGCAGCGGCCATCAACTTCGCAGTCAGCATATTCATTGGCCGGCATCTCGGTGTTGAGGCGCTGGGTCTTTTTGCGATTACCAACGTGTTCATTCTGCTTGTCCGGTCTCTGCAGAACAGCATCGTTCTGGAGCCGATGGCGGTTTTCGGCCCAAGACGCCCGGCAGAAGAGTACCCGCGGTACTTCGGCTTCCTTGTCGGTCTCGAGGGAGTGTCCGTCTTCGCATTCAGCGTACTCTTCGCCGCCGGCTCGGGCGTGGCGTACGCCTTCGATCTAATCGCCCGCGATCTGTTCCACGTGATGCTCGCAAGCTGCATTTATATCAATTTCTTATGCTTTCAGTTCTTCTTGCGCCGTCAATTCTATGTCGACCATCGACAGTTTCTGGCCAGCATTCAGTCGATCTCGTACCTGCTCCTGGTCATGGCGGGGCTGGCCGCGCTGTGGCAGGTCGAGGGCCTCAGCGTGGTAGACATCTACACGTTGTTGTCGGCCTGCAGCCTGCTTGTCTGCGTCGTTCAGGGCGGTCGTTTCTGGAGCGCGATGGCCAGGACAAAGCCGGGCGAAGTGCGGAGCTACTGGCAGGACCACTGGTCCTTCGGCAAGTGGATTCTGCTTTCCGTGCCGTTCGGCATCCTCACCTATCAGGGGTTCTTCGCCATCGTCGGCTTCTTCATCTCCCAGGAGGCGGCCGGGCTGCTGAAGGCGGCCGAAGTCTTCATCGCGCCCTTCGCGCAGATTGTCATCGGAATGCAGCTCATGCTGGTGCCGATGGCGTCGCGCAATGCCGACAACATGACGGTATCCCAGCAGAAACAACTGGCCTTCCGCACAGGTGCCGTATTCAGCGTCGTTTCCGCAGCCTACTCGGCCCTGGTCTATTTCGGCGGCGAGTTCTTTCTCGTTCAGCTCTTTGGGGAAAAGATGAGAGAGGCCGTTCCTCTTCTCTGGATATTGGCCTTCATCCCGATCTTCCGCGGCCTCCCCATGGCGGCGGGTCTCATCCTGACGTCGCGCAAGCAGGCCAACCTGCGATTTTTCAGCCAATTCTCCTCAACCGTGCTGGCGCTGGTCTTTTGCGCTCCGCTGATCTACTTCGGCGGCTTGACCGGGGCTGCGATCGGCATGGTCGTCTCGCAGGCGTGCTACGCTGCGACAAACTGGGGATGCGTTCTCTGGCTGTGGCGGCAGGACCGGCTTCGGGTTACCGCGCCCGTCTAGGCCAGGAAACAGGCATTGCCAGATGCTTGTTCTTCCGCGCAGGATGGCGACACGGACGGACGGACGCGCCTGAATGCCGCTACTCGCCCTCATGCTTGCCATGTTCCTCACCCAGGCCTCCGCCTGGGCGGGCGCCGCTCCGGGGGCCAACGCGGGCATTGACGCTTTTTTCGGCACATACCGTGGCCACGCGCCGGCCGGCGCCGACACCCGCGCTGCGCCGCGCGACCTGAGCGTGACCATAGAGCCGGCGGCCGACAGCGGCTTTGTTGTCAGCTGGACGACGATCGCGCGCGGCGCGGAAGGGCGAGAGACTGCGAAAAGCTACACGATCGCGTTTCGACCGACGCAGCGCCCGGGGGTCTATCGCTCGGCGATGCGCGCCAATGTCTTCGGCGAGCGGGTGCCGCTCGACCCGTTTTCCGGCGATCCCTTCTTCTGGGCACGGCTGTCCGGGAGCACGCTGTCCGTCTTCGCGCTGATCATTTCGGACGACGGCGGCTACGATCTTCAGATCTATGATCGCACCCTCGGCGAGAACGGGCTCGACCTTGTCTTTTCGCGCTGGATCGACCGGCAGCAGGTGGCGGAAGTCAGGGCGCAGTTGACGCGCGTTGCCGACTGACGGCAGGGCTGCGGCGTCGGGTGATCTTGCACATGTTTCCGGCGACAGCCCCTTTTGCTTAATTTGCATGCAGCGCTGCGCATCGAGGAGACACGGTCCGTGCGCGTCCGGCGAAAGCGGGTGGGCCGAGTGCGCGCGTTGCGCTTGCGCCCGATGCAGAATGCTGCATCGAAAGGGAAGCGGGCGCCACGGGGCTTCACTGCAGGCGGCCAAAGCGACCTTGGCGCCGCTTTGGCATCCGCCTTGCAAAGAGTTTGGCGGCAACCAGGGTTTTCCCCGCCCTCAGCCCGATGTCGATTTTTCGACGGGCCGATGTGTTGCCCCCTCAGAGACCCGGAACAACTTATACGGGGTCCGCTGCGAAAGCGGACCCTTTTTTTTTCGACTTCTGCCGCCTTTCCGGGAGGGCGATCATGGCCGAGGTGCTCGTCTACGTTACCGCCGCTTCGCCCGACCAGGCCCTGGCCATCGCGCGGGCCGTCGTCAACGAGCGGCTCGCCGCCTGCGTCAATATCCTTGGGCCGATCACGTCCGTCTATCGCTGGCAGGGGGACGTCTGCGAGGAGAGCGAAGTCGCCTTCCTCGTCAAGACGCGTGAGGATCTGGTTGATGCGCTCGGCGAGCGGATCAGGGCGCTGCACGAGTACGCCTGTCCCTGCGTGATCGCGCTGCCTATTGCCGGGGGAAATCCGGCGTTCCTGCAGTGGATCGACGAAGAATGCAGGGAAACGCCGGCATGACGGCGACCAGGTTCGGTTGCGATGCGTGGCCATGGAATGCTCGCCGCGGCGCACCGCTGCGGCAAGCACCCGATAAAGACCAGCTCTGCGCGTGCGACGAGGGCGTCCAGCGTGGTCCTCCTGCCCGTCGCCGCCACTTTGTAAAAAAAAATCGTCCAGGGCTTCGCCCTGGACCCAAGAGGTAAAGGAGTAAAGATTCAAGTCCTAATCAAGCGTCCGGGCAACCCGGAACCCGAGAATGCCGTACCGATTAACGGGAGCGAGCCAGTAGCGGATCGCCGAACGGAGGTACCTCGGAATGTTGATCCAGGAGCCGCCGCGGCCGACGCGGTTGCGAGAGGATTGTATTCCTTCCCCATCCGTCCAGGCCGAGCCGTCCGCAGGCGCTCCCGTGTAGTCGTCATGCCAGACGTCCTCGACCCACTCCCAGACGTTCCCGTGCATATCGTACAGACCCCACGGGTTCGGCGGCGGATAGGACCCCACCTCCGTCGTCTTGCCGACGTTCTTGTCGAAGTTTGCGTCGTTCGCCGTGATCGCGTCGCCGACCGAATAGCGTGTCGTCGTCCCGGCCCGGCACGCATACTCCCACTCCGCCTCCGACGGCAACCGGTAGAGCTTGTTCGTCTGCTCGCTCAGCCATGCGCAATACGCCACCGCGTCCCGCCAGCTGGCACCCACCACGGGATGACGGTCCGTCTGCGAGAATCCGGGATCTCGCCAACTCCTCGCCACATCCTGCTTCCACTCGGACCCGGTCCAGTCATGGATCCCGCCCCCGTGCCGGTGACCGGTCGCCTCAACGAACGCCCGGTATTCGCCGACCGTTACCGGATAGCGGCCAAGTCCAAACCGCCGGGCAATCGTCACGGCATGCTGCGGGTCTTCCCATTTGAAGCGATCCTTTTCGCTCTCCGGCGAGCCCATCAAGAACGACCCGGCGGGAATAACGACAAGTTCGGGCCCGACACCTTTGTCAGGCCTCGGATCGCGGAACACCATGAAGTCGTGGATGGGACTGGTGACCTGATCGGCCGGTCCATTGTCCTTCGCGACTGGCTCCCCTGCCGCGGAAGGCCCTACATTTTCGCTGGCAGCCGCCACCGCAGCACGCTGCTCCCGCAGATCCATGACGACGCGTTCGATCTTGCCAGCGACATCGTCAAAAGCCGCATCTTGGTCCAGCCAGGATGTCACCGGCTTTGCATCCTTTGGTGCCGCTTGCAGCTTCGCGAAAGGCGTAATTCCCCATCGACAGGGACGCAAGATCACGGGGATGACTTTCGCTTCCTGTTTGTCGTGCCGCTCCAGAGCACGCGTCATCTCGACGCTCCAGCAATACCTCGAAGCGATAAAGCTGGCGCTGACCAACAAAAGGATGATGTCAGCGGAATCCAGGTTGCGGTCAATCTCCTTCGCCCACTCTTCGCCAACGTCGATGTTGCGATCATGCCATTCGGACACCAAGCCGCTCCAGCGTAGACCGGCGAGGTGGTCCTCAAGCCGTTTCCGCAGCGCTTCATCCTGATGCGAGTACGAGTAGAACAGGCTGACCGGCCTCGTTTCACTCAGTCGTGCAGCCATAGCCAGCCAATCTCCGCCCCCGTACCCTGTCGCCGTAGTACTATCGCAAGGCTTTGGAGGGATGAAGCTTTTCGCATCTGCCCGGCGCCCGTCACCCACAAGGGGTCAGGACGGACGCCGGGCGTACGCGCTCATCATGGCCGGTCCTGGACGCCCTCGTGCGCGCCCGGAGCGTCCATGGACGCCCCGGCTCCGGCCGGTCTGGGGCGTGCGCGGAAACTTCTCGACCGTCGGCACCAGCCATACGATGAACTGGTAGGCTTTCTCGAGAGCCACGCCGGTGTGCTTGCTGTTGTCGGTCATCCGAGGGCTGAGGTTAGAAAAAAAATCGACCAGGGCTTCGCCCTGGACCCAAGAGCTAAAGGAGTAAAGATTCAAGTCCTAATCAAGCGTCCGAGCAACCCGGAACCCGAGAACGCTGACCCGATTAACGGGCACGTACCTGTAGCGGAACGCCGAACGGAGGATCCCCGGATTGACGTACCAGGAGCCGCCGCGGAGGACGCGGTTGCGAGAGGATTGTATTCCTTCATGGTCTTCAGACTTGGTTTCTTCCAAATCATCGTTCATCCACTCCCATACGTTCCCAGCGAGATCGCAGTGGCCGTAGGGGCCATCGCTCGCGGGATAGACGCCGACAGGCGTTGGCGCACCGACGTTGCGATTGAAGTTGGCTCGCTTGGGATCCGGCTCCTCGGCTCCCCACGGATACGTCCGCCCGTCCGGGGCAGACGCAGCCAACCATTCTGCCTCGTTCGGCAAGCGAAACGTCCAGTCGCTGTCACTGCTCCGCCACCGGCAAAAGGCCGACGCTTCATACCACGATACGCCCGTCACCGGGCGGTTGGGGTGCTCAAGCTGCGCGTCCCACCCATCAGGTTCGACCCAGCGACCCTCGCTTCTTGACCGCCAGCCCTCGTCGTCCCAGTACTGATCGGTCTTGTAACCATCGGCGTCGACGAACGCCTGGTAGTCCTGAACCGTGACCGGATACTTGCCGAGGCTCACCCCGCTCGTGTCGGGAACCTCGATGAAGCAGTCTCGATCGAGCCTGGGGTCTCCCGACCGCCCGAGCGCTTCCGCCGCTTCGATGCGCGTTTTGACCGGAACCTTGACGGCGCCGTCGAGGGAGAAGATGGCCAGGATGCGCTCTTCAAGATCGTTGTATACCGCCTCGATCTCCCGCGTCGGCTTGTACTGATAGGCGGTCATCGATCTGAGGATGCGACCCAGGATGCCAAAAACGCGGGCATCCGTAGCCAACGAAGCAGGTCCCTCCCGGAGGGCGATCACTCTTCGTAGCAGCAGGTCGACCCGCCCACGGCCGCCTTCATCGAACAGAACGCCCGGCAGGAGATCCACTGTTTCCCGCCACTGGGGATCGTCCAGTCGCCCCTTGACCGCTGGCCACCAATCCTCGGCGCCATCCCTGTCCCGGCGCCAGGCGAGTTCCTGGGCGGCCAGGTACTCCTGGAAGGTCAGGTGCCAGAAGCGGACCCTTCCAGCCGACTCCTCCTCGATGATGCCACTCCACAAACATTCAAAGCGAAGCCACTCCCGCGCTCGGCGGATACCAATGTCGATCGGAAAGTGACGCTCCGCCACGGAGACAATCGCCTCGGCGCTTTCCCCGAAATCGAGGTCCGCGGACTTTTCCCCGACCGCTCCAACCATCATGGCGAAGGCCACCGCCGCGAAGGCCTCGAGGGCAAACCGGTCGGTGAACGTCAAGTCATTCCGCTGAGGCGAGCGCGCGGCGATCAGCCAGCGCAACACCGCCCGGTAGAGCCTTGCCCGGCCCTCCGGCAGGTCGCCCTCGTTCCAGTGAACGACGCACAGACAGGTCAGCATAACCGGATTGGCGGCCATCCGTCGCAACCCGCGGCGGCGCAGGACATCCTGGATGATCCCGTCGGCCTTCTCGCCCGCCGCTCCCTCCGGCCGTTCGCCGATCGGAAGGTTGTGAAGCGCCGCCACCCAGCGCTCGACGAATTCTCTGATCTCCTTCTTACCGAAGTCCTCAATCTTTGCGTGGTGAAAGCCCATCTCGCGAATGGCCTCGACACCGAACGGGCGGCTCGTCACCACAACCCTGGCCTTGTCCCAGTGCAGGCGGGCGTCGCGGAAAATCGCGAAAATGCGTTCTCGCATGCAGTCGTCCGCAACCTCATCCATGCCATCGAGGAGCAGAACGGCTTCCCCGCGCTCAAGAAGCCTTTCCCAGTGCCTGCGCCAAGCGTCGCTGGTCTTACCGCTGCTACGAGCCAGGAGGTCGAGAAGGCGCTGGTGATCATCCGGCAGCGACGTGTCGCCGAGCTCGGTCAGAAGGGTCGCGAGCTTGGAGAGCCGCAGAAAGATTGGTGCCGGCGCCTTCTCTCGACCGGACATCCCCAGGTATTTTTCGCGCCAGGACGGCGCGCTGGGGCAGGGCATGCGGAGGAAGTCCTTGGCGAGCATCGTCGCTGCCAAGCGCAGGAACGTGGTTTTGCCGGCGCCTGGCTGACCTTCGATAAGCAGCAGCGGATGACGCGAGGCGAGTTCGGCCAGCGCAACTGGTTCGGCACGACCGGTCAGTCCCTCGGTCGCATCCTGGCTGCGCAGCGTTGTGTAGAGCTGTTCGATCGGATAGCGCGTCGCATCACGTGTCCGCCCGACGCCACTGCCGATGCCGCTGATTTCGACGTAGCCGATGCGCTCCAGGAGTGCTTCCAGCCATGGGGTGAGGTCCGGCGCAGCAATGACGGTGCTGGGATCAACAATGAGGGGGCGGATTTGACGGCCGGCCGGGTCCGGCTCGAATTCGCTATCCCACAAGAACACCTGCCGACCGCCCTGGGACCCCCGCTTGAGCGGGAAAACCCGGACGGTGCCGGTCGCGTCCATTTCTCCCCAGGCGTAGCCCATCGACCGCGTCTCGTTCGATTGGCCGTAGTGCTCCACTCCGAAAAGAGAGGGCGCCTGAAAGAAATAGCGGAGTTTGCCACCCGAGCAGGATATCGCCTCGGAGCGGCCTTCGTGCATGTGCCCGTGCAGGCACAGAAGGAAGCGGTCGGGCGGATAGACTTCCTCCCTGAAGCGCTGGCTGGCCTTCGCCGACAACCACGCCGGGGGATGATGCATCAGAAGCAGATTGAGACAGCCGGCCAGCCCATCGAAGGGCGAGACTGCCGCGTCGTTCCCCAGCGCACAATGAAGCTGCTGCGTGAAGAGCTCGATCCGACGGTCAAAATCCCCTTTATTGTACTGAACCCACGCGGAATTTAGTCCGACGATCGTCGCCGGCGGCCGATCGCCGAGACGCACACGGACGCCGATATCGCCGGGGAAGTGTGACCGGTGTACGACAACGCCCTGGCGACCGGCCAAGGGCGGGAGGATGCTTCTTTCCAGCCAGCCGACATAGTTGCCGAAGAGCGGCCCAAAATAGGCTGCGTTTCGTCCTTCCCAAAGGCGCTTGCGCAGGGACTCGATAAACGGGTGTTCCGGATCCTTCCAGAAATTGTCGAGATTGTAGAAGGAGGCGATATCAAGATCGTCGAGGTGCAGCACGTCGTGGTTTCCGGGAACCGGAATCACCAAGGGGTCGCTCTCCTGGCCGGCCTCGCGCAACCAGCCGAGGAGATCCTCGAGAAATCTGTCGACGAGTTCGAACTGGGCCGGTTGTGCCGAAAACGTCAAGTCGCCCGTCAACAGGATCATGTCGATCGGCCGAAAGCACTGCTTGATGCTGTCTTTGAATTCGCTTCGCACCTGCCACCAGATCTCCGCTCCTCTGCAGCCCATGTGCAGGTCGGAGAGATGCAGCCAGCGGATGGCGTCCGGTGCCAATCTATCACCTGAACGGGGTTTCACGGCCGGAACGGCCGGCGGTATCGCGGGGTGGTGTGGCCCATGCCCAGCGTTGGCCTTCACCGGCGGTGAAGCTGTTGGAGACGCTGCCGCGTGCATTTCCGGTCGCGCCCCGGCAGCGGCCCGGGTTTTGGGCGTCCTGGGCGGGAGCGCTCTGGGTGCGCCAAGTGCGGGCTTGACGACCATCGGTTGGCTGGTGAGGTGGCGGCAGAGGCGCTCGTAGTCGGATGCGGTATCCACCTTGTACCGGGTCGCGCCCTTTACCGGCCTTGGAATGTGCTCGGCGTTGCCATCGGAAAAGAGGACAGGAATAAACTTCTCGCTCACCGAACCGGCATCGTAGAGAAGCTGGCGGATGATCCGCGCCTCCCACACCACACCGTGGCCTACACCGGCTTCTTCCTTGTTGGCGACCCGGCGGT
Source organism: Rhodospirillales bacterium (assembly GCA_016793925.1). Lineage (GTDB taxonomy): Bacteria > Pseudomonadota > Alphaproteobacteria > Rhodospirillales > Defluviicoccaceae > JAEULH01. The sequence continues at coordinate 39,166 of JAEULH010000076.1, read as the reverse complement.
GATAGGTCTGCGTACAGACCAGCAGCACAAAGCCGGCCTCTTCGATCTTCTGCTCGCACCAGAGCGGCCATCCCTCGGGCGGCGAGTGGATGTACTGATCGATCTCCGCATCGATCCCGTCCAGGCGCAGGCGATTGGCGAGTTCGAGCACACGCTCTTCGTGCCGCTCGTCATCATGGCTGTAGCTGATGAAGACCTTCGGCGGGTCCGCCACCATTGCCCCCCCTGTTCGAGAAAAGTATGCGGATGAGATTGCCCGCGCGCAATCTCACGGTTGCTCCAGGGGGTGGGGCTCGGCAGGGGCGTACTCGCCCCAGTTCAATCCGATCAGCCGACAATCATCGACCGCTGCTACGCTGGTCCCGTTGCCGTGACGCTGCCGCTCCCTTTTGTGACGGGTCCGTGACGCAACCAGCGTCATGCATAAGCTGTTGGTCGTGCTTGCCGTTCATCCGGCGATGACGCTGTGACGCTGACAGACTCTCTTCAGGAAAAAGCGCTGGTGGCAATATGTCTGGCGGCTCGCATACCGGGCTCCGCGCTGAGCGTAAGCCATCGCCACGGAGCGCAAAAGTCGCCGCGATGCTTACCCCCTGCTTACCCGCTCCGCGGTGGTCTTGCCGGCCATGCCGTAACCCATTGAAAAGATGGTGCGCCCGGCAGGACTTGAACCTGCGACCCACTGCTTAGAAGGCAGTTGCTCTGTCCGGCTGAGCTACGGGCGCATGCCGGTCGGTGTGGAGCTCCTCAAACGACCTTGTTGGCGCTGAAGTTCTCCGCGTAACTCTTGGGCCGAATGACCGGCTGGTGCGGGGAGCGGAGGCGGTAGCGCAGGCCGTTCCGCTCGGCGAATGCGATCGCCTCCTCGCGCGTGTCGAACTGGAGCCGGAGTTGTCGACGGGTGTCGGACGATCCCATCCAGCCCATCAGCGGGTCCGGAACCTCTGGTGAGTCCGGCTCGAACTCCAATACCCACTTGTGGGTCTTGCGCCGACCCGACTGCATGGCCGTCTTGCTCGGCTTGTAGATGCGGACGACGCTCACGTCAGCCTCCCGATGCTGATTTCTGCCAATGATACCGTCTTCGCGGACTTTAGCGGCAAGACGCGCGCGTGCAAAGTACGCGAGACGGCCGGCGGAAGGGTCGGCGAACGCAACACAGTTTCGCGCTTTCTCCGACTTGCGACCGGCGGCCGGGCTCCCGACCCTTGCCAGCGCTCCGTCTAACGGCAGAATGGCCGGCGCCGGGGACGACCGTCATGGGCCGGCACGGAAGGCTGCCTGCGGCTGCACGTTGACCGCGCCCCGCGGCGGTCGATCCGGGCTTTGACGGCGGCGCTTGAACCGCAAGCTTCGGACGCGACGACCGAATGGAGACGCTCTGGCCACTGCTCGTTGGCGTTTGCGCGATCATCATCGCCGCAACGGCTTCCGCGCACGTCATCTTGCACAAACGCGATGTTCGCGCGGCGATAGGGTGGGTCGGGCTGCTCTGGCTGGCGCCGTTCGTCGGCGTGGCGCTCTATGGCCTGCTCGGCATCAACAGGATCCAGCGGCGAGCGAGCGAACTGCGCCTTCATCGGCCGCATGCGAGGGAAGCGCTCGAAGGCCGGTCGACGACGCCGACGGTCGGTCTCGAACTGCCGGCTGCGGACCGCCATCTTGCCGCCATCGCCCGGCTTGTCGACACCATGGCAGCCTTCCCGCTCGTTGCCGGCAACGCCATCGAGCCGATGACCGGCGTGGAGGCCTTCCAGGCCATGATCGAAGCGATCGGCGCGGCCGAGCACACGGTCGCCATGTCGACCTACATCTTCGACAACGATCACGCCGGCCACCTCCTCGCCGACGCACTGGAAGAAGCCGTCGACCGCGGCGCCTCCGTGCGCCTTCTGATCGACGGCGTCGGCGCGCGCTACTCATTCCCGACGATGCTCGGCGAACTGCGCGCACGCCGCATTCCCGTCGCCGAGTTCCTGCCGACCTTCGTTCCGATCCATATGGCCTACGCCAACCTGCGCAACCACCGCAAGATCCTGGTGGTGGACGGCCGCCTCGGCTTCACCGGGGGGATGAACGTGCGCCGCGCCTACCTCCTCTCGGCCGATCGTCAACGAGCGACAGCGGACACCCACTTTCGCATCACGGGCCCGGTCGTTGCCCATCTGTCGACGACGTTTGCCGAGGACTGGGCCTTTTGTACCGGCGAACGCCTCACCGGCGAGGGCTGGTTTCCCGGTCTTGCGCCGGCCGGCGAAACCGTCGCTCGCGGGATCGCCGCGGGACCCGATGAGGATTTCGAACGTATCCGCTTCGCAATCCTTGCCGCGCTGTCCCAAGCGCAGCGACGCATCCGCATCGTGACGCCCTATTTCGTGCCCGAACCGATGCTGATGACCTCTCTGGCCGTGGCGGCGATGCGGGGCGTCGCCGTCGATATCCTCATTCCGGGAAGCAACAACCTCAGGCTCGTTCAGTGGGCGTCGCGCGCGAAAATCGGGCAGCTTCTGCGCCGCGGTTGCCGCATCTGGCAAACGCCGTTGCCGTTCGATCACTCCAAGCTGATGACGGTCGATGGCATCTGGAGCCTGATCGGCTCGGCGAACTGGGACCAGCGCAGCTTGCGGCTCAATTTCGAGTTCAACATCGAGTGCTACGACCCGGTGCAGACCGAGCGCCTCAACGCCATCATCGACGCCAAACAGAGGGCGAGCCGGCCGTTGCTTCTGGGCGAGGTCGAGGATCGGGCGCTCTTTTTCAAGCTGCGCGACGGTGCGGCCTGGCTTCTTTCTCCCTATCTCTAGCCGTAGGCGACGGGAACCCGCACGAGGTTGCGAAACCATGCGGCGCGCCAATCCTGCTCGCGGATCACGCTGGTCGTTTCTTTCGGGCGATGTCCGGCGGCTGAACTTCGGCCGACCCGCCGACCGGGAGGGCCGGATCAGGATCGTCCGGGCTCTTCCCGTTCGGGGATCGAGGGGTGGGGGGATCCCCCGACGATCCTGTTATAGGGATTTTGCGGTGGACGTGCTGTGATGGCCATCACAGCCTCTGCGAGAACTGGGCCTGAAGGAATGTAACGACCGTTCCACCGCGTCCCGGCCTATAATCGGGGAACGCGGAGCAGCCGGTTCTTCCGGTGGTTCCAGTGTTGCGCCGGCCACCGAGAGCTGTCTGAGGACGATACGATGATCTATGTCTGCAGTCTGCGCGAAATGCCGACGCACGTACGCGCGCTTCGGCCGTACGGGCTCGTTTCCCTTGTCACTCCCGAAGAGCAGCCACCGACGCCGCCCGGCTTCCCTCCCGGTCGGCACGTTCGCGTCGACGTGCATGACGTCTGCGAGCCCTGCGCCGGCGCCATTGCGCCGTGCACCGAGCACGTCCAGGCCGTCCTCGGCGAGGTTGCGACTTGGCCTGCCGACGCCCCCGTACTGATCCACTGTGTCGCCGGGGTGAGTCGATCGATGGCGATGGCGCTGATCACGGCCGCTTCTCGCGAGCCCGGACGAGAGGCGGAACTGGCGCAGTCGCTGCGTCGGACGGCGCCGCACGCGCAGCCGAACCGCCTTATGATTCAACTGGGCGACGCGCTCCTCGGCTGCGAAGGCCGCCTGGTTGATGCCGTAAAGGCGATGGGACCGGCAGCGCCGACAGAGTTTGCTCCCCTTGTCGGCTTGGCGCCGTTGAGGGGAGCCGAAGCACATGGACGAGATGCACGATCGCCGCTCGCGGGCGCTGGCGAATTCTGCGGTTCCTGATGCACAATGCGACGGAGCGGTCCGGGCTGCCCCCGGCGACGCCGGTGCCTGCCGCAGACCGGGTCGGGGGCGCCGATTGCGTCCGCAGATGCGAGGCGTTAAGATTGTTGCAATGCAGCGCAGTGCGCTGTGCAGAGGCGGCCGTAATGCTCCTGCGTGGTGAGAAAGGCTAACCGATCCTTTGTTAGACGACGGCATGGCTCGGATGGGGATCGGCGGGACGCGCGAAGCGGCCCCGGCTGGCTCTCAGCAGGATTTCCACGTGTGTCCCCCCGATCCCGCCTGCCCGTATTGCGGCGGCGCCGCCGCAACGAGCGGCAGCGGCTACGACTGGTCTTTCATCGACGGCGCCTATTGCATCTCGCTGCAGAACAGGGCCGATCGCGCGCGCAATGCCGCAGCCCAGTTGCACCGCGTCGGCCTCTGCCGGACAACGCTGTTCCACCGCCCGGTCAAGCACCCGACGTGGCCGGTCGCCGGGATCTGGGAGGCGCACCGCGCCGTCGCGCTGCATGCTTTGGCGTCCGGAAGACGCACGGTCCTGATCCTGGAAGACGACTGCATCTTCTCGCGCCATTTGCGCGTGCGCACGGTCCGCAGCATCGGGCGTGCTCTGGCGTTGCTGCCGGAAGACTGGATGATCTTTTACCTGGGTCACATGTCCCGGTGGGCAATTCCGGTGCGGCGCAATGTTCTCAGGGTTTCTTCGACGGCCGCGCATGCCTACATCGCCAGCCCGTGGCTCCTGGCCTGGCTGCGCGACCGCCCCTTCGGAACTCCCGGCGTCGCCCGGGTCCGCCTCAGCGGGCGGGGGATCGACTCCGCTTATGCACGGCTACCGGGCGCCTACGCGCTGTTCCCGATGATCGCGACACAAAGCGCCAGTCCAAGCGATCATGTGGCGCGTCCCGGGAAATCCCTGGCCATCAAGAAGCCGAAGCACCTTTTCACCCGCACCAGGTATCGCGAGCTGATCCTGTCGAGAGCGATGAAGCCGGCCCAGTACGTCGCACTCGCTTCGTCGCCCGTTTATTTTGGCTTGCGCTACGCGCGACGGAAGGTTCGTCGCTTCCTCCGACGTCACAGCCGGTCCGCAGCCGCGACCTAGATCAACCCGGGTTGCGCGCAACAAGCGTGGGCCGGCCGGGAGCCGAGGAGAGGCCGCAGGAGCGGCCTGTCGGCGCGCCAACGGGCGCAGACGGGATGGCTCATGTTTCGTAGCCGTGAACCTTCCGCATTCGGATGATTTCAGCCACAGGGGCGTGACGTCCCTTCGGGTTGCGCAAGCGGTCGTATGGCGGCCGTGGAGGCGCCGCCCGTGCGCCCTGGGACCAGATCTTCGATAGAGCGTGTATTATGATGCACTAGACAACTTTTAGACACATTATCTCTGGAATGAGAACTCTTTTTTGGAGATCAATATGGCAAACAAATCGCTTGATGCGTGCGGCGATCTCTCGTATATAAGGGGCGTCCCGCGAGCGTCCATGGCGAACCGGACGTAGGGTCGAGACCCGATCTCCGGTTCGTCTTTGACCTCCTCCCTATCCAAACTTGCGCCGCCCCCTCGGGGGCGGCCTTTTTTTGTGCCTTTCTTGCGGGCAGAGCGGGCAAACCGAACAGGAACGGTCGCGCGGTCGGTGTCGGGCTCGACCCGCAGACGCCGCTCGGGTCGGCTTCCGTTCGGCGGGGGGGCACCTGCGCGTGTCATTCGTCTTCGCCGTGGACTCTTCACGTCTTTTCTTCTGTTAAAAGCATCTTGAACGCGTTATTCTTTCGTCATTACCCGTGATAAGGGAGCCGCGGCGCGGCACCTGTTGTCGTGCCTGTCGCAAATTCGGGTCCGTTCGTCGCTTCATGATGGCGGCAGTCTGCGGACAGGGAGAAGGCAGGGATGCACAAGACACCGCGGACGATCGGTCGGATCGCATGCGGAGAGGCAGCCGGCGATCCCGGCAGACAGCAGGGCGCGCCCGGGGCGCGGGCATGGGCCGGCGGCGGATGGGCCTGCGCAGCGGCCACGCTCATGATCCTGGCCATCTTGGGGACCGGCGCCGTTGCCGCTCGCGCCGCGTCCGAACCCGCAGCCGGCGCGCGCATGGTCCCGGCGAGTATCGTAACCGGCTCTTCCGCACCGTTGAGGGCGCTGAGTATCACCTCAGGCGCAGTCACGTGCGTCCAGTCTGGCGCGGCCGTCGATGCCGATGGTGCGGTGGGCGTGCTTGCCCCGCAGCTCGGCGCGACCGTGATCCGGGGTTCGGCGGCGACCAGCCCGAGCGTCGCCTGGGTTGTCGTTCCGCGCGAGAAAGTCGGCGCCGATGTCGTCTCCTTGACGACCGTCTGCATCCCCGCGCGCTGAGCAGGCCACTCTCGCGCACGGGCGCCGCCTGTGCTGCCTTCTGTCCGAGAGCGGCTTGATCCGGGCATCGCGCGCTTTCGCCGCGGTGAGGCATTCGACCATGACTAGGGCGCGCCGCGACCCTGATCCCGACGGAACCGCTTGTAGGCGACCGGCAGAAGAGACAGGAGGGCAAGGCCGATGATCGGCGCGAGGATTTGGGGGGCGAAGATCAGGTCCAGGTCCGGCTCGCCGCCCGCGTCGACAACCGCACCGAGGCCGTTGCCGACGAGCGTGTAGACGACGCTCCCGGGGATGATGCCCAAGAACGTACCAAGGACGTAGGTGCGCAGGGACACGCCGAGGAAGGCCGGCACCAGATTGACCAGCCAGAAAGGGAAAATCGGCACAAGCCGCAGCGCCAGGAGATAGCTCAGGGCGTTTCTCCTGAATCCGGCCTTCATCTTGAGGATGGCGGGACCCGCTTTGGCCCGCAAGATTCCGCTGAAGGCGTAGCGGGCGGCAAGGAAGATGGCGGTTGCGCCCACGGTCGCGGCGACGACCGCGTAGATCGAACCCACCAGCGTTCCAAAGAGGAAGCCGCCGGCGATCGTCATCCAGATCGCGCCGGGCACCGAGAAGGCGACGGCCAGCGCATAGACGGCGACGAAGGTGACCGCGGCCAGCAGTCGGTTTTCGTCGCGCCAGGCCAGCAGCGCCTGCCGGTTTGCGCTCAGGGAATCGAAGCTGAGGTACCGGTCGAGGTCGAAGAGGAAAAAGGCCGCAAAGCCGAGGGCAACGACGATGACCGGCGCGAACCGCCACCAGACGGAACGAGGGGCCGCAGCATCGGCCTTCGAGTTCGGAACGCGGCAATCGCGAGGGTTCATGTCCTGCAGGTCTGGCGTCGCCGGCAAGGTCTTCGTGCGGCGTGGCGCCGCCCGCTGCCTGAACATCAGCGCGGCAGGCCGCACTTTCCAGGCTCAATGCGTCACGAGCGTTCACCTCGTCGTGATCGGCGCCAGTCGGAAATGCGGCGGCCGCACGGTTCGGCTTCCCACAAGGCCGCCCTCATCGAAGGAAAATCGAATACGATTGCCGCTCACGCCTCGGGTTTCATTGTAATGTCGAGGCTTGGCCGCCGATTGACCAGCGCCCGCCGTTGGCCAGCGCGTGGCAGCGCGGACGGCAGAAGAGTGACAGCGGCTCGGCGTTGACTTGGGCCGGCCGAACCCTTATGAGAACGCTGCCATTCGGGCGTCGGAGCAGGCTTTTGAAACGGACGTTCCAACCAAGCAAGATCATCCGCAAGCGGCGGCACGGCTTTCGCAAGCGGTCTGCGACCGTCGGCGGGCGGCGGATTCTGGCCGAGCGGCGCAGGCGAGGACGCAAGCGCCTTTCCGCTTGAGCTCTTCCCGCTTGAGCCTGTCGTGTGACACCTGACATTCCGACGCTGAAGCGCCGCGCGGATTTTCTCCGGGCGGCGCGGGTTGGGCGGAAGTGGGTTACGCCGGGTCTGATCCTCCAGAAGCGCCGCCGCGCGGACGCCGACGCGGCGAGCGTGGCCGCGGGCGTGGTGCGTGTGGGCTTCACGACGAGCCGAAAGGTCGGCAAGGCTGTGGTCCGCAACCGGGTTCGGCGGCGGCTGCGCGCGGCGGCCCGCGAGATTCTGCCGCGACAGGCCGAAGCCGGTTGCGACTACGTCATTATCGGACGAAGCGAAACTGTGACGCGACCATTCGCAGCCCTTCTCGATGACTTGGCAACGGCGCTCACCTGCCTTCGTCGTGGCGAGAGCGAGCACGGTGGCGCGCGGCGCCGACGGTCGCGCCCTTCGGGTGCGGCCACGGAACGTCCGGGAGCGGCGCGATGAGCGCCGCCGGGACCTGTGTGGCGGCTTTGATCACCGTCTACCGTCTGGGCATTTCGCCGTTTCTGCCCGGAAACTGCCGGTTCCAGCCGACCTGCTCCGCATATGCCCTCGACGCCGTGCGCCGGTTCGGCGCGGGCCGAGGCGCTCTGCTTGCGCTGCGTCGGCTGTGCCGCTGCCATCCCTGGGGCGATTGGGGCTTCGATCCGGTTCCCGAGGGCGAAGGTGACGCGCCGGCGCCCCGGAAACGGTGGCATTGCGATACGCACGATACCGCCCGAACTAGGGGCAATCCCACTCGAGTGAGAAGCGGCTGATGATCGAAAACAAGAACCTGATCCTGGCTATCGTGCTGTCGGTGGTCATTCTGGTCGGGTTCCAACTGATCGGCGGGCGGCTGCGGCCGACGACCCCGCCGCCGGCCCAACAAGGCGCGAGCCAAAGCGCGGCGCCGTCCACGGCGGGAAGCGGCGCTGCGGCGCCGAGCGCGGACGTGACCCAGCCTGCGGCGCCCAGCGCGCCGGCTGCCGGCACTGCGCCGGCCGTTCGCACGCGCGCCGAGGTCGTCGCCGGCGGTCAAAGGGTGCGGATCAATACGCCGGAGTTGCACGGCTCGATTTCGCTGACCGGCGGTCGGATCGACGATCTCACTCTCGTCAATTTCCGCGAAACGATCGACCCGAACAGTCCGGAAATCGTGCTCTTCTCGCCGCCGGGCTCGACCGATCCCTACTTCGCCGAGATGGGCTGGGTCGGAGCCCCGGCGGGAGTGACGGTGCCTGGGCCGGATACCCAATGGACGGCCGACGCCGACGTGCTGACCCCGGCGAAGCCGCTGACCCTGACGTGGGACAATGGCAGCGGCCTGATCTTCAAGCGCATCTACCGGATCGACGAAAACTTCATGTTCACCCTCACCCAGGAGGTGGAAAACAGGGGTGCCGAGGCGATCAGCATCAATCCGTACAGCGTGATCGCCCGCTGGGGCACTCCGGTGGTGAGCAAATATTTCATCCTCCACGAAGGACCCATCGCCGTCATCGACGGGACGCTGAAAGATCTCAGCTACAAGGATCTCGCCGAACAGGGCGTCATCAAGTACAGCACGACCGGCGGATGGCTCGGCTTCACCGACAAGTTCTGGCTCGGCGCGCTGATCCCCGTGCAAGACCAGCGGGTCGAGGCGCGGTTCGTCCACACCCTGGCCGGCGATGTCGACAAGTACCAGGCCGATTACGTCGGCAGCCCGGAGGTCGTTCCTCCCGGCGGCACCGTTAGTCAGGAGAGCCGGTTGTTCGCCGGCGCAAAGCAGGTTCGGCTCCTCGATCGCTACGCGGACGAATACGGGATCAAGCGGTTCGATCTGGCCATCGACTTCGGCTGGTTCTACTTCCTGACCAAGCCGATCTTCCTGTTTCTGATCTATATCAAGGAGTTGGTCGGCAACCTTGGCATCGCCATCCTCCTGCTCACGGTCTGCATCAAGCTGGCGATGTTCCCGTTGGCCAACAAGTCGTACCGGGCGATGAGCCAGATGCGCAAGCTCGGCCCGGAGATGACCAAGCTGCGCGAGCGGTTCGCCGACGACAAGGCCCGGCTCAACCAGGAAATGATGGCGCTGTACAAGCGCGAAAAGGTCAACCCCGCCTCGGGCTGCCTGCCGATGGTGGTTCAGATCCCGGTGTTCTTTGCGCTCTACAAGGTGCTGTTCGTCACCATCGAGATGCGCCATGCCCCGTTTTTCGGCTGGATCCAGGACCTGTCCGCGCCGGATCCGACGACGGTTTTCAACCTGTTCGGGCTGATCCCCTGGGATCCGTCGACGGTCCTGCCGGCCGCCCTCCATATCGGCGCCTGGCCGTTGATCATGGGCGTGACGATGTTCCTGCAGCAAAGGCTCAACCCGCAGCCGCCGGACCCGATCCAGGCCAAGATATTCATGTTCCTGCCGGTGGTTTTCACTTTCATGCTGGCGCGCTTCCCGGCCGGTCTCGTCGTCTACTGGACCTGGAACAACATTCTCTCGGTCATCCAGCAATGGGTCATCATGCGCCGGATGGGGGTGAAGGCCTGAACCCCGAGGGCCGACCCGAGCCCGGGGGAGAAGCCGAACTCGAGGCGAAACCGAACACGGTCCGGGACGCCGGAGAAGGGTCCGCTGCGCTGGAGCGGGGTCGCATTCTTTTCGCCGGACCCTGCGCCTACGTGGTGTCGGCCGCGCGAATCGAGCAGCTCCCGGCCAGCGGCGTGGCGGAGGTTGCCTTCGCCGGCCGCTCCAATGTCGGAAAATCGAGCCTGGTCAATGCGCTGACCGGTCGGCGGACCCTGGCGAAGACCTCGGTGACGCCGGGTCGGACCCAGCAGCTCAACTTTTTCGACCTGGGCGGACGGCTGATGCTGGTTGACCTGCCCGGCTACGGTTACGCACGCGCGCCGAAGGCGCGGGTCGAAGCCTGGAGCCGGGTCGTCGAGGACTACCTCGCCGGGCGGCCGCCGTTGCGCCGGGCCCTGCTGTTGATCGACAGCCGGCACGGCGTCAAGGACATCGACCGGCGGATCATGGCTATGCTCAACCGCGCCGCCGTCGCCTATCAGGTGGTGCTGACCAAGGCCGACAAGATCACCGCCTCTGCGCTCGTCGAGCGCACGTCCGCGCTCGACGCCGAGTTGCGCACGCAACCCGCGGCTCATCCCGAGGTGATCGCCACCAGCGTCAGAACGGGGGCTGGCATCGACATCCTGCGGGCCAGCCTGGCGGCGCTGTCGACGTGGACGGCAGACACGTCAGACATTTCGACACCGGCGAGGTGACGGCCGCGGTTCGCCCGTTCGACACGCTTCGCGGCTGTCGTCGGGAAATTGCACTGGATCTCGCTGCGTCGGTGCTTTAAGGGGCGCAGCATGCAGGAAAAACCGAGCAGAGATCAGCTTCTCGCCCGGGCCCGGACGCTGTCCGAAGCCCTTCCCTTCATGCGCCGGCACGCGGGCGCCACCTTCGTCATCAAGTACGGCGGCCACGCCATGGGCGACGGCGGGCTCGCCCAGCTTTTCGCTCGCGACATCGTCCTGTTGCGTCAGGTCGGGATCAATCCGGTCGTCGTCCACGGCGGCGGACCTCAGATCGGGCGGATGCTGGAAAGGTTGAAGATCAAGAGCGAATTCATCGACGGACTGCGCGTCACCGACAAGGAAACCGTCGACGTGGTCGAAATGGTCTTGGCCGGTTCCATCAACAAGGAGATCGTCTCGGCGATCAACACGGCCGGCGGCTTTGCGGTCGGCTTGTCGGGCAAGGACGGCAACCTTATCCGTGCCCAGCGCCTTCGCCGCAGCAAACGCGACCCGGGCTCGAATATCGAGCGCATCCTCGACCTCGGCCTGGTCGGCGAGCCGACCGAGATCGACCCGCACGTCCTCGACTTCTACGACCGCTCCGACATCACTCCGGTGATCGCCCCGATCGGCGTTGGCGTTGGCGGCGAGACCTTGAACATCAACGCGGATACGGCCGCGGGGGCCATTGCCGCGGCCGTGGGCGCGCGGCGGCTGCTCATGCTGACCGACGTCGACGGCGTGTTCGACCGCGAGGGCAAGCTGATTGCGCAGATGACCGCCGGCGATGCGCGACAGTTGATCGCCGACGGAACCATCGGCGGCGGGATGATCCCGAAGATCGAGACCTGCCTCGACGCGGTGGAGAAGGGCGTCGAGGGCGCCGTCATCATCGACGGCAGGGTGCCGCACGCGCTGCTCCTCGAGCTGTTCACCGAACACGGAGCCGGCACGCTGGTCCTGCCCGACTGAGCGTCCGATCGCCGCGCCGCGGCGTTACCGCCGCTACCTCTCGAAGGCCGGGATCCGGGGTCGGAGCCCTCACGCCGGGACGATGATCGGGATAAGCGGCTTCGTCACCACTGCGCGGTATCCTTGAACAGGTGCGCGGGTATGGGGCGGCCGAAGATCCGCGCATCGGTCGAGGGCTGTCCGAAAAGCGCGCCTTGAACGAACTGCACACCGCAGCCGCGTGCCAGGCGCAAGGTCGCTTCGTCGTCGATCCCGCCGGCCATGGTCGCGACCCCGAACTCGCGGCAAAAGGCCATGAGCGCCTTGACGTAGGCCTTGCCCTGTCGGGCCTCGCGGGCGTGGTCGACCGCATCGGCGGCGAGCTTGACCGCGTCGACCTCAAGATCGGCGAGATACTGGAAGCCGTGCGCCGATGTCGCGAAGTCGCAGAGGCAGACCCGAATGCCCTGTTCGCGCAGACGCTGAATGCCGGCGTTGGCCGTGGTCGGGTTGGCGATCCGGCTGGACTGGGTGATCTCGAAGACGAGCCGGCCGCGGATCCAGGGGTTGTCGCGAATGAGCTGATCGATTTGCGCCAGCGCCGAAAGCGCGTCGACGGTCTGCCCGGAGATCCGCACGGCGATGACCGGTTCGGCGTTCACCGGCGTTTTCTTCCTGAGCCATTCGAGAACCTTGCGCAGAACGGCCAGATCGAGATCGACGATCAGGCCCGCGCTTTCGGCGAGCGCCAAGCGCTCGGCGGTCGTGTCGCGGCCGCCCTGCGCCGGCAGGCGGACGGTGACGGCGTAGGCGTGGGCGGCGCCGCTGCGCGCGTCGAGGATCGGCTGCAGCATGATGCGGAACATGCCCTCGGCGATCAGCGTTCCGATGTCGCCGAGAGCGCTGACGGCTTCCTGAGCGACGGCGGAGAAGCTTGTCGAGAATGATCCAAGCGCATCGACGTCCCCATCCATGGCCTGGAAGCGGCTTATGGCGTAGGTCAGGCTCTGCCCGACGGCGCCGCCGCCGACGTCGTCGATTTCGACCGTGGCCGTCTCGACATTCGTGCCGATGGCCTGCGAATCGGCGCTTCGAGTGAGATCGCCGATCTCCCCTTTCAGGCCGTCGATATCGAGATCGGCGCGGTGGAGCAGGCTGTAGCGATCCGGACCGATGCGAGCCGCCGAGGCCCCGTCGATCGCACCCGCGCGCAGGCTCGCGCCGATCCGCGACAGCAGTTCGTTTTCGGCGGTTGCAAGCAGCCGCTCGCGCAGATTTCCGTAGCCCGGCAACATGATCAGCGAGACGCACCGCTCGCCCTCGATCCGACGATCGCTGGCGAGCTGGCTCGTCACCATGTCGATGAAGGCGGGTGCGTCGTACAGCCCCGTCGCTCCGTCGCGCGAGCGTCGGCCGAAGCCGGCGGTCCTGACCGTCGGGGGACAGGCGTGCATGGCGAGAAAGTAGTGCCCGTTCAGATCCTCGAGCTGGTAGCCGGCCACCGAAAGAGGCGGCGTCGGCCCGGACGCACCGTTCAACTGCAGCGACGAGGTCTCGATCCGCTTGCGCCCCGATGCGCCCGCGAGCAGCGTCCGCACGGACGCCCGTTCGCCGGTAACGACGATGCTTTCCAGAGACTTCTCGACAAGATTTTCCGCCGGCAGCCCGAGAAACGGTTCGATGGCGCCCGTTGCGTAGACGATGCGGCCGTCGACGTCGAGTTCGAAGAGCAGATCGCCCCAGCAGAAGGCCAGAGCGACGAACCGGTCGCGTTCGAGGCGCAGGGAAGTCGTCGTCGGGGCGGTGGGGGCAGAGGAGTTGGCCGCTGTCAACATCATGGTCTCGCCGGTGATTGCGGATGCGGGTTGCGGTTGTGGAAGCTGTCGCGCCCTTCGGCGAAAGAGCCGCAATGAGCGAAGGTAACAAGCCGGGTCGGGCGATGCCGTGACGGCCATCACGACAAGCGCGTCGACCGGCCGCGAGCGACGACGATCAGGAGCGGCGTTCGGAGGCGACACGGGCACCACCGCGGGCGCCACCGCCGGTTCGAATGGGAGCGACCGGAAAGAGGTGTGCCGGGATGGAGCGGCGGAATGCGCGGATATCGTGCGCCGGCCTGCCGAACAGGTAGCCCTGGACAAAGTGGACGCCGCAGCCGCGGACAAACTCCAGCGCCGCTTCGTCCTCGATCATCTCGGCCACCGTGACGACCCCAAGATCCCGGCAGAGCCGCACCAGCGCCTTGAGGAAAGCATCGCCTTTGTGGGCGCTGCGGGCGCCGCGCACGGCGGCGCCATCCAGCTTGACGATGTCGATCTCGAGCGAGGACAGGTACTCGAAGTTGGCGGCGCCGGCGCCGAAGTCGTCGAGGCAGACGGGGAAGCCCTGCCGGCGCAACCGCTGGACGGAGGCGTTCGCGGCGGCGAGGTTGCCGAGGTGCGCCGACTCGGTAATCTCGAACAGCAGCCGGCCTCTGGCCCATGCATTCTCTCGCAGAAGTGCGTCGAGGGCGGTGAGGCAGGCGGACGAGCCGAGCGAGTGTCCCGAGATGTTGACGGCAACGCGGGTGCTGCCGTCGAGCGCCTCGCCGGAGAGCCAGTCGAGAACCTTTCTGGTCATGGCGAGGTCGAAGTCGGCGATCAGGCCCGTTTCTTCCGCGAAAATGATCTGCTCGTACGGGCCTTCCGCGCCGCGGATGCCGGGGAAGCGCGCGAGCGCCTCGTAATGGTGAATGACGCCGGTGTGGGTATCGATGACGGGCTGGAAAGCGGCCTCGAAATTCGCTTGCGCGGTGACGGCCTTGAAGGTGCTGACGGACATCTCGCTCGCCGCAACCGGCTCGGGTTCGAGCCTGTGGGCGAGCAGATCGGCGGCGCCGCGGGGCGCGGCGCGCAGGGCGAGGAAGACGTGACCGTCCAGTTCATTCAGCCGGAAACCGCACAAGGTCGCGGTCTGCTCCCGACCGTCGGCGCGCGTCAGACGCACCTTCGCGTTGGCGATGCGTTCCGAAGCGGGCGCCTCCTCAAGCATCGCCTGCAAGGCGGCATGGTCGGCGGGCGCCAGCAGCGCGGACAACGCCGCGCCGTTCAGGGCGTCGTCGCCAACGCCGAACAAGTGTTTGCAGGCTCCGGCGCAGTAGACAACCCGCCCAGCCGGGTCAAGTTCGAAGACGGCATCCGCCCAGCAAAAGGACAGGGCGGCGAAGCGGTCGCGCTCCCGGCGGATGTCCCCAAGCGCATGGCGAGCGGCGGCGATTGCGACGGTCGTCATGGTTGCGGCTTGAGGAGGCGGGACATGCGCATGCCAGAGTAGTACAATCGAAGAAATTGCACAACCCGTTGCTGGCGGTCCAGCGGGCGACCATCGCAGCCGCGTTGGATGCGCAGAAGGTTCCATCGGGCGTCGCCGCGCGCCGTCGGCGATCAATAACTAACCCAAACGTAGTAATTAGACCCTTTCTAGGGTAAGGTCTGGCCCTCGGCAGCACCGGCGCGAAGGGCCCAGGCAAATGTTCATCGGCGATACGTCCGTTCAGATCCAGGCGTGTGACGCGCACATCTGGTGGCACGGGGACGGCAAGGTCATCAAGGTCGTGGCCACGGATCCGGTCCGGACCGCGCAGCTCACGCGCGCGGGCTACAGATACGAGACCGGCGCAGCTTACAGGCACTGGCAGATCGGCACGGACGAACAGCGCGTCGGTGAGATGGCGGCGCTCGCCGTCCGGCTGGTGGCGGACGGCTTCCACCCGACCATGGTGAAAAAGGAGTTCGCCAAGGTCAGGCAGTTCCTCCAACTCGGCGGCGATGCCGCGCTGACCGGCTCCGCCGCGGGCGCCTCGGCGGCGCGGCGGGCCGCGGTTCCCGCAGACCAAGAAGCGCGTTTCTGATCGGCGCGCGTCCCCGCCTGGGTATGGAGGCGGGTGGCGCGCTCGCCGGTTTTCGCGTTCGCCGGTTGGACTTCGCGAGCGACACCGGAAACCGTGAACGGCCGCCTGATAAACGAAGGGCCGCGGGGTGCGCCCGCGGCCCTTCTGGTGAACTCTCGCCGGTGGTGTCGGCTTAGAAGTCCATGTCGCCCATGCCGCCGCCCGGCATCTGCGGCATCGGGTCCTTCTTCTCCGGACGCTCGGCCACCATGCACTCGGTGGTGATCAGCAGGCCGGCGACAGACGCCGCGTCCTGAAGCGCCGTGCGCACGACCTTGGTCGGGTCGATGATGCCCGCCTTGAACATGTCGACGTAGGTTTCGGTCTGAGCGTCGAAACCGACCTCGATCTCCGCACGCTCGATCAGCTTGCCGACCACGACGGCGCCGTCGACGCCGGCGTTCTCGGCGATCTGCCGGCACGGCGCCTGCAGCGCCCGACGGACGATCTCGAGACCGTGCCTCTGGTCGTCGTTCTCGATCTTGACGTTATCGAGAACCTTGGTCGAATAGAGCAGGGCGACGCCGCCGCCCGGGACCACGCCTTCCTCGACCGCGGCGCGGGTCGCATGCATCGCGTCCTCGACCCGGTCCTTCTTCTCCTTCACCTCGGTCTCGGTCGCACCGCCGACGCGGATGACGGCAACGCCGCCGGCCAGCTTCGCCAACCGCTCCTGCAGCTTCTCGCGGTCGTAGTCGGAGGTGGTCTCGTCGATCTGGGCGCGGATCTGGGTGCAGCGCGCCTGGATGTCGCTCTTGTTGCCGGCGCCTTCGATGATCGTGGTCTCTTCCTTGGTGATCACGACCCGCTTGGCGGTGCCCAGCATCTCGATCGAGACGTTCTCCAGCTTGATCCCGATGTCCTCGGAGATGACCTGACCGGCGGTGAGGATCGCGATGTCCTCAAGCATCGCCTTGCGCCGATCGCCGAAGCCGGGAGCCTTGACCGCCGCAACCTTGAGGCCGCCGCGCAGCTTGTTGACGACGAGCGTCGCCAGGGCCTCGCCTTCGACATCCTCGGCGATGATCAGCAGCGGCCGGCCGGACTGGACGACCGACTCGAGCACGGGCAGCAGCGGCTGCAGCCCGGAGAGCTTCTTCTCGTGAATGAGGATGAACGGGCTTTCGAGCTCGCAGTTCATCTTCTCGGCGTTGGTGACGAAGTAGGGCGAGGTGTAGCCGCGGTCGAACTGCATGCCTTCGACCACCTCGAGCTCGCTCGACAGGCTCTTGGCTTCCTCGGCGGTGATCACGCCTTCCTTGCCCACCTTCTCCATGGCGCGGGCGAGCATGTCGCCGATCTCTTTCTCGCCGTTGGCGGAGATGGTGCCGACCTGGGCGATCTCGGCATTCGTCGAGACGACGCGGGAGCGCGACTTGAGGTCCTTGATCACGGCTTCGACGGCGAGGTCGATGCCGCGCTTGAGATCCATCGGGTTCATCCCGGCGGCCACCGCCTTGGCGCCCTCGCGGACGATCGACTGGGCGAGAACGGTCGCCGTGGTCGTGCCGTCGCCGGCCTCGTCGGAGGTCTTCGAAGCGACCTCGCGCACCATCTGGGCGCCCATGTTCTCGAACTTGTCCTTGAGCTCGATCTCTTTCGCGACCGTCACGCCGTCCTTGGTGATGCGCGGCGAGCCGAAGCTCTTGTCGAGCACGACGTTGCGGCCTTTCGGGCCCAGCGTCACCTTCACGGCATTGGCGAGAACGTCGACGCCGTAGAGCATCTTGTTCCGCGCCTCGGTACCGAACCGTACGTCTTTAGCAGCCATTTCTCATTAATCTCCGTATTCAGGAATGTCGGTTAAGCCTCGAGGACGCCGAGGAGATCGGACTCCTTCATGATGAGCAGTTCGTCGCCGTCGATCTTGACTTCCGAGCCCGACCACTTGCCAAACAGGATCCGGTCACCGACCTTGACGTCGAGGGGGATGACGTTGCCGTCGTCGCCGCGGCCGCCGGGCCCGACGGCGATGACCTCGCCCTCCTGGGGCTTTTCCTTGGCCGTGTCGGGAATGATGATCCCGCCCTTGGTCTTCTCTTCCTGCTCGATCCGCTTGACCAGCACGCGATCGTGCAGTGGCTTGAATTTCATCGCTTGTCCTCCGCGAAACCTGAAACAAAAATAGGCTATTATCTCGGGGCGCTGCGAGCGGCCTGTTAGCACTCGCGCTCCTTGAGTGCCAGGTACCTAGTCTTGACGCCGGCCCTTGTCAAGCGCCGGCTGGGGTGAACAGCAATGGCCAAGGGCGTTCCCGCGGACGTTGGGTCGGCGGGGACGAGCGCCGGCTGCGGGCGCGGCAGGGGCCCTTGACGGAGAGCAAGAGAGTGCGAACAAGGCTGGCTCGACCGGCTTCGGCGCTGCAAGCGCGCGTTCCGGTCGGCGCGATGACGCAGGCGTGGACGGAGGCGCTGTCCCAGGCGGCCGTCCTTGTCGTTTTCCTCGCTCTTCTCGCCGTCGCCTTCGCGGTGCGCGCGGATGCGCCGGCCAAGCCCGGCGACGAGCGCGCGCTCTCGTCGCTTCTGATCGAGACCGATCGTGGACCGGTCGACTTCACCGTGGAGCTTGCACTGACGCCGCAACAGCACACCCGCGGCCTGCAAGGGCGACGCGCCCTCGCCGCAGATTCGGGGATGCTCTTCGACTTCGGCCCGTCAAGCAGCGTCGCGATGTGGATGAAGGACACCTACATCCCGCTCGACATGCTCTTTATCGACAACGACGGTCGCATCATCGCCGTCGCCGCAAACACCAAGCCGCTTTCCCTGGATGTGATTAGGCCGCCGGGCCTGGTGCGCGCGGTGCTCGAACTGAACGCCGGCACGGCTGCGCGCCTCGGTGTTCGCGCCGGGCAACGGGTCGACCACCCCATTTTCCATGACCAGTGAGAGCATCGTCGCCCGGAAGGCACGTCGTCGTTCCCACTTCGGCAACTTCAAGGCAATATGCCGCCCGCGATGTCGGCTCGGCGCCCGATCGCCTGACCCCAGCGAGAGAGACTACGCAGAATGATTGCAGATCTGATGAAACTTCCCGGTGCGGAGTATGTCCGGGCAAATCTCTACAAATGGCCGGCGCTACGCTCGCTGGCCGTGGCCTACTGTTTCCCCGTCGAAAAGCAGCTTGTTCGCGGTCGTCACAAGGCAAAGTCCGACCATCCGAGCATCATTCACTTTTCGATTAACAAGGCGGCCACCCAATACGTTCGCAACGTGCTGATGCTTTGCGCCGAAGAGAATTCTCTTACGCCGGTCCAGTTCAATCAGTTCGCGTGGATGACGAATACCACATTTATGGATAGGATGTCCCGGGAAGAATTCGAGACATACAAGCGCGTTTTCAGTACACGCGGATATTGCTACACGGTATTTGCGAGAATGGTAGAGGGAATTCCGGATCTCGATACCTACAAGAAAATCCTTGTCGTCAGGGATCCAAGGGATATCCTGACTTCGCATTATTTTTCTCAAGCCTATTCGCACCCCCTCCCGGCCGATCCGGACAAAGCAGAGGCTTTTCTGAGCAACCGGGAGAAGGTTCGGCAGAAGACAATCGAAGAATTCGTCGTCGATTTCAGCGACAGGGTTGCCGAGGTTTTTGACGGGTACATGAAGCACCTGATCGGCCGGGACAATCTTCATGTCGCCCGGTACGAGGACATGATCACCGACTTTCCGAGCTGGCTCGATGACCTGCTCGGTTTTTGCGCTCTGCAGATCAGCGACAGGACTCGAACCCGATTGATCGAAACGTCCGCCGGTTCTGTGCCGGCCGGGCAGCGGCCGGATCATAAGCGTCGGCAGGTTGTTCCAGGCGATCATCGGCGCAAGCTGCAGCCCGAAACGATTGAGGTCCTGAACGAGCGGTTCGGCCCGGCGCTGGACTGCTTCGGATACGCGCGCTAGGCCGGCCGGGGCTGGCCGCGACTGCGGCTGGACCGGGCGGGGACGGTTCGTAACCGGAACGCGCCCATGGCGTCCGATTGCTGCCGGTCGCGAAACCTGACCATCCGTCCCGGAGTTTGCCCGTCAAGCGGGGGGCCGGTGCCGGCTTGGCGAAACGGCGCCGCGTGCTTGTTCTTTTCCTGAAGCCGCATTATGCGGTATGCGATCAGCTTGGCGGCAGACGCTTGACGAAGCAAGCTCGGCCGCCGACTGCGCGCTGCCAACCTGGGAGCAAAACGCCTTGGACGCCGCCATGCCTCACAAGGTTATCATCCTTCAGCGTGTCGTGCCCCACTACCGCTACGCGCTGTTCGAGCGGCTGTGGCGCGAGTTCGGCTGGAACGTCATTACGACCAATCAGGTCCCCGATTACGGTCCGCTGAAGTACAATCGGCTCATCCACGACGACGAGCCCTTCATCAAGCGCTATCGCTTCGAGTTCCCGTGGAAAAGCAACCTCTACCGTTGCGACATCCCAATACGCCGGATCCTGGCGGATACGCAGGCGACCGCGGTCATCTGCGAGTTCTCAATGCACATGAACACCACCTACCTGCTTCCCGCGATCCGCCGCCTCCGCGGGGCGCCGACCCTGCTCTTCTGGTCCCACGGCTTCAACATGGACCGCGGCCTTGCCTCGCCGTTTCAGCGCCTGGTTCAGAGGCCGCGCGCCCTGATGTGCCGCATGGCCGACGGCCACGTCTGCTACAGCGAGGAGGGGCGCCAGTTTCTCGGGCAGTACATCGACAAGGAGCGGCTGTTCGTCGCGCCGAACACCCTCGACGCCGAAACCCTGCGCAACGAGGCCGGCCAGGTGACGCCCATGTCGGCGCCGGGCAGGCCCCACATCGTCACCGTTGGCCGCCTCACCGCTGACAAAGACTTCCCCCGCCTGATGCGCATCTTCCGCGCGCTGCTCGCGGACTATCCGCAGGCCGCCCTGACGCTCGTGGGCGACGGTCCGGACATCGAAAACGTTCGCGCCGCGGCCGGGGACGAACTCGGCCGCAGGATATTCATGCCCGGCGCCGAATACGAAGAGTCGCGCATCGCCGCCTACTACGGCTCCGCCGATCTCAGCGTACTCAGCGGCGCCGCCGGCCTCGGCGTCAACCACGCCCTTTGCTACGGGGTGCCGATTGTCGCCTACGACCGCACGCCGGCCGGGCCGCACCATCATCCGGAGATCACCTACGTCGTCGATGGCGTCACGGGTGTGCGCGTTGCTGAGTACACGGACGAGGCGATGCTCAAGGCACTGCGCGACTTCCTCGCCCGGCATGCCGATCCGCGGACGGATTTTGCCGAATCGATGCGCAGCTACGTCGACGAACATCTGTCGCTCGACAGCATGATCCGCGAGTTCGCCGAGGTCGACGCGTTTATCCGCCGCCGCAACACGCGCTCGCCGCGGCCCGAGCCGGCGTCGCCGGCAGTCGATCCGCACCGGAGCTGAGCGCGCGGCTGGCATCGCCTGCGCCCCGCCATATTTTAAGGCACAGGGACCGGGGCGCCTTTCCCGGTGGTCATGGGGTGGGTCAGGCGAGGTGTCGATGGTGCAACGCGGGCGGACGACGGTGTCCCGTATCGGCGCGCTGGCGGCGGCAGTGGCGCTATCGGCAGCGTTCGCTCTGACGGTCGCGTGCGCCGCTGCGGCAGATCGCGAGGTCGACACCGAGGCGGGCAAGTTGGGCGTTGAAACCGTCGTCGGCGGCCTCGACCATCCGTGGGGCCTGACCTTTCTCCCCGACGGCCGCATGCTGGTCACCGAGCGAGCGGGGCGACTTCGCCTCGTCGCCGGCGGCGCGCTTTCGAAGCCGCTTTCCGGCGTACCCATGGTCTTCACCCAGGGCCAGGGCGGCCTGCTCGATGTCGCGCTCGATCCCGAGTTCGCGACCAACCGCCTCGTTTATCTCTGCTACGCCGAGCCCGGCGAAGGCGGCGCCTCGACCGCCGCCGGGCGGGGCCGGCTCGATGCCGAAGCCCGCGGCCTGAACGACTTCAAGGTCATCCTGCGGCAGACGCCCAAGGTCGGCGGCGGCAACCACTTCGGCTGCCGGCTCGCCTTCGCTCCCGACGGCAAACTGTTCGTCACGACCGGCGAACGCTTCAAGTTCGAGCCGGCGCAGGATCTGGAAAGCGGCCTCGGCAAGATCTTTCGCATCAACCCCGACGGATCGGTGCCGCCGGACAATCCGTTCGTCGGCCGGAGCGACGCACAGCCGGCGATCTGGTCCTACGGTCATCGCAACGTTCAGGGCGCCGCGATCAACCCTGCGACCGGCGCGCTGTGGACGGACGAGTTCGGCCCGCGCGGCGGCGACGAACTCAACATCCCGAAATCGGGCGGCAACTACGGCTGGCCCATCGTCAGCTGGGGACGGCATTACTCCGGCGCCGACATCCCCGACCCACCGAGCCGGCCGGATCTCGCCGACGCGATCTATCACTGGAACCCGGTCATCTCGCCTTCGGGGATGACGTTCTACACCGGCGCTCTGATCCCCGCGTGGCGGGGAAACCTGCTGATCGGCGGGCTGTCGTCCGAGGGCGTCGTCCGCCTCGTTCTCGATGGCGACAAGGTCACGCACGAAGAGCGCATCGACCTTGACGCCCGCATCCGCAACGTCCGTCAGGGGCCGGACGGGGCGGTCTACGTCCTGACCGACGAGGCGGACGGCGCGATCCTCCGCCTCGCTCCCGCAAAAGCGGCGCCGCAATGAGGCTCGCCGCGCCGCCGCTCTCTCAGATGCAGTAGCAGCGCAGCGGCTCGAAGCCGTTGAAGGCGATCGAGGCGTACGTCGTCGTATAGGCGCCGGCTGAGCGGATCTCGAGCTTGTCGCCAATCCGCAGATCGCGCGGAAGTCGGTAGTCGCTCGCCTGATACAGCACGTCCGCCGAGTCGCAGGTCGGTCCGGCGAGGACCACGCGGTCGGCCGGCCCGCGGCGGCGGCTGCGGATCGGGTACTTGATCGCCTCGTCGATGGTTTCCGCCAGGCCGCCGAACTTGCCGATGTCGAGGTAGACCCAGCGACGGGAATCGACGTCCTCGCGGTCGGCGATGAGGACGACTTCGGTCTGGATGATCCCGGCGTCGCCGACCATCTGCCGCCCCGGCTCGATGATCACCTTGGGCAGACGGTTGCCGAAATGATGGCGCAGCGACCGGCGAATGACCGCGCCATAGGCGCACAACGTGGGAATGCGGTTGCGGTAACGGGTCGGCAGGCCGCCGCCGATGTTCAGCATCTCGAGCTCGATGCCATCGTCGGCGAGCATTCGAAAGAGCGTCGCCGCTTCGCCGACGGCGTGGTCCCACTGCTCCGGATCGCGCTGTTGCGAACCGACGTGAAACGACAACCCGTACGGCTGCAGCCCCAGCTCTGCCGCAAGACGCAGCAAGGATCCGGCGGTTGCCGGATCGCAACCGAACTTTCGCGACAACGGCCACTCGGCGCCGGCGCCCGAGGTCGCGATACGGCAAAAGACCTTGCTGCCCGGGGCGGCCGCGGCGATTTTTTCCAGTTCGCCCCAGGCGTCGAAGGCGAACAGTCGCACGCCGCGAGCGTAGGCGGCGGCGATGTCGGCCTGTTTCTTGATCGTGTTGCCGAAGGAGATCCGTTCGGGTTCGGCGCCGGCGGCGAGCACCAGGTCGATCTCGTTGATCGAGGCGGCGTCGAAGGATGAGCCGAGGCGAACGAGCAGGGCCAGGACTTCCGCCGCAGGGTTCGCTTTCATCGCGTAGAAGATCTCGGCGTCGGGCATGGCCTGACGCAGCTTGGCGTAGTTCTGGGCGACGATGTCGAGATCGAGAACGAGACAAGGCGTCTGTGGCCGTCGCTGAGCGAGAAAGCGGCTTATTTTGCGGGTCATCGGCGCGGACCGTCCTTCGGCAACGTCACGAAACGCGGAAGTTGCGGAATTGCCAGGGGCAATCCTGCTCGAGGGCTTCAGGGAAGAGCACGCCCCGGTCGACGAGCGGGGTCCAGTCGGAGTAGACGCCGACGACATCGCCGAGATAGGGCATGGCGATCGCCATGATCCGCTCGTGATCGATGTCTTCCGGCTCAACGAGCCCTGCGCGCGGGTTCTCAATGGCCCAGACCATCCCGGCGAGGACTGCGACGGTTACCTGCAGGCTGGTGGCGTTGTTGTGGGGGACAAGCCGCCGCGCCTCTTCGATCGACAACCGCGAGCCGAACCAGTAGGCGCCCTTCTCGTGGCCCATCAACAGGACGCCGAGTTCGTCGATACCGCCCGTGATCTCGTCCATCATCAGCCGCTGCTCGTCCTGCATGCGCCAGTTCTTGCCGGCGAGTTCGTGGAGCGAGAGCACGGCGTCGTCGCACGGGTGGTAGGCGTAGTGCACCGTCGGCCGGTAGGCGACCCCGCCGCCGTTGCGAACGGTCAGGTAATCGGCAATGGAGATCGACTCGTTGTGGGTGACGAGGAAGCCGTGAAACGGGCCCTCCAGCGGCGTCCAGGTTCGCACGCGCGTGCCGGCGCCTGGTCGCTTGAGGTAGATCGCGGCGCCGCCGCCGAAGTCGTGGCGGGCGCCGTCTTCCGGGAACGCAACCTCGTGCGAGCCCCAGCCGAGCTCGGCCGGCTGGCAGCCTTCGCTGACGAAGCCGTCGATGGACCAGGTGTTGACGAATTCGCCCGGACGCTTGGCGACATGGGCCGCGGCCTGGGTGTCGCGCTCGGCGATGTGGATGACCTTGACCCCCAGCTCGCGGGCCAGGGCGCCCCAGCCGGCGCGGCTCGAGGGCCGTTCGCCGTTGTCGACCCTGCGGCCGGTCGCGCGGGCGATGTCGAGCAGGGCGACCTTGACGAAGTGGGAGACGAGCCCCGGGTTGGCGCCGTGGGTGATGAGTGCGGTCGGGGCGCTGTCGGCCGTCTTGAGCGCCAAAGCGCTCTCGCGCAAGGCGTAGTTGGACCGTTGCGAGGGGCTGAGGGCCGGGTCGAAGTAGGCGCCGGCCCACGGTTCGATGCAGGTATCGAGGTAGAGCGTCCCGCGCGTGCGGCACATCTCTATGAGAGCGACGGACGAGACATTGACCGAGACGTTGACGAGAAAATCGTTTGGCCCCAGCAGCGGTTCGAGAACGTCGCGATAGTTGTCGCGGGTGATCGGCTGACGGAGGAACCGCACGCCGTAATCCTGGGCGACCTCGTGGCCCCGGTCCTCGGCGCTGACGATCGTGATCTGCGCCGGCTCCACCTCGAGGTGACGCAGGATCAACGGCAGGACGCCCTGACCGATTGAGCCGAAGCCGAGCATGACGATGCGGCCGGGAACTTTCGCGTGCCTGGTGGCGGCAACCATGATGCGGGCCTCCCTCGATGGTTGTCAGGATTCGGCGAATGCGGCGACCGCGGCCCAGGCCGGAGCGGTGGCGCGCGCGGCGGATGCGATCGGTCCGTATCCGGGCGTGGCGAGAAGCGGCGGGTCGTTGACCTCGATCAGACGGGCGCGGTCGAACCCGTTGAAGGCGGTTCGAAGCGCCGAGCCGTACGCGCCGAGCTGGCCGACCTCGATCCAGTCGCCCTCGGCGGCGTCCTCCGGCAGCTCGAACGGGCCGTCCATCCGGTCGGCGGCGTCGCAGGTCGGTCCGAACAGGCGAAACGCAGCTCCCGGCGCCGCGGGCGGCCGACCGTCGCGCGGGATGAGGCGAACCGGAAAGCGAAACCCGGGCGTGCCGGCGTCCGACAGGCTGCCGTAGATCCCGTCGTTGACGAACAGATCCCGGTCGCGCCGGTGAATGACGCGGACCACGAGCGAAGCGCCGGCCGCGACCAGCGCGCGCCCGGGCTCGGCCCATAACTCGACCGTATCGGCGAAGGACGACTCCGCCACGGCCGCGCGGATCGCGTCGGTGTACGCGGTGAGCGGAGGCGGCGTCGTTTGCGTGTAGGCCACCGGGAAGCCGCCGCCGACGTCGACGATGT
The DNA here is from genome assembly GCA_016793925.1 of Rhodospirillales bacterium. Lineage (GTDB taxonomy): Bacteria > Pseudomonadota > Alphaproteobacteria > Rhodospirillales > Defluviicoccaceae > JAEULH01. Next base: position 13,593 of record JAEULH010000076.1, on the reverse strand, counting down.
CGATGGCGACGCGGGCGCGCTCGGCAGCTTGGGCCGCCACTCGGATGGCCTCGGCATAGGCTTCGGGGCGCAGGCACTGCGAGCCGACGTGGAAGGACACGCCCAGCCTCTGTGCGTACGGCCGGGCGGCCGCAAGCAGCGCCGCCGCCCGTTGAGCGTCGGCGCCGAACTTGCCGGAGAGGCTGTAGGCCGCGCCGCAGTTGGATACGGCGAGGCGAACGATCAAGCCAAGGTCCGCCTCCCGCCGTCGGCGCCCGGCGATGGCGGCCACCACCTCGAGGATCTTCCGCAGCTCGTCATCGCTGTCGAGAGCGAAGTCGCGAACGCCGTGCCTGTCGTAGGCCTCGGCGATTGCCGCGCGCGACTTGACCGGATGCATGAAATGGATGCCGGGGTTGGAGAACATCTGCCGGACCAGCCCGACCTCCGCCGACGACGCGCAGTCGAAGTTGCGGATCCCGGCCCTCCACAAGGCGCGCAGCACCCTCGGCTCGGGGTTGCACTTGACCGCATAGAGCAGCCGACCGGGGAACGCCGCGGCGAAGGCCCGAACGGACTCGCCGATGGCCACGGGGCGAAGGCAGTGCAGGGGATCGTCCGGTCGCTTGTCGGCGACAACGCGATCGACCTGGCAGGTCATGCCCGACGCGACGCTCGCTCGCCGCGAGGGACGGGCTGCGGGGCGGCGAAGAGAGGCTTGGTTCATAAGCAACCCCTCGATACTGCGACGACCTCGGCGCGCAGCGCCGAGATTCCGGAAGCCTTGAAAGCGCGCACGCAGCGCGAATTCGAAGCTGCGGCGCACGCTGCTGAACAGGGGCGAACGACCGTACCCGGCGCGTCGCGCCGGTCGCCCCTCGACAGTGAGGGTCCGGTCTAGGGCAGTAAGTTGGGCTTGATTGTCGCACCGTGCCGGGCGTCAACCATATCCACCTCCCTTAAGGAGCACCGGCCCACGGGATGACCGGCTCGACCTAAAAGGACGCGTTACGTCGTCGCTTACCCGCCACATGGGGGCATTGGCACGTGCGATTGCGTCTCTGCCATTCATATACCGCTTCGGCGCCTATTCGCAATGGGAACTGTTCCGAAGAACGGCCCGGCCGTCGAACGCGGCGGCGCTGCGGCTCGTCTTCTCCCATTTCGGCGCCGCGACCGGGCCGCACACCGTCAGGATCCGCAGGGTCGAGGGCGCGACGGCAGGTTGTAACGGTGAATGATGTGAAACATCTGGTTAAGTATGTGCGGCGCCATCCTCCGTACGATCCAAAATACAACCGAAACAATATAATATTCGGTAATGTCGCGACATTATTAAATATTGTTAAGATGCGGCGAGTACATAACAATCATTAGCATTGCTGAAAACGAGGGTCGATGGTCCAAGCGCCGAAGCGGCATTGCGCCGTCGATCGCAGGTCGATGGGAGCCGAGGGAACGGACGAAGACCGCAGGGACGAAGAGGTGACCGCGCCGCGCACCCGCAATGCCAGGACGCTCTTTCGAGGACGTTCGCGGTGGCGGCGCCTGCACGAACGACAGAGGAAACAGCAGATGTTGGATACCAGTGCGTTCGAAGTCGCCGGCTACGAGCCGGTTCACGCCTCGCCTGCACCGACGGACAACGGCGTTGGCGAGGGGACGATGTTGCAGCCCGTAATCGGCTGCCTCGCCTGCCAGGAGACGCTCGGGGCCTGCGCCTTCCACCTGGCCGAGCAGGGAAGCGTCAGCCCGATGACGGCGCTGGCCGTCTGCGGCGCCATGCAGAGGATGGTTCGCCGCGCGATGAGCCCGCGCACGACGACCGTCAGCGGCTATCTGGCCTACGTGTGGCTCGGCCCGTCCCGCCGGGAACGCGATCGTGAGGCGGAAGCGGAGGCGCTGGCCGAGCGGATCCTCTAGCGCGACAGTGTTGCGCCGCGTCCACGCTTGCCGGCGCTGATGCGGCCTTTCTTGGAGCCGCGCCCTTCGCAAGGGGGCGCGGCTTTCTTCTTTTCGCCATTTGTGGCACAACTGGCGGGCAAGTCAGGGTCGAAGGCGATTCGCGCGAGGTCTGGGTCGGCTGCGGGGTACCCGCTTCCGGCCTTGCCCTGCACGGCGGGATGAATTATTTCGTGGGACAGGTTGTTGTCGGCGGACTAGGGCGCTGTTCCGACACCGTCTAGCAATCGCCTCAGATCGCGATACCTCAACCAGTCGCGTTGCACCCTGATGGGCACCGCGCCGTACTTACGCTTCTAAGAGGATCAGTGGATGGTTACCGGGACAGTCAAGTGGTTCAATCCCGCCAAAGGATACGGTTTCATCGCGCCCGATAATGGCTCGAAGGACGCATTCGTGCACATTTCCGCTCTCGAGCGGGCCGGTCTCAGCACGCTTCGAGAGGGTCAGAAGGTGCAGTACGAACTCGTGCCGGGTCGAAATGGCAAGTCATCGGCCGAGAACCTCGTCGTTCTCGACTAGACGCCTGACGGCACGTAACGACATCGACCCGGAAAAGAGTCGATGAATTGAAAACTGACGTGGCGCTGCTCCCTTGGGAAGCGGCGCCTTTGCATTTTTGAGGCTCCGGCGGCGCCATCGTCCGCCGGAGCCTGCCTTGCCTCATGCGTTCGATCGGCGCGCCGCGAGCGCGAGCGCCTGCGCCCGCCTCAGTCGCTCCTGTGCGGCAGGAGGCTGTCCGCCACCTGCTTGATGCTCTGGGTTACGATCCCGACTTCGTTCGGGTCGCCGCTGAACAGCGCGCTCATGTACCCTTTCGCCTGCGACCACGTGATATGCGGCGGTAGCGGTGGGACGTTTGGATCGGCCAGGAACTCGATGACCACCGGTCGGTCGGCCGAGAAGGCCTCGGCCCAGCCTGCGGCGATGTCCTCCGGCTTTTCCACGCGAATGCCCCTGAAGCCAAGCAGCTCGCCGTAACGGGCGTAGGGGAAATCGATGACGTCCTGCGCCGCCGGGAACTTCGGGTCTCCGGCGAGCACACGCTGCTCCCAGGTCACCTGGTTGAGGTCGTGGTTAACCAGGACCATGACCACGAAGCGCGGGTCCGACCAGCTCTTCCAGTACTGCTTCGCCGTCACCAGCTCGGCGCTGCCGTTCATCTGCATCGCGCCGTCGCCGACGATCGCGAGGACGGGGCGGTCGGGGTAGGCCATCTTGGCGGCGATGGCGTACGGCACGCCGCTTCCCATTGTCGCCAGCTTTCCTGACAGAGAGGCCATCATGCCGCGGCGGATCTTGACGTCGCGCGCATACCAGTTGGTGTGGGAACCGCTATCGCCGCACAGGATCGCACGGTCGGGCAGGTGCTGCGAAAGCTCCCAGAAAATCCGCTGGGGATTGATCGGGTCCGCCTTCTCCATGGCCTTCGCTTCGACCTCCGGCCACCACTTCGCAACCTCGCTCTCGATGTGCTCGCGCCACTTCCGATCGGTCTTGCGCTCGAGATGGGGGATGAGCCGACGGAGCGTATCGCTGCTGTCGCCGATCAGGTTCACCTCGGTGGGATAGCGCATGCTGACATTGCGCGGATGAATGTCGATCTGGACCGCGCGCGCCTGCCCGTCCTTGGGCAGGAATTCGGAATAGGGGAACGTCGTTCCGATCATCAGCAACGTGTCGCAGCCCTGCATCAGCTCCCAGCTCGGCCGTGTCCCCAGCAGCCCGATCGAGCCGGTGACGAAGGGCAGTTCGTCGGGCAGTACGGCCTTGCCGAGGAGCGCCTTGGCGACGCCGGCGCCGAGGATGTCGGCCACTTCGATGATTTCGTCAGGCGCGCGCAGCCCTCCGGCGCCGGTCAGGATCGCGACGCGCTGGCCGGCGTTGAGGACGGCAGCGGCGTTCTTCAGCTCCTCTTCCGTCGGGACCGGGTGCGGCTGGGCATAGCCGATCCCCGAATAGACGTTGCCGTGGGAACGGGGCGGGCTTTCCACCGCGCTCATCTCCTGCACGTCGTTCGGGACGATGATGCAGGTGACGGTGCGCTCGGCGGCGGCGATGCGAACGGCGCGATCGATAACGTGGCGCGCCTGCGCCGGATTGCCGATCGTCTCGACGCAGGCGCCGGCAACATCCTTGAACAGGGTTTTGAGATCGACCTCCTGCTGGTAGTCGCTGCCAAGCGACGATGACGCCTGCTGGCCGACAATGGCGACGACCGGAACGTGGTCCATGCGCGCGTCGTAGAGCCCGTTCAGGAGGTGGATTGCGCCAGGACCGGACGTCGCCAGGCACACGCCGACCTGTCCGGTGAACTTTGCGTGGCCGCCGGCCATGAACGCCGCCATTTCCTCGTGGCGAACGCGGACGTATTCGAACTGCTCCTTGACCCGGTCGAGCGCGCCCATGATGCCGTTGATGCCGTCGCCCGGGTAACCGTAGACCCGTTGGATGCCCCACTGGTGCAGTCGCTTCCAAATGTAATCGCCAACCATCTCGGCCACGGCCTGATCCTCCTCGAGCATGTGCATGTGCGATGTGTTGCTGCGCCGGCGGCCCGTGTGGGCGGCGACCCACCTTCGTCGCTGGCGGCTACGGCGGCGGAAGCGCCGCGGCCGCCATGGTCAAACAACCGCGACGGACTTAGGTTCCCCGCAAACGCCAACCCGGCTACGGGCGCGACGGATCGGGCTGCATGTGCTAGGATTCGCTGGGCAGGAGCGCCGCGCGAAGAACATGCAGCGGCGCCTGCTTCGCGCTGGCGGCTGCTGGTCGCGAGGCGACGTCCGCCAATGCTGGCGGCGCTCGACATGACCAACCACATCCGGCCTTGAGGAAATCGGCGCGATCCCGGGCGGCACTGCAAGGACAACGATGATTCGGGGACGCTATCGCCTTCTGTCGGCAGCCTTGGCAACTGCGGGCCTGTTCCTCCTGCTGGCCATGACCGCTGCCGGCTTGCGCCCGGCACAGGCGGCAGCGGCGGCCGGTTCCGAGCGGGTCAGGGCCGAATTGCTTGCCGATGCGGCGGCGGTTCAGCCGGGTCGGACGTTCTGGGTCGCCCTGCGCCTCGACATCGCCGACGGCTGGCATACCTACTGGCGCAACCCCGGGGATTCCGGCGAACCGACGCACATCGATTGGCGGCTCCCGCCCGGGGTCGAGGCAAGCGGGATCGTCTGGCCCGCGCCGCAGCGGATCCCGTACGGCCCGCTGGTCAATTTCGGCTATCACGGCCGCGTCATTCTCCTGAGCGAGGTGAGCGTGCCGGTCGACTGGCCGGCGGATCGGCCGCTCGATCTCGAGGCGACGGCGAGCTGGCTCGTCTGCAAGGATATCTGCATTCCCGAGCAGGCCGATCTGTCGCTTACCGTGCGTGCCGGCGGCGGCGGCGACCCGGCCGCGGCGGCGGAGATCGCCGCCGCCGTGGCGCGACTGCCGGTCGCAGATCCGGGTTCGCGCTTCGTCGTCCGACCGGCCGCTGCCGGCGCGTCGGCCGATGAGTTGGCGTTGCAGTTCGCCGATGGCGCACCGTTCGGGGACGCGACGAGCGCCTACTTCTTTCCCGATGCCTGGGGCGCGGTCGATCCCGTTGCGCCGCAACGTCTGGAACGCGCCGGCGACGGCGTGAGGCTGCTGATGACGAGCGGTGGCGAGGCGCCGGGCGACGCACTGTCCGGGGTGCTGGTCATCAACCCGGACAGCGCGCGCGGCGATCCGAAGCGCCGTGCCTTCGCCATCGACGCCAGGCGCGCCGACGAAGCCACCGGGCCGGGGCAGGGGGCCGCTTCGACCGGCGTCGGTTCGGCCACGGTGGGCGGCGCCGGCCACGCGCTCGCCGCCGGGCGCGGCGTCGGCTTCGGGCTTTTCGCCGCATTGGGGCTCGCTCTGGTCGGCGGGCTTCTGCTCAACGTCATGCCGTGCGTGTTCCCGATCTTGTCGATGAAGGCGATGGGCGTCATCCGTCACGCCTCGGACCGGCGCGCGTTGCGGCTGAGCGGCCTCAGCTACACCGCGGGCATCCTCGTTTTCGTCGGGATCGTCGCCGGCCTGCTGATCGGGCTGAAGGCCGCCGGCGAGCAGATCGGCTGGGGTTTTCAGCTTCAGTCACCGACCTTCGTCGCCGCCATGGCGCTGATCGTTTTTGCGTTGGGCCTCAGCCTTTCGGGCGTGTTCACCTTGGGCGCCGCGGCCATGGGCTGGGGCGGGCTTGGTGCAAACAGGACCGGGCCGCTCGGCTCGTTCCTCACCGGCGCCCTCGCGGCGCTGGTGGCGACCCCCTGCACGGCGCCGTTCATGGGGGTCGCGTTGGGCTTCGCCCTCACCCAGCGGTGGCCGATCGCGCTCGGCGTGTTCCTGACGCTCGGCCTCGGCCTTGCCCTGCCGTACCTCGCGCTGACGCTCGTCCCGAGGCTGGCGGCGCGCCTGCCGCGTCCCGGGGTGTGGATGGATCGGATAAAGCAGCTCCTTGCTTTCCCGCTCTACCTGACGGCGGCCTGGCTGGTCTGGGTTCTGTCGCTGCAAGCCGGCGCCGACGCGGTTCTCGCCGTGCTCGTCGGCATGATCCTCCTCGCACTTGCGGCGTGGCTGTTCGAGATCCGCTACGGGCTCGTCGGAGGTCGTCGTCACCTTCTCGGCGCGGCGTCGCTCGCCGCCGGCGTGGCCGCGTTTGCGATCGCAATCTGGCCGCAGGCGGAGGCGTCGCCGCTGGTTCGCGGCGGCCTCGTCACGGCGGCGTCGAACGCAAGCGACCCGGATGCGCCCGCCTTCGAGCCGTTTTCGCCCGAACGATTGGCGGCGTTGCAGGCCGCAGGGACGCCGACCTTCGTCAACCTGACCGCCGCCTGGTGCATTACCTGCCAGGTCAACGAGCGTCTGGCGCTGTCCTCGCCCAGGATCGCCGACGCGTTCCGCGCCCGCGGGATCGTCTATCTCAAGGGCGACTGGACCAATCGCGATCCGGAGATCACGCGCCTGCTCGACAGCTTCGGCCGCAGCGGCGTCCCGCTGTATCTCGTCTTCCAGCCGGGCGGAGACGAGCCGACCGTCCTCCCGCAACTGCTGACCGAGGGCATCGTCATCGACGCGATCGACAACCTTCCTCTCGTCAATCGGGACGGGAGCGCAGGGAAAGGAAGCGGATGATGAAAGCACGCGTCTGCGCCCCGCAGCGTCTCCGCCGTCATGCCGGGGCCGCCTTCTTTGCTGTGGCGCTGCTCCTCGCCGGACTTGCCGCAAGTGTCGCCGAGGCGGCGCCCGCCATCGGCGAACCGGCGCCGTCGTTCACCGTCAGGAGCGCCGACGGCGCGGAACGGAGCCTTGCCGACTACGCCGGCAGGGTCGTCGTCCTGGAGTGGACCAACCGCGACTGCCCGTATGTCCGCAAGCACTACGGCACCGGCAACATGCAGGCCCTCCAGAAACGGGCGACGGAGGGCGGCGTGGTCTGGTTGACGGTGATCTCTTCGGCGCCCGGGGAGCAGGGCTATGCCGACGGCGGCCAGGCGAAGCAGATCGCCGCCGCCGCGGGCGCCGCGCCGAGCGAAATCCTGCTCGATCCAGACGGCACGATGGGGCGCGCCTACGCGGCGAAGACAACGCCGCACATGTACGTCATCGATCGCGACGGTCGCCTCGTCTACATGGGCGGGATCGACGACCGGCCGACGACCAGGCCGGCCGATATCCAGAGCGCCCGCAACTACGTCGCGGCGGCGCTGGCCGATCTCGCCGCCGGACAGCCGGTGGAAATCTCGTCCAGCCGCCCGTACGGCTGCTCGATCAAGTACCGCCCATCGTGATGGTGGTTGTATCGAATAGAAATGGAAACTTTTGGCGCGATTTTCCCTAAGGCGGAGACGCGGGGAGGCTGCATATCTTCCTACAAAAAACGCTTGTTGCGTGTGCCCCATTCGGGTATAGCGACGACGTCCCGCGAGCGTCCATGGCGAACCGGACGTAGGGTCGAGACCCGATCTCCGGTTTGCCTTTGACCTCCTCCCTATCCAAACTTGCGCCGCCCCCTCGGGGGCGGCCTTTTTTTGTGCCGGTGGCAAACTCTCCGGCTTATCCTGCACGCGGTGGGATCAGCGGAGCGGCCGCCGATGACGGACATGTTTGTCGCAATGAGCCGAAGCCTTCAGGCATGGGCCGCGGACGTGGGGTTGACGAAGCACGTCTACAAACTGGGCGTCGCCACCGAAGATGCCGACGCGGCGGTCGCCGCTCTCAACGAGAGCGGGTTCGCCGGGCGCGCCGACTGGAAGCTTGTGCGCAAGCAGTCGGTGGAGGCGACCGACGAGCCGCAGGTTCTCGCGCGCGTCGGCGGCAGGGAGATGGCCGTCGATCCCGTGTACTATCCGCAGATCAAAGGCGGCAAAGGCATCTTCAAGGTCAAGATCGCCAACGTCGAAAACCATGTTCTTGTCCGCAGGGCGCTGGCCGGCGAGCAAACCAGGCAGCCCAGCATCAAGCCTGTCGATGTCGCCGATTACCTGATCCGCAGCGCCATCGGCTGACCGGGCGAGCGTCAACGTCCTGCAGGGCTTGGCGGCCATGCGAGGGGGCGAGACGAAGACGGCCAGCTCATTTGCGCTTGAGCAGCCGGTAAACGCGCTCTAAGCCGGGACGTCTGCAAACAGTGGCGTCGGACCGCCGCCCTCAGGAGGAATCCGGCATGGAGACTTTGAACGATCGGACGCTCGAGCGCACGGATGCCCGCTCCTACGCCTTCTGGACCCGCGATACGGTCCGCTTCTCCGACATCGACCGCTATCGCCACGTCAACAACGTCGCCGTCGCCACCTATTGCGAGACGGGGCGGGTCGAATTCGCCGAGGCCGTGTGGCCGGGCTCTACGGCGGGCGAGGGCGCGGGCTGGGTGATCGCGACGCTGACGGTCAATTTTCGCGCCCAGGCGCACTATCCGGGCGACGTCGCGGTCGGCACGCGGGTCGAGCGGGTCGGCCGGTCGTCGTGCACCGTCGTCCAGGGCCTGTTCAAGGACGAGGTTTGCTTTGCCACCAGCGAGGCCGTTATCGTCTGGATTGATCTTGACGCCGGCGGCAGAGCGGTGCCGATCCCGCCTGAACTGGCCGAGCGGCTACTGGCCGAGGTCCGGCGGCCGACGGTGAGCGCGGAGGCGACCAACCCAGGATAACGCGCCTTCGAAGGCGCGGTGACACGGTCACGTCAGTCAGGGAGGAGGTAAGGCGCATGTTCAAGGCATTGCTTGTCGACAAGACGGACGGCGGCGTCGCCGCGACACTTCGCGATCTTGACGATGCCGACCTGCCCGAGGGCGACGTTACCGTCGTCGTCGATCATTCGACGGTGAACTACAAGGACGGCCTCGCCGTGACCGGCAAGGGCTCGATTGTGCGCAAATACCCGATGGTGCCCGGCATCGACTTCGCGGGGACCGTCGAGACCAGCAGTCACCCGGACTACAAGCCGGGAGACGCGGTCGTCCTCAACGGTTGGGGTGTCGGCGAATCGCACTGGGGCGGCTATGCCGGCAAGGCGCGGGTTCGCGGCGACTGGCTGGTGCCGCTGCCGCAGGCGTTCACGCCGGCGCAGGCCATGGCCATCGGCACCGCCGGGTACACCGCGATGCTTGCCGTGCTTGCGCTCGAGGCCCATGGCGTGACGCCGGATGCCGGGGACGTGATCGTCACCGGCGCCAGCGGCGGCGTCGGCAGCGTCGCGGTGGCCATTCTGGCCAAGCTCGGCTACAGGGTGCTGGCCTCGACCGGCCGCGCCGCCGAGGCGGACTATCTGAAAGGACTGGGCGCGGCCGAGATCATCGACCGCAAGGAGCTGTCCGAACCCGGCAGGCCGCTCGGCAAAACGCGCTGGGCCGGCGGCGTCGACGCTGTCGGCAGCCATACGCTGGCCAACGTGCTGGCCGCGACCCGCCATCTCGGCGCAGTCGCCTCTTGCGGTCTGGCGCAGGGCATGGACCTGCCGGCCTCGGTTGCGCCGTTCATCCTCCGCGGCGTCACCCTGGTCGGGATCGACTCGGTGTTGGCGCCGAAGGCGAAGCGGTTGGAGGCGTGGGCCCGTCTCGCCGACGATCTTGACGTCGACAAGCTCGAGACCATGACGGCGACCGTCGGCCTGGATGAGGTCCCGCGGGTGGCGAAGGACGTCCTCGCGGGCAAGGTTCGCGGGCGGGTGGTCGTCGATCTCGGCCGCTGAGGCGAAAGGTCGTCGGTCAAGGCGCCGTGGCGGTGGACGCGCGGCCGACGGCGGCAAAGGCGGGGAGCGCTCGGTCGACCATGGCGTCCGATGCGGTCAGGCAGATGCGCAGGTACTCCGGCGCATTCATGATGCTGCCGGGCAGCACGAAGACGTTCCGGTCGGCGAGGGCATTCCAGAGCGCCGTCGGCTCCCCCTGCGGCCATCGCGCCATGAGGTAGAACGTTCCCTCCGGCGGAACGACTTCAAAACCTGAAGCGGAAAGCGCCGCGCTCAGACGGTCGCGCCGGCCGGTCAAGGCGTCCTGATCGATCGACAGCCCGTCGAGGTCGGCAACGGCGTATTGCATGATCGCGTTGGGGAAACACCAGCCGAGGGACATCTGCGCCGCGAACATGGCGTCGCAGAGCGCCTGTCGATCGGCGCGCGGCATCAGCGGCGAAAGCGCCAGGTAGCCCAGTCGCTGGCCCGGAGCGAGCAGGATCTTGCCGTAGCTGTAGGTGACAAGGGTCCAGGGATAGACGGCAGCCGGGCTGGTGAAGCCGCGGCCATCGAAGCGCAGGCGGCGGTAAGGCTCGTCGGACAGAAGGAAGATGCGATGTCCGATCCGGTCGGAGGCGCGATCGAGCAGGCGGGCCAGGGCCTCGAGCGTCTCGCGGCTGTAAATCCGTCCGCTCGGGTTGTGCGGGGAGTTGATGATCACCATCCGCGTCCGCGGGCCGATCGCCGCGTCGATGGCGTCGAGGTCGAGGTCGAAGGCGGGGCGTCGCAGAGCGACTGCGCGCGGGATGGCGTCGGCGGCGAACAGCATCGGCGCGTAACAAAACCAGGCGGGTTGCGAGTAGACCACCTCGTCGCCGGCGTCGAGGACAAGGCGGAAGGCCACCATGATGGCCGCGAACGCGCCGGTCGTGAGCGCGATGTCGTCCGGCTCGAAAGGTAGCGCGAGCTCGCCGGCCAGCCGCTCGGCGAGGAAGGCGCGCGGATCCTCTTCCGAGGTCTTGTAGGCGAACCAGCCTTTGTCGTGCGGGATGGCCCGCTCGCGCAAAGCCGCGACCAGGCCCGAAAGCGGCATTTCCTGCGGATTGCCGAAGGTAAAGTCGCAGATCGCGGGGTCACGGCGCCGCTGGCCGTAGCGCGACGTGAAATAGAACGCCTTGACGGCCGCGAACGCTGCGTCCGCACGGCGGATGCGCTCCGAAATGACCGCCATGGTCTGCCTCTGCCGGACAGCGATCGATCGTGGCGGCAACGGGCCTTCGGCGCAAGCCGCTTGCGGACGGCGGTCCATCACGTCAACGTGATCGGGGCGAGCAAACTTGCCGGCGATAGCCATCGCAACTGAACGGGCAGTGGAGGCGAACATGGCCGCAGAAGACGGACGGACGACGGAGGGACGGGGACGGCTTTACGACAACGTCATGGAAACCATCGGCAACACGCCGTGCATCCGGATCAACACGCTGGCGCCGGATCACGTGCGCCTTTACGTCAAGGCCGAATTCTTCAACCCGGCGGGCTCGGTAAAGGATCGCCTGGCCGTCAGCATCATCGAGGAGGCTGAACGAAAGGGTGCGCTGAAGCCCGGACAAACCGTAATCGAAGCGACCAGCGGCAACACCGGGGTCGGGCTGGCGATGGTCTGCGCGGCCAAGGGTTATCCGCTTGTGGTGACCATGGCGGACAGCTTCTCCATCGAGCGGCGCAAGCTGATGCGCTTCCTCGGCGCCAAGGTGGTGCTGACCCCTCGGGCCGAAAAAGGCTACGGCATGTACATGAAGGCGGTGGAACTGGCCGAGGCCAATGGCTGGTTTCTGGCGCACCAGTTCGAAACCGACGCCAACGCCAAGATCCACGAGAACACGACGGCGCGCGAGATCCTCGCGGACTTTGCGGGCGAGCGGCTCGACTACTACGTCACCGGTTACGGCACGGGGGGGACAGTCGCCGGCGTCGGCCGCGTGCTGCGCAAGGTTCGGCCCGAGACGAAAATCATCCTCAGCGAACCGGCGAACGCCCAGATCGTGGGCAGCGGGCATGCCCAGAAGCGGCGCGCCGACGGTTCGCCGGCGGAAAGCCACCCCGCGTTCGAACCCCACCCGATCCAGGGTTGGACACCGGATTTCATTCCGCTGGTCCTGCAGGAAGCCATCGAGAACCGCTACTACGACGAGCTGATCCCGGTGTCCGGGGCGCGCGGCATGGAGTGGTCGCGGAAGCTGGCGGCGCAAGAAGGCATCTTCACCGGGGTGTCCGGCGGCGCGACCTTTGCCGTCGCCATGGACATCGCCGAGAAGGCCGAGCCGGGATCGGTCATTCTGTGCATGTTGCCGGACACGGGAGAACGCTATCTGTCCTCGCCTCTGTTCGAGGGGATCGAGGAGGATATGACGGAAGAAGAGACGGCGCTGTCGCTGTCGACACCCGGCTTCCACATGCCCGTCGCTTGACCGTGATGCCGTTCGGCGCGGCATTCCCGCCCAAGGTCTGCGACCCGGGGCGAGGCGGACGCGCGCCTTCGGATGCCACTCTGCGATAAAATCGTAAAAGCGGAAGCATGCATTAACCTATGAACCTTGTGCCGCGGTAAAATCGAGCCATCGTCGCTTAGCCATAAAAAAAATCCCTAGTCTGCGGGAGGGCGGCGACCTTGAAAACGATCGAAACGGACCTTCAATGGCGAGCGAAGAAGCCTGCTGAACAGGGACGGGGGCCGCTTTGCGGCCTGCCGGAACGCTGTTCCCCCAAGCTGGCGCTGGCCCTGTTCCTGCTTGCGCTCTGCGCTCCGGCGCTTGCCCTGGCGCAGGCGGATGTGCCCGGGGACGAAGAAGAGATCCCCGACACCGGCCTGCCGCCGGAAAGTTCCGAGGCGACGCCGCCCTACGACTTCGCGCACAACATCACCGGCGATTGGTTCGGCGCGCGAACTTGGCTTTACAACCGCGGGATCGACATCACCGGCGGCTACGCCATGGAGTTCATGGCCAATCCCGTCGGCGGCCGGCAGCAGGGTCAGACCTACGTCCACAACGTTTTGCTGCGCGCCGACATGGATCTGCAAAAATTGCTGGGCGTGCCGAATACGATCTTTCGCATCGCCGGTTCGCAGCGCACCGGCAACAGCCTGAGCGCCGAGGACATCGGCAACGCCATCAGCGTGCAGCAGCTCTACGGCGGCGGTCAGCGGGTAAGGCTGGTGGAGGCGCAGTTCATCACCTCCCTCTACGACGACCGGTTGAACCTGGCCTATGGCCGACTGGCGGCGACCGACGACTTTCTCACCTCACCGCTCTACTGCCAGTTCATCACCAACGGCATCTGCGGCCAGCCGCCGGCGCCGTTCTTCAACCTTCCCGATGGCATCACGGCCTACCCGACCGCGGTTTGGGGCGCCCGCGCCAAGGTGCGGCCGACGCAGGAAACGTACCTCCAGGTCGGCGTTTACGACGGCGA
>JAEULH010000071.1 GCA_016793925.1 Rhodospirillales bacterium | reverse complement strand
GAACAGCACAAGGCGGTCGTCGCGATCAAAAAGGCCGATCCCGGCGGAGACGGTTTCGAGCGTCGCATCGAGTTGTGCTCGGGCAGCGTCCAGCGCTTCCCTGAGCACTTTCTTCTCCGAATGCCGTCGCTCCGTGACATCGGTGTAGGTCGTCAGAAAACCGCCGTCCGGCAGCGGTTCGCCGCGGATCTCGATCACCGTCCCGTTCGGGCGGGTGCGCTCGAAACAATGCGCTTCGAATGTCCGGGCGCGTGCAAGGCGGCTTTGCACTTGTTCCTCGACCTCGCCGGGACCGTACTCGCCGCGCTTAGCATTATAGCGGATGAACGCCTCAAAATTGTCGCCGGCGTGAAAGCAATCCGCTGGGAAGTCGAGGATCTCAAGGAAGCGGCGGTTGAAAACGACGACGTTCAGGTCAGCATCAAATACGCTGACGCCCTGGTCCATCGCATCCAGCGTCGCCTTTAAAATCGAAGCGCTTTTTCCGACGTCCTCATGCGGGTCGTGAGCGCAACACGACATGAGCCACCTCTGGATCCCTGTCCCCAGCGCATCAAGATGGCTTCGGCCGCCTCTTGATCGGCGGCGGGCGGCACTCCTCTCCCCCCAGGCCTCCCACCTTCAGCCCGACAGGTTCGGCACTGAGCGCACTAGGGGATAAATATCGTACTCGCGTTCTCGATTTCCGTCGAGTCGGAGCCATTCAACTGATCCGGCGCACCTCATCAGGGAACGCGAAGAACGCAATGACCTCAGACCAGTTCTGCTGCCGGGACTGGGCGAACGTCGGGATTGCGGGTCAAAAGCGATTCCCGAGGCACCGCGAACTCGCTCGATGGTCGTCAAGTGGCAGGTTGCACAAGCAGGGCCAGGAGTCCCGCCAGGAGCTGGGTCGGCGTGGGCGGGCAGCCACGGATGTAAAGGTCGACTGGAATGACGGCGGCCACTCCGCCCGCCACCACCCGGTCACTGCCGGCGAAAACGCCGCCCTCGCAGGTGCAGTCGCCCGCTGCGACGACCCATTTCGGCGCCGGCGTTGCCGCGTAAGTACGGGCCAGGGCTTCCCTCATGTTGCAGGTCACCGGTCCGGTAACCAGCAGCACGTCGGCGTGGCGCGGCGAGGCCACAAAGCGCAGGCCGAAGCGCTCCAGGTCGTAGAAGGCGTTCGTGAGGGCGTGGATCTCCAGCTCACAACCATTGCACGAGCCGGCGTCAACCTCCCGGATGGCGAGGCCACGGCCGAAGCGCTGGCGCGCCGCCCGATCAATCCCGGCCGCCAGTTGGGCAAGCGCCGCTTCGTCGACCGGCGGCGGCGGCTCGGTTAGCGTTCGTTCAAACAGGCTGCGGAACAACGTCTTGCGCATGGCTTACAGGTCGTGGCCGGAATAGGAGCAATTGAAGGATTTGTTGCAGAGTGGGAAGTCGGCAACGATGTTGCCCTCGATGACGGCTTCCAGAAGCGGCCACTGGAACCACGAAGGATCGCGAAAATGACAACGCTCTACCTGCGCGTCGCGGCCCAAGCGCAGCCAGACAAGGACATCGCCGCGGAAGCCTTCGACCAGCGCGAGACCTTCGACGGCGGTGGCCGGACACGGCACCTCGGCGGCGATAGGCCCGGACGGCAACCGGCTCAGGATTAGTGACAGGAGCGCCAGGCTCTGCTCCACCTCGCCGATACGCACCCAAACGCGGGCGTTGACGTCGCCGTCTTCGCGCACCGGGACCTGGAACGGCAGGTCATCGTAGGGCGGATAGCCCGGGTGGCGGCGCACATCGATCGCCCGGCCCGAGGCGCGACCGATCACCCCGCCGGCGGCGAAGCGCTGTGCCAGCGCCGGCTGGAGCCGGCCGGTGGCGACAGTACGGTCCTGCAGCGAGGCGGTGTTGTCGTAGAGCTCAACCAGTTCGGGGAAACGGTCGCGGATGTGGCGGATCAGCGCCTCGATCGCGGCGGCGCCCTCGTCGGCCAGATCGACACCGATACCGCCCGGAATCACCCGATCCATCATTAGCCGGTGGCCGAAGCAGGTGTTGGCGGTGCGCAACACCCGCTCACGCAGCACGCCGCAGTGGGCGAGCATGATGGCGAACGCTGCGTCGTTGCAGATGGCGCCGATGTCGCCCAGGTGATTGGCGATCCGCTCCAACTCCGCCATCAGCGCCCGGAGCCAGACCGCCCGCGGCGGTACCGGGGCTTCGGTTGCCACCTCGACGGCGCGGGCAAAAGCGAGGGCGTAGGCCACTGTGCTATCGCCTGAGACACGTCCGGCCAATCGCGCTGCCTTGGCCAGCGGTGCTCCAGCCATCAGGCCCTCGATCCCCTTGTGAACGTAACCGAGCCGCGCCTCGAGGCGGACAACGGCTTCGCCCGAGGCGGTGAAACGGAAGTGCCCGGGCTCAATGATGCCGGCGTGCACAGGCCCGACCGGAATGCGGTGCAAGCCCTCGCCCTCTACCGGCAGGAAAGCATAGTCGGCCTTCGCCCTCTCGGCCGAGGTGGGCCAACGGCCGTGGTCGAGCCAGGATCGCCGATCGGCGGCGCCCTGGGCGGTCAGCATCCAAAGATCCTGAATAGCCCGCTCCAGGCGCGCCGACGGCGGATGGGTGACCGCGAGCGACGGGAACCTGCCATCGGGACACGGTAGCGTGAGGACGCAGCCGGAGGCATACGTCGGCTCGGCCAGGGCCAGGTGGACCCGGTCCGCGTCCCCCCAGTAGCCGACGAGGACAAAGGCGCCGTCGCGCAGGCCCTCAGCCGCCCGGTTCCAGGCAGCGGAGTCGATGACGAAGCGCGGCCACGGGCGGTGGCCGGCAACGGCGGGATATCCGCCGATAATCGCGTCGAACACGGACATCGCCCTCCCTCCGTCAGCCGATCAACGTCGCGACCGCCCGGAACCAGGCGACGAGGGCGTCGGGCAAGAAGACGCCGGCAACGAGGACGATCGCCAGATGCACGACGAGCGGCAGGTAAGACGCCTTTACCGGGGCGCTTTCACCCACCGGCCGGCCAAAGGCGAGCTTTTGCATGCGTAGCACCAAGGCACCTATGCCGGTCAGAAGGCCGGCCACCAGTGGGATCGCCAGTAGCGGCTCACGGGCAAAGGTGGAGGTGACGACCAGAAACTCGCTCATGAAGATGCCGAAAGGTGGCATACCGGCGATGGCGACGACGCCCAGAACGAGCCCCCAGCCGAGGACGGGATGGGTCTCGGTGAGGCCGCCGATCTCGGCCAGCTTCTGAGTCCCCTTCGCTTGGCTAATGTGACCGACGGCGAAGAAGATGGCCGACTTTGTCAGGCTGTGCATCGTCATGTGGAACAGGCCGGCGAAGCTGGCGATCGGTCCCCCCATGCCGAAGGCTAAGGTGATCAGCCCCATATGCTCGATCGACGAATAGGCGAACATCCGCTTCACGTCGCGGCGCTTGTAGAGCATCAGCGCGGCGAAGATCAGCGAGACTAGGCCCATTCCGATCATCAGGCCGCCCGGCGACAGGGCCTCTGCGTTGGCGGTGAGCAGGATCTTGAACCGCAGCAGCGCGTAGAGGGCGACGTTGAGGAGGAGCCCCGAAAGCACCGCCGAAATGGGCGTCGGCCCCTCGGCGTGTGCGTCCGGAAGCCAGGCATGCAGCGGCGCCAGCCCGATCTTAGTGCCGTAGCCCACGAGGAGGAAAACGAAGGCCAGGTTGAGGAGGGCCGGATCGAACGCCGGAGCTTTCACGACCAGGACCGTCCAGGCCATGGCATCGAGGCCCTGGCCCACCGTCGGGCTGGCAGCAAGGTAGACAAGGATCGTCCCGAACAGGGCCAAGGCGATGCCGACGCTGCCAAGGATGAAGTACTTCCACGCCGCCTCCAGCGCCGCCGGGGTGCGGTAGATGCCGACCATCATCACTGTCGTCAACGTCGCGAGTTCGATCGCCACCCACATCAGGCCGATGTTGTTGGCCAGTAGCGCCAGATTCATCGCCAAAAGCAGCACCTGATACATGGCGTGATAGAAGCGGAGATAACCCTCGGTCAGCCGGCCGGTCGCCAGTTCATGGGCGATGTAACTGGCACTGAACACACTGGTGGTGAAGGCGACGAAGGTGTTGAGGACGATCAGGAAGATGTTGAAGTCGTCGATGTGAAGATAGAGCGACGGCTCCGGACGGGCGAAGACAAGAACCCACGCGGCGATCTGGGTCAGTGCCGTCGCCAGCACGTTGATCGCCGCACCCAGCCGATAGGAGGCGACAAGGGCGAGGACGGCGGCAGCCACCGCCGGAATGATCAGGACGGCGGCGAGTGCTTCATGGGCGGCGCTCAGGGCTGTTCCCCCCGGTAGCCGTCCAGCACCTGGACGTCGACGGTGTCGAAACGCTCGCGGATGCGGAACAGGAAGATGCCAATGACGATGAAGGCGATTAGCACCGAGAAGGCGACGCTGATCTCGACCACAAGCGGCATGCCCTTGGCCCCTGCGGCGGCGAGGATCAGCCCGTTCTCCAGCGACATGAATCCCACCACCTGACTGACGGCATTGCGCCGGGTCACCATCATCAACAGACCGAGGAGGACGACGGACAGCGCGAACGCCAAGTCTTCCTGAGTGAGGACATCCGCCTGCCCCGTTATCGGGAGCATGACCATGATCGCCAGTGCCACCAATCCGATGCCGACCAGCATCGTCGGGCCTACCCCAACGACGGTTTCGACCGTACGGTCGATGCCGAGCCGCTGCACCATCCGGCGCAAAGCGATGGGGATCGCCGCGCCCTTGAACAGCAGGGCGATGGCAGCGGTGAGGTAAAGGTGCGGGGCGGTCTGGATGTGGGCCTGCCAGGCAACAGCGAGCGCCAGGACCACCGCATGCAGGGCGAAGACGTTGAGCAGGCTGTACATGCGGTCCTGGTAGAGCAGCATCAGGCTGATCAGCACGAGGCCGCCGGCGAGGAGGTGCGAGACGTCGAAGGCGAGACCGTGCATCACAAGCTCCGGCTGACGAACAGCAAAAGCGTGCCGAGCAAGCCCAGCATCAGCGCCGCACCCAGAAACTGCGGCACCCGGAACACCCGCATCTTGGCGATCGAGGTCTCGAAGACGGCGAGGAGAATGGCGGCGAGCACCAGCTTGAGCAGGTATGTGCCGATGCCGATCAGATAGGCGAATGGCCCGTCCCCTGCGGCGGCCAGTCCCCAGGGGAGAAAGATGCAAGCGAGCAGCGATGCGTAGAGCACAAGCTTGAGGAAGGCGGCGGCTTCGATCATCGCCAAGTGTCGGCCCGAGTACTCGAGGACCATCGCCTCATGCACCATGGTCAGCTCCAGGTGGGTCGCCGGATTATCGACGGGAATACGGGCGTTCTCGGCGATGCTGACGATGAGCAGCGCCACGGCCACCAGGCCGAGCGAGATGCGCAGCCCGACGTGGGCAGTGAGCATGAAGTGGGCGACGGATGACAGGGCGGTCGACCCGGCGAGCAGCGACAGCGTGAACACCGCCATCAGCATCGCCGGTTCGGCGACGGACGCGATCATCATCTCTCGGCTCGATCCGATGCCGCCGAAACTGGTGCCGACGTCGAGGCCGGCCAGTGCGAGAAAGAACCGTGCCGTGCCGAGAAGAGCGACGATGGCGATCATGTCGGCCGACCAATTGAACAGAAGGCCAGTGGCGAAGGTCGGGATCAGCGATGCGCCCACCCAGATGGCGGTGAAGACGACATAGGGAGCGACGCGGAACAGCCACGAAGCACTTTCGGCCAGCACCACCTCCTTGCGCAGGAGGCGCCAGAGGTCGCGGTAGGGCTGCAGTGGCGACGGCCCCTGTCGGCGGAGGAGTCGCGCTTTGACCGAACGGACGAGGCCAGTCATCAGCGGTGCCACCAGCAGCACCAGCAGCATCTCCACGCCCTGGACCAGAACATCGCCGATCATCGCCATAGGGCGAGCCCCGACAGCAGCAGGACGACGACGGCGAAAACCAGCGTCAGGTAACTCCGCACGGTGAGGAACTGGATCGCGTTGGCCCGGCCGGCCGCCGCCTCGACCGCCGCGGCGACGGGCAGGAAGAGATACTCCCAGATGCGATCGCGCAGCCGCATGTGCAGCCGGGCCGGCGCCAAGCTCCCTGGCTCTGGCATTTCCACCGTCTCGGCGGCGCCAAATACGGCGCGGCCGAAGACGCGGCGGATCGGCTGGGCGAAGCTCTGGGCGGTGTACTGGGTGGCCGGGCTCTGATCAGGAAAGCCGCAGTCCCAGGCGGCCGACCTGCGCAGCGCGCTGGAGGCAAAGCGCTTGACCACGGTGGCGATGATGGTCGAGGTGAAGGTGATGAAGACGAGGAGAATCAGTCCGTTGTAGGAGCTGCGGGCGGGGGAGATGGGGATCAGCGACAGCCAAGGCAGGCTGGCCTGCGCTGGCAGCCGGCTGCCAGTGAGTTCCACGGCGACGCCGGAGAGGCCGTCGACGACAAGGCCGGGCAGCACCCCCGCCAGCACGCACAACAAGGCCAAGGCGATCATCGTTCCCAGAGAAAAGCCGTCCACCTCGTCCGCCATCGCTGCGGCCGGCGAGCGTGGCCGACCAAGAAAGGTGATGCCAAACGCCTTGACAAAACAGGCGGCGGCGAGAGCGGCGGCGAGGGCGAGCGCGGCACCGACCGCGGGAACGAGGAACTTGAGGCCCCAGTGGGGCAGGTTCGGGCTGATCAGGATTGCCTGAAAGGTCAGCCACTCCGAGGCGAAGCCGTTGAGCGGCGGTAGCGCCGAGATCGCCGCGCAGCCGACGAGAAAGGTGGATGCCGTCACCGGCATCCGATGGATGAGCCCCCCCAGGTGTTCCATGTCGCGCTCGCCAGTGGCGGTCAGCACCGCACCAGTGCCAAAGAACAGCAGGCTCTTGAACAGGGAGTGGTTGAGGACGTGAAACAGGGCGGCGGTCAGCGCCAGCGCCGCACCCGCCGGCATGTCGTTGGCCTGGAAAGCCAGCGCCAAGCCGAGCCCGATATAAATGATGCCGATATTTTCCACGGTGTGATAGGCGAGGAGTCGTTTCAGATCGTGCTGCATCAGCGCGTAGAGCACGCCCAGCACCGCCGTCACCCCCCCGATGACGAGGATGACCACGCTCCACCACGAGGCGGGTGGGCCAGCCAGGTCGAAGACGATGCGGATCAGGCCATAGACGGCCACCTTGGTCATCACCCCGCTCATCAGCGCCGAAACGTGGCTCGGTGCGGCGGGATGGGCGAGCGGCAACCAGACATGCAGCGGTACGATGCCGGCTTTCGAGCCCGCGCCGAGCAACACCAGCACCAGCACCAGGGACCGTTCCCACCCCGCCAGGGTCTCCGCCCGGATGGCGTCGAAAACGTAGCCGCCGTCGGAGCCGGCAAGGAGGCCGAAGGCGAGGAGAAGGCAGAGCGTCCCGAACCCGGCCATAACCAGATAGACGTAGCCCGCCTGCCCCGTCTCCTCCTCCCGGTGATGGACCATCACCAGCGCCCACGAACTCAGCGACATCAGCTCCCAGGCGAAGAGGAAGACGAAGGCATCGTCGGCGAGGACAACCAGGTTCATCGCCGCCAGGAAAACCGGGAAGAACGGCAGCACCCTCCCGGGCAGCGTCTCGTGCCGGCCGTAGCCAATGGCGTAGAGGCTGGCGGCGGCTCCGCACAGGTTGATGACGACGAGAAAGAAGGCGGCTAGCGCATCGAGGCGAAGGTGGGCACCGACCCAGGGAATGCCCAGAGGCAGCGTCCGCTCCATGGCCGCGCCCGGCCCAAGGCCAGCTCCGGGGCCCAGCACGGCAGCGGTCAGGATCACGCCGCAGGCGGCGGCGGTCAGGCCATAGACGACGGGGCGACCGAGAGAATGGCGGCAAGCCGGGATTGCGACGAGTGCGCCGGTGAAAAGGGCGAAAATGCCACCGATGATCAGATCGAGAGCCATGGAGTGCCGGGTTCCAATCCCGTCGCCGGGTCTCTCGGGCCATGCAGCGATCGCCGATCGGCCACGTCCGTCAGTCCTTCAACCGCACGCCTCTGCCGCCGCCCACACTGGCGGCGCCGGCGTTGATCAGTTCCACGCCCAGCCGGTCGAGGGCCTCGATCAGCTTGACCAACGAGTCGACGTTGCCGCGGATCGTCCCGTCACTCGCCTCCATCCGCTGGATGGTCGGCAAAGACAGCTCCGCCGCTTCGGCCAGTTGCCGTTGGTCGATACCGAGAAGCGCCCGAGCGGCTTTCATCTGCGCTGCATTAATCATACGCTGAACATCAGTTATCAAATGCGAGAAATGATATTATGGGTCAAGTATGTCGATTTCAATGGTTTAAACACCAATCGCCTTGGCGTGTGCCACGATGATGGGTGCCAGCCGTCGGTCTTGAGGGTGGAGCTTGCGGCGACATTGGCCTTGATGAACGGGTGAAGGCTGGCCGACGAGGCGTCCTCGATCGTCCCCAGGCGCAAGCGCCCGGGAGCCTCATCGACGATTTCGACGGCGACGGCGACCTGCATCTTGCCGTCCGGGCTTCGGCCGCTTCCGCCCGTTACCGGGTCGTCCTTGGTGCGGCAGGACACTTGCGCTTTCTCGTCGTCTCGATCACGCCGGACAAGTGGGCACGGGCGGGATTGACCACGGCCCGGCGCAGCTTGGCGCACAAGAGCCACGCACTCTTGTAGGAGCCCGGGCCCAGCCGCAGCCAGGTCGTGGCCGGCGACATGGAACAGTCTAGCGATTGTCCGCAGTGCCCCGGGGCGGTAAGAGTTCCGCCGACCACAGAGTGGGGACGGCCTTGCGACTCCCGCGCATTCTGGCCTGCACCTTTGCCGGCCTTCTTCTTGTTATTGCGGCGATCGTCCTGATCGCGCCGAGCATGACCGTTCGCCTCCTTGCCGAGCGGGCCGCCGCCTGGAGCGGCGTCGGGGTGAGCGGCCTGGAGACGCTCGAGGTGAGCTTGACGGATGCGCGGATTTCGGGCGGTCCGCTCAGCTTCGGCCAGGGAGCGGGGGAACCGGCCCGCATAGGGCGGTTCCAGGCCAATCTTGACGGATCGCGGCTGTTGTCCGGCCGGCTGGTGTTTGAGGACCTTTCCCTCGCCGATGCCGATCTCAAACTCTCGGTTGACGCCGAGGGTCGTCCCATTCTGAACGGCATCCCCCTTGCCTCGTCGGCCGGCCAGGAAAAGCCGACGCCGGAGGAGGAGACGGCGGGCGGGACGGGATCGACGATCCCGGCCATCGCCATCCGGCATGCAACCATCGAGCGCGCTCGCATCGAGTACAGCCGCTCGCCGGGTCAGGCATTGCCACTCACAATCGATCGCCTGAGCCTCGACGACCTGTCGCCCGAGACGCCGGACCTCCCGGCCAGGTTCGAGTTGATCGGCAGCGCAGGCGACGCCCGCTTCGATTACAAAGGCGAAGCGAAGGTCTTCGGCCAGCCGGTCGACGTCGTCCTCGACGGCGGGTTCGATAACCTGTCCATCGCCGATATCGAGGCCCTCACCGGGTCGCTCGGCCTGTCGCGCCGTGAGGGTCGCCTTGCTTCTTCGGGAAGCCATCACGTGACGTTGTCCGGGCCGGGGAACGCACACGTGACCAGCACCGGTTCCGTCACGGCGACGGGCTTCGACCTCGCGGTGCCGGGCTCGATCGCGATCCGGCTCGCGCAGGGAACCTTCGCCCTCGACGCCCAGGCGACCTCAACACCGGATGGAGGCGTGGAGGTAAGCAACAAGGCCCCGTTCGACGTGAAAGGGCTCAATGTGGCCTGGTCGGAGAAGGGAGCCGTCGATGTGGCGGCTGCCAAACTCGATCTTGATGTCAACGCCCTGCTGTCACCCGAGCGGACCGTCGGCGCGACGCTTGCCGGATCGGTGCCGTTGAGCGGTCTTGTCGTCGCCTGGTCCGAGACCGGGGACGTTCACCTCGACGACGGGACCGCTCGCGTCGATCTGAAACTCGAGAGCGGGCCGGACGGAGCCATGACGATCGCGGGGCCCATGGCGCTCGCGGGAAAGAGCGGCGGAATCCGGTCCGGCGAAAGCTTCAGGCTGTCCTACCAGGGGATCGACGCCGACTTTCCCGACGCGCGCATCGTCCTTGCTTCCGATGGCGCCGCGACAGTGGACGGCAAGCCCCGCGCGACAATGACCGGCTTTGCCCTCGATGCGCCGGGCGGGATCCAGGCTGTCAGCGCCGTCATCGCCTCGACATCGCTGCACGTGTTGTCGCCGGCGCAAGGGGTGCTCGTCGAGTACGCGGGCACGCTCGACCTCAACGACGCCACGAAACCCCTAGACGAGGCCACCCGCTTGCGGCTGGAAGCGATGGGGTTTGATCTCGCCGGATTCCGCTACTCGGAAGAACCGGACCTCGCCGCCCGCCTGCGCGCGGACATCGGCGCGCGAGCGCGCGGGGTCCGCAAGGAGGGCAAGAGCAAGGTGCCCTTCCCCGTTCGCGATGCGACGTTGACACTGGCCGGGCTCGATCTGCGGCTGACGCCGACGGGGGGCGTCCAGCGCCTCGTCCTCGACCCGAAGACGAAAGTCGTCCTGGAAGGGGTTGCCCGGGGTCAGCCGCACCATCTGAGCGTCGATCTGGACCACGTCGACATATCCGATCTGGACCCGGACGCGCCCGATCAGCTCACTCGCGCCGACGTCGTCGCCATCGTCAACGAACGCGGTCGGATTGAGCTTGACGAAGAGGTGAAGCCGTTCGCCCGGCCGCCCGAGTTCGTGTTCAAAGGGTCGATCAGCGACCTGGAACTCCCCGACCTCTCGCCCTATGCGGCCGCCGCCGCGGGCCTTGACATCGAGAGTGGCCGGTTCGCCGCGACG
Organism: Rhodospirillales bacterium; assembly: GCA_016793925.1. GTDB lineage: Bacteria > Pseudomonadota > Alphaproteobacteria > Rhodospirillales > Defluviicoccaceae > JAEULH01. The sequence continues at coordinate 10,209 of JAEULH010000071.1, read as the reverse complement.
GGCCAGGCGACCGGCGCCAACGGCAAGCTCGACGGTCTCCTCAAGATCAATATCCAGACGCTCGATCTCGTGCCGTCCACCGAGGGCGGGGATCCGGCCGCCGACCTGACCGGGGTGCCGGTCAACTTCGCCGTCGCCCTGCTGGAAGACAGCGGCCGGCGCATCGACGTCTCGTTGCCCTTCTCCGGCGACCTCTCCGACCCGGAGGTGAACGACTGCGGCGTGATCAGAACCGCGTTGCTGGGCGCCGTGCGCCTCCTCGTGACCGCGCCCTTGCAGGGCGGCGGCAAGAAGGGCGGCCCCGCCGGCTTCGGGCCGGTGTCGTTCGACGCGGGCAGCGCCGTGATCAACGCGGAGGCGATGCAGCAACTGGGACGGATGGCAGGGCTCCTGGCGGACAAGCCGCGGCTGCGTTTGCAGGTATGCGGCCGGGCAACCGCTGCCGACGCCCGCGCGCTCGGCGGCGCGACCCCTGGCGGCGCGGCGCCACCGTCGGACGAGGCGGTTTCGGCGAAGATGATTGCACTGGCGCAGGAGCGCGGCCGGGCAGCCCTGGAACGGCTCGGCGCCTTCGCCGGCGTCAAGAGCGATCAGGTACAGCAATGCCGCCCCACCGCCAATCCCAAGGACGCCGGGCCTCCGCGGGTCGAAGCCCGCTTCTGAGCCCGATGCGGCAGAGCGACGGTGCACTCTGCGATTTGCGCTACAGCGCGCGGAGTTTCGCGCCTTCTTGCCGACTTGGTGCTGACCGGACGCGAGGTGCGGCCGCGCTCATCTGCCTGCCCATGCGCCAGGACCGGGAAGACGGACCCTGCATCGAGGCATTCGGTGACGTCGGTGGTGGAGAAGGCAGCGAGCGGCTGCGATGGGCCGGCGAAGAGGGCTCGATTGGTAATGAACGCTCCGGAGATTTACTTAAATATTACGCAGGGATTAGCCCGTAACGCATCATGATGTTGTGGATGCGGTTCGGATCCGGCGCGCACGGGACGTTCACCGCGCTGGCGATTTCCTCGAAATAGCGTCGTCCGATGGTTCCGGGATTCAGCACGACGAGAGAGCGGGAGATACCTTCGTGCAAGTTCTGGTGGTGATGGACACAGCCACGAGGAATGACAATGACGTCTCCCTTGCGGATTTCATGGATCTCGCCGTCTCGGGTGACGGTCAAGGTCCCCTCGAGACCGAAGACCACCTCGTCCACAGTCTCGTGATAATGCGCCACAGGCACGCGGGCGGCCGGTGGCACCGTGAACTCGAACATCACCAGATCGCCGGACCCCTGCTTTTCATCAACCAGGAAGCGAAGATCCAATTGCCCGATCCGCACCGTCTCGCCGTCGACGCTTTCCATGTGGCACTTCCTCCCGTAAAATAACTTTACGTTTTTCGATACGTGGATATCTTTGCGAAGATGTCAAGTCCGGCCGTATACCAGACCCCCTCCGATGACATCGAAGGGCCGCCGTTCGTCGGTGCGCTTCTGCGCATGTGCGTCAAGCGTATCCGCACCCGAATCGACGCAGCCATACGGCAGGCCGGGTTCGCGGATCTTCAGGAATCGCACCTGCGCGTCTTATCCTACCCACTGCCCGATGGCGTGCGGCCGTCACAACTGGCTCGCCACCTCGGTATGTCGCGTCAGGCGACGAACTATGTCATCGCCCAAATGGAGGGCCTCGGGTACCTTGAGAGACGTGGAGAAGACGGCGAGCGCCGTCTGGTCCACTTCACGGCCCGGGCATGGGGCGTCGTTGAAATTATTTACGCTACTTCTCGCGAGGTTCAGGCCGAATGGGCGCAAGAAGTCGGACAGGACCGCTTTCGTGGCCTGGTCGATACCCTGCGGCTTATTGCGGCCGAGGAATTGGAGAAGGCGACGACAAGACCCAGAGACGGGAGCATGACCGGTTGAATGCGTATGGGCGAGGCAGTTCGCCATCGCCTTTTCACGTCGCTTTGTCGCGCGCCTGATGACGTTTTAGATCTTAACCGTGACGGTCAGAGCCCGCTTGCCGGCTGGATCTCGCCGGTGCTCATGCCGCGGGCGTACATCGAGACGATCTTGTCGTCGAAGCCGGGAAACCGCCGCTGATACTTGGCGATCGATCAGCTGCGGATCGAAGCGCGACGGCCGATCGCGCGGAATATTGGGCGCGAGCTTGCCCGTCCCCGTCAAAGCCGTCTTCCTTGTCAAACGCCGTCTTCGCATCGGCTCCGCCCAGAAGCTGATCCAAGAGCGCATCGGGAATCGCCGGTGGTTTGCTTCGTGCCATACGATGCCTCCTTTCCTCACATCGTCATGGCCTCAGCCCGAAATTCCTGACACTCCTCGATTTACTGCGACAAGCACTGTCGGAATGACCTATCGTCCCAAAAATTCCAAGGAACGGCGCTTTCGGCACATACTGGTCGGTTACATGCGGGTTTCCTCCGAGGGCGGCCGTCAGGTGCTCGACCTCCAGCGCGATGCGCTGCTGGCGGCCGGCGCCGACGCGCGGCACCTGTTCGAGGATCGTGCCAGCGGCAGCCGTGACGGCCGAGCCGGTCTTGCCGCTTTACTCACCACTTGCTTTTCTACGGTCCGGCGACTGCCTCGTGGTGTGGAAACACGATCGACTCGGCCGGTCGCTGTCACATCTGCCGACCGAGACAAGGGACACGACCACGCCTCAGGGCGGGCTGCTGTTCCACGTCTTCGGCACGCTCGGACAATTCGAGCGCTCCCGGAGGCAGGAGAGGATCATGGCGGTACTCGCCGGCGCAGTCCACGGCGAGACGCTTGCGGTTGTCGTGTCGTCGGTACGACAGGCTTTCGCCGATGAGCGGGGACAAAGGACATGGTAGAGATCAGAAACGAGACGTCGCTGGACATTTACGTCAGCGGCGAGAGCGCCGGTCGAATTTTCAAACCGCTGGAGGTTGACGATTACGATCTGGGCCGCTCCCGCATCCTGACGATCCAGGAGCTCCGTGTCTCTGTAACTGACTACCGTATCCAAACGAGCGCCATGCCGCCGATCGTGACGATCGATGTGGCGAGCCTTTGGCGCACCATCCTGAACCGTCGCGACGAAGAGGTGCAGTACTTCTGCGAAAAATTGCCGGCCCTCAAGGCGCGGGGCGCGAACGAGCTGCGGGTCACCAACGACACGATCCACGTCGTCGAGGTCCGGCTGGTCGACCGGACGGGCGGTCGCCTGATGGGCCGGATCGGGCCTCACGAGACATGGGAGCACCCGGCCGCGCCGTACATGTTGTGGCACTTTTGTCTGCCGTCGGGCCTGACGCTGGGAATGTGGGCTCATCCAAATCCCCACTATGACGCCAACGCGAAGCCGCCCTTTCACGTCCGGCTGACCACTGAATATCTGGACGCCTGGCACGCCTATCAGAACCGGCCGCTCGGCACGTACTACAGGCGCGGCGCGACCGGGCCCCGGCTCATCGGCGAGAAGCGGGCGAGCACCCCCGGCCCCGACGACCAGCAGTTCATCTCGGCCTCCACCGTGCGCGTCGACATCAGCAAGGAGCCGTTCAACGGGCTCGAGAACCGGGTGGTGCGCGACGTCGAGATCGCCGGCTCGCTGCTCCGGTGGTCCGGCGCCAACCGGATCCTCTCCGGCTACTACGGTGAGAGCAACGCCACCGACATCCGCTCGCTGACCATCTCCTGCGACCGCATGGAGGTCGCGGACCATCTGCGCTTCCCGCGGACCAACGTCACGATTTACGCCCGCGAGCTGGTGTTCATCGGCCACGGCAAGATCGACACCACGCCGCTGCCCTATCCCGGCCCGGCGCGGTCGAAGCACCTCACCGAGCATCCCGACGACCCGAGCCTGGCCGAGCTTCCGGCCGACGAGGCGGGCGAGCCCACCTACAAGCCGGCCGACGGGTTCAAAGGCGAGCCGGGCGGGAGCATCACGGTCTTTGCCCAGAAGGTGGACTATGTCGAGGATCCGGCGAACCGCTCCCCGTGGCTGAGGTTTTTCACCTGCGGCGGAAAGGGCCAGCAGGGCGAGGCCGGCGGGCTCAAGGCCTATGTGCGGGGCGAGGGCCAGCCGGAGAAGTACGGCCCCATGCCCGCCGTCACGGCGGATGAGGTCGCCCGTGCCTTCAAGGACACGTTCAAGCTGGAGTGCTGGCATTTTCGCTGGCCGGGCGGCGTCGACTGGCCCAGCCAGGTCGCCAACGCCTGAAATCACAATATCGTCGAGGTCTCGGTCTTAGCCTACACCGACGTATGGCTGTCCTACCTGCATCTGCCCTCGCAGGCCCACAAGCAAGGGTTTCTATACGACTCCCGTCCCGGCGAGCCGACAGCACCGCCCAGGTGCAACCATCGCGATGCCTACGCCGGCGGCTGGCCCGGCGCCGGCGGCGACGGCGGCTCGTGCACGTTCGTCACCGAGCGGGAGGTGGGCGACATTGCGTGCATATGTCACGCGGGTGGGATGGGAGAGCCGACCTTGCCCGTGAAGGGCGACGCCGCGGACCTCGCCACTCCGCGGCATCTGTGGCTGCGTGCCAAGCACAAGGTACTTGGGGGTCCCGAGCCGGAGATGCGGCTACTGGGCGGTGCTGGAGCCATAAGGGGCGCGGAAGCGTTCGGGCGAGCCGCTCGCCCGCCCAAGCATGAGTTGACGCGCGACAGATATTTGGCGTGGACCGACAACAGTGTCGTGGATCTGGAGAGCCGTGTTTTCGAGACCCGACCGAACACGGGGCAAACAGGTGAGCAGCGGCGCGACGTGCGGTCCGACCTGTCCTGGGCACATCCCGCCGCGATGAGCGCCGTCCTTAGCCATGCCCGAACGGCCTACCGCAACGGGTTCCGGGACGAAGCGGCGCGTGCGCTGGCGCCCTACTACGCCCTGGCCGTGCTGCGGGCTGACGTCGTCGCGCAATGCGACGCCGAGGTGCGAATGGCCCTCGCCTCGGTTGTCGCGCTGCACGACAACCTGGCCCTCGACGTCGACTATTACGGCAACCCGCCGGGTTGGGTGCCGCGCCTGAACGCGCTGAGCAACCTGTCGGTGCTGAAGACCGTCCGCGAGGCGGCCTATGGCACCTATTACTTCGCCGACAGGATGCTGAAAGACGCCGAATCGCTCGAGGATCTGCGCGAGACCGCAATGATGACGCAGGCTGCGCTGAAAGTTGAGATGAAGGCGGCCAAGCAGAAGCTCCAGACGGCCTACGAGCAGCTGCCGGCGGCAAAGGACAAGCTCAACCGGGCGCAGAAAGAGGTCGTCGGGGTCGAGGCGCAGATCGTCGCCCTCCGCAACGAGGCGATCGCGCGCAGCGCCGACAAGGTGATGGTCCGGCGCTTCGTCGTTGCGGCGCTGCAGCTGGTCGACGGGGTGGCGAAGTCCTTGCCGGTCGGGCAGCCCTTCGCCGGCGTTGCCGGCTCGCTGTTCGGCGCCGCGGCCAAGATCGACTGGACCGCTGAGAAGCCGCTGGAGACGGTCGGCGCGGCGGTCGCTCATCTGAGCGAGCAGGTCGACGGCTTCGTCACCAAGAAGGCCGACGCCGTCGCCAGCGCCGTGACCGGCAGGCTGCGCGGCGAGGCGATCGCGGGCGAGGACCTGGTCACCAGGCTGACCCGCGAGCAAGAGGACGCCACCAAGGAGCCGGCCGAGGCGGCGGCGCAGGTCGAGGTCACCTGGCAGGATTTCAAGAGCGAGGAGTACAAGCGCCTCGATGCGAAAATCAACGCTACGCAGAAGGCCATCGAGAAGGCCAAGGCCGAGCCGACCGACGACAGCGAGCTGGAAGGTCAGACGGCGAGCGAGTTTTTGACCGCGCTCCAGAAGCAAAAGGAACTGATGAATCCGAAGCGGGCGGTGGCGTTGCAGGTGGCGCCGCTGCAGGCGGAGCTGGTCAAGTACCGCAAGCAGCAATTCGAGCTGATCAATGCCGCCGAGAACATCGCTCGACTCAAGCGGGCGGAGTTGAAATCCCTGGCGGAAACGCCCAGGCACTTGCTGCCGCCGACGGTCGAGCAGAAGCTGAATGCGGCGACGCGGCGCTCGGAGGACCAGAAGCGTCGGGTGGAGCGGGCGGAGACGACGGCCAAGGAGACGATGACGCAGCTCGAGGGCTTGGGAACGGGGCTCGCCTCGATCGGCGACGCCATCGTCGCCATGGCGACACCGGTATCCAGCGAGGATCCGACGGTTCAGCGTCTCGCCGACGAGATGCTGGTGAGCGATCCCGTGCTGCGGGCGGCCGGACAGCGTCTCGCGCAGACACTGAAGGGCCTGCTGGAGGACAAGCGGGCGGCAGTGGGGGAGCTTCTGCGCTGGCAGCAGCAAGCCACGATGAGCCTCGCAACCGTGACGCGCAACCTCGCCACGATGAGCGAGCTCAGCAAGCAGCGGCAGTCGCTCGACCTGGGCCTGAACGTGGCCGCCAAGGCGTATCTGAAGGAGACGCGCGACGCCGCCAAGGACGCACTGGCGGAATCGATCTACTGGTTCGTCAAGTCGTACCAGTACGAGTTCTTGCAGGATGTTGCCGACAGCTTCTTCAACTTCGACAGCTGGGCCAGAGCGCTGCACGAGCAAGAGACGCTCAAGCAGCAAAAGGCATCCGCCGATGCCCCTGCGGTGGAGGGTCCCGTCGCCACACGCGCGGCCTCGAACCTGCTCAGCCAGAACGATTTCGAGGAGATCGGCAACAAGGTGTTCAAGGCGGAGCTGCTGAGGCTGGGCAAGGACCTGCTGGCGGAGCGACAGAAGCGCCAGCCGGATCAGGTGGGCGCATACCTTAGTTGCGAGCTGGTGCGCACCGCCGCACCGAAGGACGACCGTGCGACGCGCCAGAACGAGCTGCTCGACGCCCTCGAGCAGGGCGAGGCGACGTTCGACTTCGTGCGGGATTTTGGCAAGGGCAGCTACGACTGGAACAATGCACGCGTGGCGCAGGTCAAGCTGGTGCGCCTCGACATCGAGGCGAGCGACCCGTCCCTGACACTGACGTTCCGGGTGCAGCAGCGGGGCGAGATGATCGTCGCCAGGAAGATCGCCGGCGAACGGAAGCACTTCCTGTTCCGAACCGGCCGCGACGACGATCCCGTTGGCTGGACGTTCGTCTACAATCATCGGAACCGAAAGACCGACAGCGGCATCACGGTCCCCAATGTCGTGGACCCTCTGGGCGACGTGGCGAAGGGGCTGATCAGCGAGGACCTGAAGCTCGAGGAATACCAGCCGGCCCTGTTCTCGGACTACGTGATCCGGATCACGGATCTGTTCGGCGCCAAGGGCGAGAGGAAGGGCCTCACCAGGATCAGCGGCCTCAACATGACCGTCTACCTCTCGGGAGGCTGAGCGATGCGCGGACTTTCTGTAACGCCGATTTTCCTGGTCGTGCTCGCCCTCGCGCGAGCGGCTGCGCCGGAAGGCGCGCGGGCCGACGAGGCGATCACGCTGCGCTCCGGCGTGACGATCACGGCATTGCCGGTTCGCTCACCGCTGGAGACGCCCGAGGCGAGCTTCACCGACGTGGCGCTGCGCCTGATCGGCAAGCCGGATGCCGAGACGCTGGGGATCTCGGTCCGGGCGACGGTCGTTCCGAACGTCGACCTCACCGGCAAGGAGAAGGTCGTCGCCTATTTCTATTCCACTTGCGACGACGAGCCTCCGGCGCGCAGCGCCGGCGTGCTGGTGGCCACGCTCGATCTCGCCTCTCTGCCCGCCGGCCGTGCCGCACGGAACATCGTCACCACCGGCACCGTGAGCGCGCTCGTGCCGGTCGGGGACGTGTCTTGTGCCAAGCTCGCCCTGCTGTGCCAGGAATGTGGCGAACAGCCGCCACCTCCCGCCGCCTACAGCATCCGGCATCTGGCCTCCACCCTTGATCCGCACGTTCAGGACCTCGGTCTCGACAACCCGTCACTTGCGCTCGTCGGTGAGCCGGCATCCAAGAGCTTCGGCGTGGCGTTCCGTGGCACGGTCCAGCCGACCCTCGATCTGGTAGGGGTCGAGAAACCCGTGATTCGCCTCTACACGGGCTGCACCGATCCGGTACCCGGGCCTGATGCCACGAACGTGGCCACGGTGGAGCTCGGCAGTCTACGCAGCGGCAGTAACCTGCAAAGGCTGGCCGCGACCAAAGATGCCACCGCGTTCGTGCCGATGCAGGACATCGGCTGCGCCGTGATCGACGTGGAGTGACCGATCACCGCTCGCGGATCGGTGAGGGGCGCGAGCTAGCGGAGAAGGAGCTTTCTACATGCCGAAGAAGCTGGCCGAATTGGTGTCGAAGGGCGATGGGCTGCAGCAAGGGTACGAAGAATGCATAGCCGGACTGCGCAGATGCGCCCAATCCGGATCGCAGCACGAGAGCATGATCCAGGAAGGCGAGGAAGAATTGAAACACCGCATCGATATTCTGGTTAAGGGAGGCAAGAAAGGCACCCTCGTCAAGGACTTCGATGCCGATGCGGATGTCAAGTCCTTCATTGCCGGTATAGAAGGGCAGAAGGCGGCATTACATCAAGCAATGCAAAACTTATTGGGATACGCGCGACAAGCTCAACATAATTCTAGGGGACGTCAAGACGACCGTTGCCGATGCCGACGCCACCATCGTAGAGAAAAAGAAGCACGTCTTCCCGTCGGCCTCGATTGCCGCAATCCAGGATTTCAGGAACGATCTCGATAAATGGCACACCGACGTCTCGACCGGCCTGCAGAAGCTGCTGCGGCAGACGAGTATGCCCAAGGACAAGCGACTGGCATGGGCCGCGCCGGGGAGCACGTCGAAGGCAAAGATCACGGACCTTCAGAGCAAGCAGAATCTCCATGACATGGCGGAGCTGCTGAAATTCGTCGACGGTCGCGCCAACACCGACAAGACGCGCGCCAATACCCATAAGGCGATTCGTGACCGGCTTGCCAGGGTGGCCCGCGACAATCCGGATGCGTAGAGCGTCTTGGTACGCTGCGGAAATAACGGCTGGTGGGGTCGCGGGAGCCGTTCCGTGTTGGTCGGGCTCTGTCGGGAGATGGCGTTGGTGGTGGCTTGACGCGGCAATGTCACGGCATCGGTGGTCGGAGGCGCCGGGCACCGCCTCTATCTCTGGCGCGCGGTCGATAGTGAAGGCGAGATCCTGCACATCCTCGTCCAGTGCCGGCGAAACGAGGGTAGGGCTCGGAAAGTCACGCGCAAGCTACTTGCGAAGGTCGTAGGACGGCCTTTCGCCGCCGTTTTGATAGTACGGCATCATTTCGGGCACGAGCGCGGCGAGGTCCTGCTGGCGGGTCGCAGACGAAGGGTGGGTGCTTAGGAATTGGGGTGGCCCACCGCCGCCGACCCGCCCCATCTTCTGCCAGAGCGTGACAGCGGCGCGTGGGTCGTAGCCAGCCTTCGCCGCCAGTTCGATGCCAATCTCGTCAGCTTCGGATTCCGAGGTCCTGCTGTTCGGCAGCGTGATCGCCAATTGCGACGCGGCCGCTGCCGCACTAAGGCCGAGAAGGGGCTTATCGGTAGCGGACCCCAGCGCAATTCCACCCCCGATCGCTACGACCTTGCTCGCCATAGCTACTGACATCCGCTCCGCAGTGTGGTTGGCGAGTGCGTGGGCGATCTCGTGGCCCATCACTTGCGCCACCTCGTCGTCAGTCGCATCGAGCTGCTGCAGCAGGCCCGTATAGATCGCCATCCGGCCACCGGCCATGCACCACGCGTTGACCATCTTCGGATCGTCGATCACCTCGACGCTCCAGCTCCAATCCGCGGTTTCCGGGCGAACTTTGATCGCCTGGGCGACAAGGCGGCCCGTGATCCGGTCGATCCGACCCACGACCCTTGGGTCTGTGACCAACTTGCCCTTCCGGTCCAGATCCTTCATCTGCGCGAGATAGGCCTCTTCTGAGGCCGCGATCGCCTTCTCCTCAGAGACCAGCATCAACTGGCGACGTCCGGTCGGGCTGGTGGCGCAAGCGCTCAATATTAATGCGCCAACTATTAGAACTGCGATCAGGCGCACTTTCGTGGTCATGGTTCGCGTCTCCGCCGTCAATACCAGCGACCGCGCCCGAGGTTGCTGTCTCAAATGATGTTGGCATTTTCGGCGTCGCGGTTCTCCGACGATCGGATGGTAACGGGTTAAGCAGCGAGAGCAATGATCGCGTCAAAGTCTCTTCAATAGCACTCATAACCTGAAGGTCGCAGGTTCAAATCCTGCCCCCGCAACCA
>JAEULH010000051.1 GCA_016793925.1 Rhodospirillales bacterium | reverse complement strand
GATGCCGCGCGCCGCGGCGTGGAGCACCAGGGTGGTGGTCACGCATCCGGCCAGCGCGTGGAGCAGGAACTCGACGGGATTGGCGCCCTCGTTGTCGCTGAGCAGGACCGGCGGCTCGCCGTTCGTGAAGCTGAATTCGCTGTCGCGGCCGGCGCCGACCAGCTTACAGCCTCGGAGAAGCGATGATGCTATCGGGCAGCTGCGTCTCATAGTCGATACGCATTGAAACGCTAGCGAGACCGTATTTCCCCTCACTGCTGCGCTTCGCGATCATAGCGGCAGGTGCTTTCCGCGCACGGCTGACGGAGGAAGCGATGACCGACCGCGCTGCCCTTGTCGGACGGGGGTCTCGCTTGGCGCCGCTTCTTGAAGCGTGGGAAGATGCGGTCTCTCTCCTTGAGAGTTGCGGAAGCCCCGTGCTCGATCTGGCCGTCCGGCTCTGGCTCGCGCAGATCTTCTTCGTCTCGGGTGTTCTGAAGACGACCAACTGGGACATCACGGTGGCCCTCTACACGTACGAGCATCCGGTTCCAGGGCTCGACCCGCCGACGGCCGCCAGTATCGGCACGGGGATCGAGCTGGTGTGTCCGGTCCTGCTGGCGTTCGGGATCGCGACGCGCGTCGCCGCGGTGCCTTTGCTCCTGACCACCGCCTTCCTCCAGCTGACCTACAAGGACCTGACTGATCATCTGTACTGGATGGCGCTGTTGGGGTTCCTGGTCGTTCGCGGGCCGGGGGTCCTCTCCTTCGACAACCTCATCTCGCCGCACCTCGCTCGTTCAGCGATCCCGTTCGGCCGTCCGTTGCGCAGGCTGACCGAATGGCTCCAAGGCGTCGCTCTTCCGCCGTATCAGCTCGTAATCCGGGTTTGGCTCGCCTGGCTGCTGTGGAGCCTCGGGTTCGAGGGCATCGCCGTCGCCTGGCAGGCCATCGGCCTTGTCCTGTGCGGGCTGCTGGCGACCGGCCTGGCGACGCGTGCCGCGGCACTCCTTCTCGCACTGCTTGTCGTCACGATCCTGGCCGGCACCGCTTCGCTCGGTGGTCCCGTCCTGTGCCTGTTTCTGCTTGCGACGTTCGTGCTGCATGGGGGCGGCGCGCTCGCCCTCGATCGGCTTCTTGCCCAGTGGGTGGTTCGGCTGTTTCCAAGCCTTTCCACGGACCAGCACTGGCTCGCAGAGGCGCCGCGGGTCGTCATCGTCGGTGCCGGATTTGGCGGCGTTGCCGCCGTTCACGCGATGCGGCACGCCTGGGCGCGGATCACGTTGATCGATCGGCGAAACTACCACCTGTTCCAGCCCCTGTTGTACCAGGTCGCGACAGCGACGTTGTCGCCGGCGGATATCGCCGTGCCGATCCGGTCGCTGGTCCGCGGCCAGCGGAACTGCCGCGTTCTGATGGGGCGCGTCAGCGCTGTCGATACCCAGCGCAACGAGGTTGTCTTTGGCGACCAGCGCATCCCCTATGACTACCTGGTCTTGGCGACCGGCGCCCGGCACAGTTACTTCGGCAAGGACGAATGGGAGCCATTCGCGCCGGGCCTGAAGAAGATCGATGACGCGACGGCCATGCGCAGTCGCATCCTTGCGGCCTTC
>JAEULH010000050.1 GCA_016793925.1 Rhodospirillales bacterium | reverse complement strand
CTGCATGCGCCCGGCTCGCGGCGCGAGAAGCCTTGCCAATGTCACATCGACGCGCGAAGGTGAGGCCGTCGCCGCGATCAACGAGCGGCAGCGTAGCCAACCATGGAAAATGTTCTACTGAATTATTCCGCGCTTGCGGCGTTGGTGCCGGCCTCGCTGCAGGCCTTCCGACGCGCGCCGAGCCGCGACGCGCTCTTCTGGGCCCTGCTCGCCCTCGCCACTGCCGGGCCCGCGGCCTGGGCGCTGGCGCGAGCGGGGACGCCGTGGCCGACCGGCTTTGCGGATACCCTGTGGCTGACGATCGCGGCGACGATGGCGATCTACCTGCTTGCCGCCGTTTTCATGCGCCATGCCTGGAGGCTTGCCCCTCTGGTCACCGGCTACATGGTCGTTCTCGGCCTTCTCGCCATCGTGTGGGCCGGCGAGCCGGGGCGCCATCTCGCCGCCGGGCCGGGGGACTATGCCTGGGTTCGGGCCCATATCGCGACGGCGATGCTGACCTACGGGATCGTAACCATCGCCGCTATCGCCGCGCTGGCGGCCTGGTTCCAGGACTACGCGCTGAAGCACAAGCAGCCGCCGTCCTTCAGCCGGACGTTGCCGTCCGTTCGCGATTGCGAGCGGATCCTCGTGCGGCTGCTCGTGATCGGCGAAAGCGTCCTCGCTCTCGGCCTTGCCACCGGGGCGGCGTTGCAATACAGCGAGACCGGGGCCCTTCTGGCGATCAACCACAAGACGGTTCTGACGATCGCGGCATTCTTCGTGATGGCGGGCCTGCTGGCCGCGTATCGCCTCGGCGGCGTGAGAGGCAAGCTTTCCGCCCGGCTGGTCCTGCTCGGTTACCTGCTCCTGACGCTGGGCTATCCAGGCGTGAAATTTGTGACCGACGTGCTCATGCGCTGAGTGTTGCTCAACCGCCGGGCAGACACTTGCGCCGGCGTGTCCATGCCTATTTAATTGGCAGGAACAAGTGGCGGGCGCGGTGCGCGACCTGGCCGGATATTCCGAGGCCGCGGGTAACCTGAGGTTACGCTGAACTGAAACGGGCAGCCGAGGTGGGGTGTCGCTTCCGGACTGGAGGCGCAGCCGCCAACGGCGTCCGAGCGAAAGATGGGGATGCTTTGGGCGGACATCGTGGATAAGCACGTTTTCGATTTTTTCGGGACGCAGCAGCGCCCGGACGTTGACGCGGATGCCGTTGTCAACGCTCTGCCTTCGGTGATTATCGTGGTGGCAACGGATCTTGCCATCCTTCGCGTCAACAACGCCGGGGAGCAATTCTTCCAGAGCAGCGCCCAGCATCTTGAGCAGATGCACCTTGACAAACTTCTTCCGGGAGACAGCCCGCTGTTCTCCCTTATCCGTCAGGCGTCCGCGACCAACAGCACCGTCGTTGAGTACCACATCAACCTGTCGAGCCCGCGCGTTGGGCATCATGTCGTAAACGTTCAGGCGGCGCCGTTGCCGGAGGTTGCGGGCGCGGTCGTCGTATCCTTCCAAGAGCGTTCGGTGGCAGCGAAAATCGACCACCAGCTCACCCACCGGGGAGCGGCCCGGTCAGTGAGCGCAATGGCCGCGATGCTCGCGCACGAAGTCAAGAACCCGCTTGCCGGCATTCGCGGGGCAGCGCAGCTTCTCGAGCAGGGTGTGCGCCGCGAAGATCAGCCTCTCACCCGGTTGATCTGTGAGGAAACGGACCGGGTATGCGCCATCGTCAACAGGATGGAGGCATTTTCGGCAAGTGCGCCTCCGGACCGCGAAGCGGTGAACATCCACGAGGTTCTCGGTCGGGTAAAGGCCCTGGCAGAGAACAGCTTCGGCCGTCACCTGCATTTCGTCGACCAGTACGATCCTTCGTTGCCGCCGGTTCTTGGCAACAAGGATCAGCTTATTCAGGTTTTTCTCAACCTGGTGAAAAACGCGGCGGAAGCGGCGCCTTTGGAAGACGGCGAGATCAAGATCACGACGGCCTACTGGCATGGCGTTCGCTTTGCCGTGGCGGGCAGCCAATCAAGAGTGGAGCTGCCGTTGATGGTTTGCGTTCAGGACAATGGCGCGGGAATCCCGGACGACCTGAAGCAGCACCTGTTTGAGCCTTTCGTTACATCCAAGGCGAAGGGAAGCGGGTTGGGACTTGCCCTGGTCGCCAAGATCATTGGCGATCACGGCGGGGTCATCGAGTTTGAAAGCCGGCCGCGCCGGACTTTATTTCGGGTTATGCTGCCGATGTATTCCAGCGGGAACGGCTCATGACGAACCACACGGTTCTGGTCGCCGATGACGACGCTGCGATCCGGACCGTCCTCAACCAGGCGCTCGAGCGTTCAGGCTACAACGTCCGGGTGACCGGGAACGCTGCAACGCTGTGGCGGTGGGTCAGCGACGGTCAGGGCGACGTCGTGATTACCGACGTCGTCATGCCGGACGAGAACGGTCTGGATCTCATTCCGCGGATCCGCAAGATCCGTCCCGAGCTGCGGGTCATTGTCATGAGCGCGCAGAGCACGCTGATGACGGCGCTGAAGGCGACGGAGCGCGGCGCGTTCGAGTATCTGCCCAAGCCGTTCGATCTGAACGAACTTATCGCCATCGTCCGCCGCGCCCTCGAGGCGCCGCGGGCCACGGTGCAGCCCGATGCGAACGACGCTCCCGAAGATGGGCTGCCGCTCATCGGCCGCTCGCCGGCCATGCAGGAGATTTATCGCACACTCGCACGTCTCATGGGCACCGACCTGACGGTGCTGATCAACGGCGAGTCGGGAACGGGAAAAGAACTTGTCGCCCGGGCCCTCCATGAGTACGGCAAACGCCGCTCCGGGCCGTTCGTCGCCATCAATATGGCCGCCATCCCCCGCGAGCTGATCGAAAGCGAGCTTTTCGGCCACGAAAAGGGCGCTTTCACCGGCGCGACCCATCGCAGCGCCGGCCGCTTCGAGCAAGCCGAGGGCGGCACGCTGTTTCTTGACGAAATCGGCGACATGCCGGCAGAGGCGCAGACGCGGTTGCTGCGGGTACTGCAGGAAGGCGAATACACATCCGTCGGCGGGCGCACCCCGATCCGCGCGAACGTCCGCATTGTCGCCGCGACACATCACGACCTCCGACTGCTCATTCGTCAGGGGCAGTTCCGCGAGGACCTGTATTTCCGCCTGAACGTCGTTCCCATCCGGCTTCCGCCGCTGCGCGAGCGAACCGGCGATATCCCCGAACTCGTCCGCCATTTCATGGCGCGGGTGGCGGCCGAGGGCCTGTCGCCGAAGACCTTGGAGCCGGCGGCAATGGAGCGGTTGAAGGCTTACCGCTGGCCGGGCAACGTGCGCGAACTGGAGAACCTCGTGCGGCGGTTGACCGCGCTCTATTCGGACGAGGTCGTCGGCATCGGCGTCATCGAAGCGGAGTTGGCGGACGCTTCCCCGGCGGCGCCGGAACCGGAAGGAGACGGCCTCGGTCAGTCCATGGAGCGGCATCTGCGGTCGTATTTCCTTGCGCACGGCGAGGGACTGCCGCCCCCGGGGCTCTTCGACCGGGTGATCCGCGAGGTTGAACGGCCGCTGATCGCCCTTACTCTTGAAGCTACGCGCGGGAACCAGATCCGGGCAGCCGAGATTTTGGGGCTGAACCGCAACACCCTGCGCAAGAAGATCAGGGATTTGACCATACCGGTTATTCGAGGTGGTGGCGGCCGTTGAGCGGCACTGCGTTCCGTAGGGCTTTGGCGGCCCGCTTCGCCCAGTGGTCGCGTCGCGTCGACCTCGAGCGCAAACTCGCCTTTGGCCTGACCCTTGCCGCCGTGCTCTCGGGCATTGCGACCGTGGCGTCGTGGACGGGCGCGCCGGAGTTCGGGCCCGATCCGGATACCGTTCTCGCCCTTCTCGTTCTTGACACCATTCTGCTCCTGCTCCTCGGAGCGCTGGTCGCTCGCCAGCTCGTTCGCCTGTGGACCGAGCGGCGTCGAGGCCTTGCCGGCTCGGGGTTGCACGTTCGCCTCGTTCTGATGTTCAGCCTGGTGGCGGTCACACCGGCAATCCTGGTTGCGGTCTTTTCCGCCTTGTTCCTCAACTTCGGCATTCAGGCCTGGTTCAGCGAGCGCGTGCGGACTGCGATCGAGGCATCGAACGCCGTGGCCCAGGCCTACCTCGAAGAGCATCGGCAAGGCATTCGAGCCGAGGCCTTCGCCATGGCGAACGACCTCAACCGGGAGGCGTCGTCGCTGATGCGCGACCTGGGCGCCTTCGACAGCCGTCTCGATATCGAGGCGCGCACACGCTCCTTGTCCGAAGCGATGGTGGTCGATGGCAGCGGCAGGGTCATATCGACCTCGCCGTTGAGCCTGACGCTGGAGCTGGAACTGGTCCCCTGGCAGGCGATCGAGCAGGCAAACCGCGGCCAGGTCGCCGTGCTGACCAGCGATCAGGACGAAAGGGTCCGAGCCGTCGTAAAGCTCAACCGCTTTATCGACGCCTACCTGGTCGTCGGCCGCTTTATCGACCCGGCGGTGCTCGACCATATCTCCCAGACCGAGGTCGCCGTCGCCCAGTATCGGCGGCTGGAGGCCCGTCGCGAAGGCATCCTGATCACGTTCGTCCTCATTTTCGTTGTTGTCGCACTGCTTCTTCTCCTCGCCGCGGTGTGGATCGGGCTGACGCTGGCGACGCAGATCACCAAACCGATCAGCACTCTGATCACGGCCGCGGAGCAGGTCCGCAGGGGCGATCTGGCCGTGCGCGTCGACCCCGACGCTTCGGTCGACGAGATCGGAACCCTGAGTCGCGCCTTCAACCGGATGACCAGCCAGCTTCAAACGCAGCAGGCGGGCCTCGTTCTCGCCAATCAGGTTCTCGACGAGCGGCGACGCTTCACCGAAGCCGTCCTGACCGGCGTATCCGCAGGCGTTGTCGGACTGGACGCGGCCGGCGCCATCGAGTTGCCCAACCGATCGGCCTCGGAGTTGCTGGGCGTCGATCTGGAGAAGGTGATCGGTCGGCCGCTTGTCGAAATCGCCCCTGAAATGGACGAGCTCGTCGCCAACGCGATGCGGTGGCCCGGGCGCCAGTCAGAAGCGGAAGTCAAGCTCGTGCGTGAGGACAGGACGTGCACGTTCCTCGCGCGGATCGTCGCCGAGCGCTCCAGCGGCGCAACGACGGGCTATGTCCTGACCTTTGACGATGTGTCGGCGCTGGTCGCGGCCGAGCGCAAAGCGGCATGGGCCGACGTCGCGCGCCGCATCGCCCATGAAATCAAGAACCCGCTGACCCCCATTCAGCTTGCCTCCGAGAGGCTGAAGCGAAAGTACCTGAAGGAGGTGCGGTCCGATCCCGAGACTTTCGCGGCCTGCACCGATACGATCTCCCGACAGGTTGAAGACATAGGACGAATGGTGGACGAGTTCTCCGCCTTTTCTCGCATGCCGCGGCCGGAAATGAAGGAGGAAAACCTGAACGAGTTGGTTCGCCAGGTCGGCTTCCTCGAGCGCAACCGCAACCCTGACGTTCGCGTCGAACTCGATATTCCGGACGATCCGGTGCCCATGCGCTGTGACGGCCGGCAGATCTCCCAGGCGCTGACCAATCTGATCAAGAACGCTGCGGAGGCCATAGCGGCGCGAAAGCCCGAAACCGATCAACCATTGCCGCCGGGTGAAATTCGGGTGATTGTCCGCAGTGAAGCGCCCGACGACAGACAGCGCTCGGCCAGTATCATCGTTGAGGATAACGGCTGCGGCTTGCCCTCGGATCAGCGCGATCGACTGACGGAGCCCTATGTTACAACCCATGTTAAAGGCACCGGCTTGGGCCTTGCCATTGTAAAGAAGATCATGGAAGACCACGGGGGCGAGATCAGCCTTGCTGACCGGAAGGAGGGCGGCGCCCGCGTGTCGCTTACATTCCACGCAGTGCGGCCGTTCACGGTCACGACGGATGGCGCCGCTCAGGCGGCAAGCCGTGCCGCGCCGGATCAGGATCGGCCTGAGGCTGGAAGTCTAGGCACCGAAGCTGCAGCCGATGCCCAGTAGTGCGCAAACCATGGCCGACGATGTCCTGATCGTCGATGATGAGGTCGACATCCGCGCTCTGGTTTCCGGCATACTCGGCGACGAGGGATATCAGACCCGCGAAGCCGCCGACAGCGACACGACCATCTCGGCCATTGCATCCCGGCGGCCGTCCCTCGTGCTTCTCGATATCTGGCTGCAGGGCAGCCGCCTCGACGGCATGGCCCTGCTGAAGCAGTTGAAGGGCGAAGATCCGTCACTGCCGATCGTCATCATGAGCGGCCACGGAACCATCGAAACGGCAGTGCAGGCGATCAAGTTCGGCGCCTACGACTTTATCGAAAAGCCGTTCAAGGCAGACCGCATGATGCTGGTCGTTCGCCGCGCGATCGAGGCCGCGCATTTGCGCCGCGAGAACGAAGAGCTTCGTCTGCGCGCCGACGCCGCCCCTCAACTCATCGGCACGTCTTCGGTGGTTCAGCAGTTGCGCCAGGCCGTCGACCGGGTCGCGCCGACGAACAGTCGCGTTCTTATCTCGGGGCCGGCGGGCAGCGGCAAGGAGGTCGTCGCCCGTCTTATCCATCTGAGTTCACGGCGCGCGCAGGGACCGTTCGTGGTCGTCAATTGTGCATCGATGGCGCCCGAGCGGATGGAGGTCGAGCTTTTCGGCGTCGAGGTTTCGGCCGATGGCGAGCAGCCGCAACGGCGGGTCGGGACATTCGAGGCGGCCCATAACGGCACCCTGTTTCTCGACGAGGTCGCAGACATGCCGCTGGAGACGCAGGGCAAGATCGTCCGCGTTCTTCAGGAGCAGGTCTTCACCCGGGTCCAAGGGCGAACCCGGGTGGAAGTCAACGTCCGCGTGATCGCATCGACGACCCGCAGCCTGATGGAAGACATTCGCACCGGTCGTTTCCGCGAGGACCTTTTCTACCGGCTGAGCGTCGTGCCGGTCCGTGTGCCGGCGCTGAAGGAGCGGCGGGAAGACATCCCCCTCCTGGCTCGCCATTTCATGGGTCGAGCGGCGGAAGCAGCGGGCCAGCGGGCGCGATCGATCAGCGAGGACGCCATGGCCGCTTTGCAAACCTACGACTGGCCCGGCAACGTTCGCGAATTGCGCAACATCATCGAGCGCCTGCTGATCATGGCGCCGGGAGCGGCGGGCGATCCCATCCGCGCCGACATGCTGCCGATCGAGTTCGACGGCAGTTTCTCGGCGGGCCGCAAGTCGAACCGCAACGCCGAGATCATGGGGCTGCCGCTGCGCGACGCCCGGGAGATCTTCGAGCGCGAGTATCTGCTTGCGCAGGTCACCCGCTTCGGCGGCAACATTTCGCGGACGGCCGCCTTTATCGGCATGGAGCGCTCGGCCCTTCACCGCAAGCTCAAGGCGCTTGGCATTCAACCGGAAGAGAAGATCCGGATATCGAGCGAATGACGACCATCGTGCTTGTCACGACGCCCCCTTCAATCTGAAGAGCCAGAGTATGCGGATCATCATTTGCGGCGCCGGCCAGGTTGGCTTCAATATCGCTCGCCAGCTCGCCCGCGAGGGCAATGACGTGACCGTCATCGATACGTCGCCCGAATTGATTCGGAGAATTAACGACAACCTTGACGCGCAGGGCGTCGTTGGCCATGCCTCCCGGCCGGACGTTCTCGAACGGGCCGGGACGGCGGATGCGGACATGATCATCGCGGTGACCGTCGGCGATGAAACGAACATGATTGCCTGTCAGATCGCCCACTCGCTGTTCGAGGTGCCGCTGAAGATCGCGCGGATCCGCGAGCAGAGCTATCTGAGCCCGGCCTGGGCGAACCTGTTTTCGCGCGAACATCTGCCGATCGACGTGATCATTTCCCCGGAAGTCGAAGTGGCGCGGGCGATCGCGCGACGGCTGAAGGTTCCCGGCGCTTTTGAAATGATCCCGGTGGCCGATGACAAAGTCCGCCTTCTTGGCGTTCGTTGCGAAGAGGACTGCCCGCTGGTCAACACGCCGATCAAGCAACTGACGCAGCTTTTTCCCGAGCTCAACATCGTCATTGTCGCCTTGTTGCGGCAGGACCATGCCGTGCGGCTGACCGGCGACGACCAGATGATCGTGGGCGACGACGTCTACTTCGTCGTCGAGACGGCGCAGGTGTCCCGTGCCATGACGGCTTTCGGCCATGAGGAGCCCGAAGCGCGGCGAATGCTGATTTGCGGCGGCGGCAATATTGCCCTGCTCCTTGCCCAGGAAATCGAGCGCGAGTACCCGTGGGTCAATGCCAAAATCATCGAGGCCGACGCCGAACGGGCGGCCGAGGTGGCAAGCCTGCTGACGAATACCGTTGTTCTTAACGGCGATGTTCTTGATCCCGAGATCCTCGAAGAGGCCGGCGTCTCGGCGACCGATACGGTTGTCACGGTCACGAACGGCGACGAGACCAACATCCTCTCCGCCTTGCTGGCGAAGCGGCACGGCGCCCGCCGCGCGATCACGCTTCTCAACAAAAGCACCTACGAGCCGCTGATGACGACGCTGGGTATCGACGTGATCGTCAGTCCTCGCAACATAACGGCGTCGACGATCCTGCAGCACGTTCGCCGCGGCCGGATCTATTCCGTGCACACGCTGCGGGAAGGGTTCGGCGAGCTGATCGAGGCCGAGGCCCTGGAAACGTCCAGCCTCGTCGGGGCGCCGCTGAAGGAGGTGAAGTTGCCGCCCGGCGTCATGATAGGCGGCATCGTCCGCAACGGCCAGGTCATCAGTCCGCGCGGCAATACCGTGATCCAGAACAAGGACCGCGTTGTATTGTTTGCGACATCCGATGCCGTGCGGAAGGTGGAAAAGCTGTTCTCCGTTCGGCTTGAGTATTTCTGAGCCGATGGGAACCATTGCCTACGTCGACGGCCGCTACGTCCCGCACGGCCGCGCGCTCGTCCACGTCGAAGACCGAGGCTACCAGTTCGCGGACGCCGTCTACGAAGTGATCGGGATTCACCGTGGCAGGCCCGTCGACGAAGCCGAGCATCTCGAACGGCTCGGCAGGTCGCTGGCGGCAGCGCGGATCGACTGGCCCGTCGCCGAGAAGGCGCTGCGCATCAAGATCGTGGAGATGATACGGCGCAACCGCATCACCTCGCGAGGCATGGTCTACATTCAGATCAGCCGGGGGGTCGCTCCGCGCAATCACATTTTCCCGCCGTCATGCCATCCGGTGCTTGTCATGACGGCGAAAGCACTGCCTTCTTTCGACTGGTCCGCCGCCTGTCGCGGCGTCGCCGTCATAACGACCGCCGATCTTCGCTGGCGGCGCTGCGACATCAAGTCAACGTCTCTCATCGCGAATGTCCTGGCTCGCCAGGATGCGCACGAGGCCGGCGCCTTCGAAGCCTGGCTCGTCGAAGGAGACGTCGTTACGGAAGGCACGGCGTCCAACGCCTGGATCGTCACCCACGACGGGCTCTTGCGGACCCACAACGCCGACAACGCCATCTTGAACGGGATTACCCGGCGGGCGGTGATGCACCTCGCTGCCGAGCACGGTCTCAGCCTGCGCGAGGGCGCCTTTACCCTTTCCGAGGCCAAGGCGGCGGCCGAGGCGTTCCTGACCAGTACGACGTCGATGGTGAAACCGGTCGTCCGGATCGACGACGCCGTGATCGGCGACGGCGCCATCGGCCCGCTGTCTCGGCGCCTGCTTGCGTATTATGTCGAACACGTGGGCGAGCCAGGGCATTGACCACTGCCGAGCGTCCTTTCGCGCGCGACGAGCGGGCAGGCGAAAAGCTTGTGCGCCCGCTGGCCATTCTCTTCGACTGGGATAACACGCTGATCGACAGCTGGGCGGCCATAGAGGACGCGCAGAATTACACGCTTGCCTATTTCGGCCTGAAGCCTTGGACATCCGAGCAGGTCCGAGAGCGGGTCCGCGGATCGATGCGCGACACGTTTCCGGAGATGTTCGGGCAGCGATGGCGCGAGGCCGGCGAAGTCTTCTACGCGCGTTTCACGGAACATCATCTCGAGACGCTGCGGCCCGTTTCCGGCGCCGAGGAGATGCTTGCGACGCTGCAAAAGGACGGCGTCTATCTGGCCGTCGTCAGCAACAAGAAGGGCGATTACCTGAGAGCCGAGGCAGCCCGCCTCGGCTGGGGACATTACTTTGCCGCTTTGGTCGGCGCCTTCGACGCCGCCAAGGACAAGCCCGCGACGGACCCGGTCGAACTCGCGCTCGCGGGCAGCGGCATCGCATCCGGTCCGCGGGTCTGGTTCGCCGGCGATACCGATATCGATCTCGAGTGCGCCTGCAACGCCGGCTGCGTGCCCGTGCTCGTGCGGGCAACGGCGCCGGGACCGGACGAGTTTTCCCACCATCCGCCCGCAGTGTACGTCGCCGACTGCATCTCCCTTTTAAAGGTTGTGCGGAACCTGTAAGCTGCCGCCGGCACTCAACGTCCACCAGCGAGGCGGTTCGGGGGAACTGCTTGGCCGTGCTTGTCGTTCTTTTATCGCTTGAGCGGCGGCGACAGTAACCTCATCAATCATCTGAAGTCGCCTCACGAATAACGAAAAGAGGGTTAGCTCCATGTCCTCGGAAAAATCACAAAATGTTCAGGATGTGTTTCTAAATCACATCCGCAAGAACAAGACGCCGGTGACAATCTTTCTTGTCAACGGGGTCAAGCTTCAGGGGATCGTGACTTGGTTTGATCAGTTCTCGGTTCTTCTTCGCCGTGATGGGCATACTCAACTCGTCTACAAGCACGCCATATCGACGGTCATGCCGTCGATCCAAATCCAGCTTTTTGAGCCGGACAAGGAAGCAACGACGGCGTGACGCTGCGCCCGCGGGCCGTGCCTAGGGAGCACCGACGGCCGCCGACCGGAACATCCGGAACCTGCGTTGTCGTTC
>JAEULH010000077.1 GCA_016793925.1 Rhodospirillales bacterium | reverse complement strand
GCGCCTGCTGGCATCCTCTCGCCACAGGTGGCGGACCCCGATGCGTTCACACTCGGACGGAACCTGACGGCCGCCTTTCCCGGAGCCACGTTGTCGGTCACGGGCGAGCCGAACACCGCGGTCATCGCAGCCAACGGCATCGTCGACGACCCGGGTCCCGGCGCGCCTGCCGGTCCCCACAACTTCGCCACGACCGGGACGGTCCTCTTCGGTCAGGATCCGGCGAACGCGCCCGGCGGCGGTTGGGGACAGGGCCTGCCGCTGTGGAACGCTGACGAATTCGGCCAGCTACGCGTGGATTTCGCGCGACCGACCGACAGGGTCAGCATCGATTTCGCCTTCGATGACGACGATGTCGGCCGCCTCGCCGCCTACGGCGAGGGCGGCGAACTGCTTCAGGCGGTCACGGGCACCGGTCGCGGCCCGGAGACGTTTACCGGAACCATCGCGCGCAATACGCCGGATATCAGCTACATCACCGCCGGAGGGGTCGACCGCGAGGCCCTGTACCTCGACAACCTCAGGTACAACCTGGCGGCCTCCACCATGGACGTCTCCAGCACCGTCTACGGCGACGCCGGCGACGACCAGCTTCGCTTCGCTTTCACAACGAAGGATCCGGTCGCGCTGGCCGGTACGGTCTCGCTCCATGGCGGCGACGGCAACGACCAGATCGCCGTCTACGCAGACTCCTACTTCGCTGCCGAATCGATCGATTTCGGGACGACCCGGTTCGAGCAGTACGGCGAAGCCGGCGATGACGCGCTCCACGCGATGTATAATTTCTACGTGGAGACGGGGAACTACGGCGCCGCTGACGACTATCTCTATGGCGGCCCGGGCAATGACACCTACACGCTTGAAGAAAGCGCCGACGTCGTCGCCGAGAAGCCCGGGGAGGGGTACGATACCGTCATCGGCATCGCCGACGACTACACCCTCGCCGCCAACGTCGAAAAGCTGATCCTCCTCGACAGCGCAGACACACCCCTCGACGGCCTGCGCGGGACCGGCAACAGCCTCAACAATGTCATCGTCGGAACCGAAAACCGCGACATCCTCGATGGCGCCGGCGGCAATGACACCATTTACGGAAGCGACGGCTCGAGTGACGACGACGCCGACACCATTCGCGGCGGAAGCGGCAACGATACGATCTACGGCGGTGGCGGCGGCGCCGACACGCACGGGGGCGGGAACGACAGCCTCTACGGCGACGACGGCAACGACAAGATCTTCGGCTCGTACGGCGACGATCGGATGTATGGCGGGACCGGCGTCGACGAGCTCGGCGGCCAGGCCGGCAACGACACGATGTACGGCGGCGCCGGCAACGACAAGCTCGGCGGTGGCAGCGGCAACGACTGGCTCTACGGCGAGGCCGACGCCGACGTGCTCTCGGGCAGAGGTGGTCTTGATCGGTTGAGCGGCGGGCCCGGCAACGACATCTTCGACTACGACGCGGCGACCGACTCGAAGCCGGGCGCAGCGAACCGCGATGTGATCCTCGACTTCGTGGGCGTCGGTGCGAGCGTCGGCGACAGGGTCGATCTCGCAACCATAGACGCCAACACGGCCAAGGCCGGCAACCAGGCCTTTGTCTTCAAGGGCACCGGGGCGATCACCGGCGCCGGTCAGCTCCATGTGGTGAAAGCGGGCGGCGATACCCTGATCCAGGCCAACACCGGCGGCTCGCTCGCGTCGGAGCTGGAGATTCTGGTCAAGGACGGCGCCGCGACACCCACCCAATGGGTCGCCGGCGACTTCATCCTGTAGACGCTCGCCGACCTGTGGGAGAGGGCGACCCCCTCTCCCCGGCAATCTACCGAGAAGTCGACGACGAGCGGACGCCAGCCGGCAGTCGCTGCGCTGAACCAGTTCCGCCCATCGAGCCCCCGAGAAACTCGCCGTCGCCAAGCGCCGCGGCTTTGCCCGTTGCAACATGGGGCCTTCACCGCCACGATACGTCGTGCCCGGCTTCCCTGTACTGACCCGGTCCTTATCGCCGATGATCCTCTCCCACGCTCCGTCCGACCCGCCATGCGCTTGGCTTTGATCCGGCTCTTCTCGGCGCTTGCGGTGCTCGTCGCGCTGACGGCGACGCCCGCCCAGACGGTGCGCGCCGCGCCCGAAGACCAGAAGATCGCCGCCGTCGTCAACGACGACGTCATATCGGTGCACGACATCGATACCCGCCTCGCGCTCATTCTCGCCACGACCAACGTCGAACCGACGCCGGAGGCGCGTCAGCGGCTGACTCCGCAGGTGCTCCGCTCCCTCATCGACGACGCGCTGAAGCGGCAGGAGGCGCGGCGCCTCAATGTCGTCCTTTCGCGCGCGGAACTCGACGACGCTCTGGACCGGATCGGTCAACAGGCAAAAATGACCCCGGAGGAGCTGGCGCAATATCTGGCGAGACGCGGGGTCGCCATGTCGACCCTGATCGAGCAGGTCGAGACCGAAATAGGCTGGATCAAGGCCATCAACCGCGCCAGTCGCGATCAGATCCGCGTCAGCGAGGAACAGGTCGACGAGGAGCTCGCCCGGATCAACGAGAACGCCGGCAACCCCGAGTTTCGGGTGGCCGAGATTTTCCTGCCCTTCGACGCGGGTATGGATGAAGCGCGGGTGGCCGAACTGGCCCAGCGAATCGTCCAGGAGATCGCGAGCGGCGCCCGCTTCCCGGACCTGGCCCGCAATTTCTCGCAAGGGGCATCCGCAGCCGTGGGCGGCGATCTCGGCTGGGTTCGCAAGGGACAACTTCCCGAGCAGCTCGACGCGGCGCTTGACCAGCTCGCGCCCGGGCAGGTGTCGATTCCGATCCGGACCCAGATGGGTTATCACATTCTGGCGATGATCGACCGCCGGATCTCGGAGGGCGTGGCCGGCGGCAACGCCAAAGTCGAGCTGACGCAGGCACATTTCCCCCTTTCCCAAGGCGCGAGCCCGGAGGAAGTGGCGGCGCAGGTCGAGACGGCGCGGACCGCGATGAAGGGTGCGACCGACTGCGCATCCTTCAACAACATAGCCAAGAACATCGGCTCGCCCCTCTCGGGGTCGCTTGGCGAGGTCGAGTTGCGCCAGTTGCCCCCGGAACTGCGCCGGGTCGTCCTGCCGCTCCGGGTCGGCGAAGCCAGCCCGCCGATTCGCGGTGCCGACGGGGTCGTCGTCGTGATGGTCTGTCGCCGCGACGAAGAGGCGCCCAGCGCCGACGTTCGCGATAAGATCGAGGCGAAGCTGCGCGAGGAGCGGATCAGCGCGCTCGCTCAGCGCACGTTGCGCGACCTCCGGCGCACGGCGTACGTGGATATCCGCAATTGAGCCTGCCGCCCCCGCCACTGGCCGTGACCATGGGCGAGCCGGCGGGCATCGGCGGCGAGATCACGCTGATGGCTTGGCTCCGCCGCGGCGACGGAGAGGCCGCGTTCTGCACAATCGATGATGCCGACCGGCTGGCGGCGCTGGCGAGCGCCCTTGCCCTGCCCGTGCCGATCCGGCGGATCGCCGACCCGGCCGAGACCGCGGCCGTTTTCGCCGAGGCCCTGCCGGTCCTTCACCGGCCGCTTGCCCGCCCGGCGCAGCCGGGGCGGCTCGACCCCGCCAACGCGGGCGCGGTGATTGCGGCCATCGCCGAAGCGGTGCGCCTGGTCCAGGCCGGCGCCGCCGCCGCCGTCGTCACCAACCCCATCCAAAAGAAGGCGCTTTACGCCGCCGGCTTCGCCTTTCCCGGCCACACGGAATATCTCGCGGACGTGACCGGAAGCGCCGCGCCGGTGATGATGCTGGCCATCCCCGGATTGCGGGTCGTCCCGGTCACGGTCCATCTCAGCCTGCGCCAGGCGATCGCCGCGGTCGATGTGTCGGCAATCGTAACGACCGCAAGGATCGTCGACGATGCCTTGCGCCGCGATTTCGGCCTGGCCCGACCACGCCTGCGGGTGGCCGGCCTCAATCCCCATGCCGGCGAGGATGGCGCTCTCGGCGAGGAGGACGCGGCCATCGTCGCGCCGGCCGTAGCAGCACTCAGGAACGCGGGCATCGACGCGGACGGGCCGGTGCCGCCCGATGCGCTGTTCACGCCGCGGGCCCGCGCCGGTTACGACGCGGCGATTTGCATGTACCACGACCAGGCGCTGATCCCGCTGAAGGCGCTCGATGTCGATCACGGCGTCAACATCACCCTCGGCCTGCCGATCGTGCGCACCTCGCCCGATCACGGCACCGCTTTGGACGTCGCCGGGACCGGCGTTGCCAATCCGAACAGCCTCATGGCCGCGATGAGCATGGCCGCGGCCCTCGCGCGCCAGCGCGCCGCGGCATGACCGACGCGGGCGCCGCGCTGCCGCCGCTTCGCGAGGTCATCCGCCGCCATGGTCTCGACGCGCGGCGGACGCTGGGCCAGCACTTCCTCCTCGACCAGAACCTGACGGATCGGATCGTTCGCGTCGCCGGCCCCCTTGCAGGCTACGGCATCATCGAGATCGGCCCAGGCCCCGGTGGGCTGACCCGCAGTCTGCTCGCCGCCGGCGCCGACCCCCTTGTCGCCGTCGAAAAGGATCCGCGCTGCGCCGCGGCCATCCGCGAACTCGCCGAAGCGTTCCCCCGCCGCCTGCAGCCGGTCGAGGCCGACGCCCTGGACGTCGATGTGCGGAACCTGGCGCCGGCGCCGCGCAAGGTCGTCGCCAACCTGCCCTACAACGTCGCCGTGCCGCTGCTCCTCGGCTGGCTGCGACACGCCGAGGATTTCGCCGGCCTGACCCTGATGCTGCAGAAAGAGGTTGCGCAGCGTCTGGCGGCAACGCCCGGCCAACCCGCATTCGGCCGGCTTTCGGTCATCGTCCAGTGGCTATGCACGGTCGAATACCAGTTCGCCGTCGATCGCCGCGCCTTCGTGCCGCCGCCGAACGTCATTTCCGCCGTCGTCAACCTGACGCCGCGGCCGCAACCGCTGGCGCCGGCCTCCTGGCAGGCGCTCGAGGCCGTCACCCAGGCCGGTTTCGGTCAGCGGCGCAAGATGCTGCGCAGTTCGCTGCGCCCGCTCGGCATCGATGCTGCCGCTGTCGGCATCGACCCGGCGCGTCGGGCCGAGACGCTGTCGGTCGCGGAGTTCTGCGCCCTCGCCCGGCTGCACGCGGCGCAAGGCGTCGAAGCGACGAAGGCCGGCTGGTCGCCGTGAGCGGGATGCGCGCGCGGCGTGACGAAAATACCGGCGGCGACGCAGACCGCTCCGCCTATCTTATCCTCCTCATCCCGCCGCTCCTGTGGGCCGGCAATTTCGTCGTCGGCCGCGCGATCCAGGGCGACATCACGCCCGTCGCCCTGACCTTCTGGCGCTGGGCGTTGGCCGCGTGCGTCCTTCTGCCGCTGGCCGGGCGGGCGATGTGGCGCGCCCGCGCCAGCGTCCGCCGCGAGTGGCGGCTCCTGACGATGCTGGCGCTGAGCGGCGTCGTCGGGTTCCAGTACGTCGTATACCAGGGCCTGCGCTCGACCACGGCGATCAACGGCGTGCTGATCATCGCCAGCGTTCCGGCGGTCATCCCGCTTTTCGCATACGGCCTCGACCGCTCGCGTATCTCCGTCCGGCAGATGGTCGGCATCGCCGTGTCCATGCTCGGCGTCGTCGTCATCGTTCTGCGCGGCGATCCGGCCGCAGCCCTGGATTTGCACCTCGCGCCGGGTGACCTGTGGATCTCCCTGGCGGTGCCGATGTGGGCCCTGTATTCGGTGCTCGTGCGCCGTCGCCCCGACGCTCTGTCGCCGCTCGCATTGCTCCTGGCGATCGTTCTCTTCGGCCTCGCGGCCCTGGTCCCGGCCTACCTGTTGGAATTCGCCGACATCGGCGGCTTTCGCATCGATCCGCCGGCCCTGGCCGCCATCGCCTACGTCGGCGTCGGCGCCTCCGTGCTCGCCTTCTGGTGCTGGAATCGCGGCGTCGCCGGGGTCGGCGCCAGCAAGGCCGGCCTCTATCTCCACCTCATGCCGGTATTCGCGGCGCTGCTCGCCACCGTCTTCCTCGGCGAGCGGATCCATCCCTACCACGGGCTCGGCGTGATCCTGATCGGCGCCGGCCTTTATCTTTCGTCCACCGCCCGGAGCGGCCGATCGTGAACCGGCCCCTGGCGCGCAATGCGGCCCTCTCGCTGGTCGCCGCCGCCGCGGCGGCTGTTGTCCCGCCACTGACGATGACGGCGCTGTGGGCGCTGCTTTCGGGTGACCCGGCCGGCTTTCTCGACGACATCGGCGGCGGTGGCGTCGTCGCATTCGTACTTTCCGAGCAGCGGTTCTTCGCTCCGGTCGTCCTCGCCGGGCTCGGCGCCCACGTGGTGTTCTTCTGCCTAAGGTGCTTCCATCCGCTGGCCTATGCCTTTGCGTTCTACTGCATCGGCGCCGTTGTGTACTTCACGACATCCGTACCGCAGCTTGCCGCATTCGCCCTCGATCCGCCGGTGGTGCGTACCCTCGCCTTCGACGCGCTCCTCTGGTGGGGACCGGCGGCAGCGCTGAGCGGGGTCGTTTTCTGGGTCATTGCGGCGCGACCTTGGCGACGGCGGACGCGGTGACCCGGTCGCGCGGATCCGGCCCGTGCGCGCCGCCGCTGCCGACGGCGATGGGGCAGAGCGAGGCGGCGCAGGCGAGCGGCGACGCCGCAAGCGTCGCAACGAGGTCTTCCCGGCCCTGAGCGGACATGTGCAGCGGATCGGAAAAGGCGGCGTCCTCGCTCAGCGCGGAAGACCAGTCGACGATCGTAACGTCGCGCGGGAGGAGCGCCTTGACCGACGCCAACGCCTCCTCGCGCCAGTCGACCTCGCGGAAGGCCGCCGGGTGATAGGGACCGAGCACCAGAACCGGCTTGACCCCGCGTTCACGAAGCGCCTCGAGCGTCGCGGCGAGGATGCGGACATTGTCCGCATGCGCCGCGAACCGGGCATGATGGCCGAGGTAGGTTTCGATGATCGCCGGGGTGATGGCGCCGCCGGGCTCTGGATCCTGGTCGGAGGGGCGGAACAGGAACAACAGGGCGCGCAGCAGATATTCGCTGTTGAAGCGATAGAGATGGCTTATGCGCGTCCAGGGGAAAATCGCGCCTTGTTGTTCGCTCACCAGGGCGTCCAGGCGCGGGCTGTCGCCGAGGAACGGCTTGAGTTCCCCGGCCATCGGGATGTGCTCGAACACGTTGGAGATTTCGATGACCGCGATCTCCGGCGGCCGGTTGCGCTCCAGGTAATCTCGCACGAGCACGTCCTGGGTAGCGGTGTCGAGGCCGTTCAGGCTGAGGTTGTACACAGACCGACAGAACGTCCTGCTCCACGCCTCGGTCGAGGCCAGGTGTACGCCACGGCTGTTGCCGACGATGACGACGTCGGCGTCGACGCGGCCGTCGTAAAGGGCCGCAACGCGCAGGTTGCTGGCCATCACAAGCCGGCCGAGAGCGGCGGAAAGGCCCCGGTCGACAACGAACGTGAGGGCGAGGAAGGCGAGAACGAGTCCGGGTTTCTTCCACATCCGCTGAGCGCTCAGAACTGGAAATAGATGAACTGACTGCCGGCGAAAGCGCCGAACAGGGCGAGCATGCACAACATCGAGACCGCCATCATCAGCCGCAGCGGCCGCGCGCGTCGGACGGCGGCGCGCACGGCGGGCGCCTCCGCGCCCGCTTCGACGCCGACAAGAAGGGCGATCAGCCCCGCGCCCAGCGCCACCTGGACCTTGTTCTGGATGCCGACGAACGCGTAGTCGCCAGCGAAGATCTGCGTCAGGACGGCGGAAGCTTCGTGGAAGTCGTGCGCGCGGAAGAACACGAACGCGACGAAGACGGCGATGACGACGCCGAAGATCTCCGCTGCGACGAGACCGCGGTGGGTCGCGCCGCCAACTCCTTCGGCGAGCCGATGGACCGGTGACAGCAGGCGCTGGACGACCAGGTAGGCGCCGTGCAACGCCCCCCAGACGACAAAGGTCCAGGCCGCGCCATGCCACAGTCCGCCCAGCAGCATGGTCGCCGAAAGGTTGCGGAACGTCGCCAGCCGGCCGCCGCGGCTTCCCCCCATCGGGACGTAGAGGTAGTCGCGCAGCCAGGTTGACAACGAGATGTGCCAACGCTGCCAGAAATCGCTGAAGCTCGAGGCGAAGTAGGGCCGTCGGAAATTGCGGCCGAGGTTGAGGCCCATGATGCGGGCGAGCCCGATGGCGATCAGCGAGTAGCCGCAGAAATCCCCGTAGATCTGGAAACCGAAGAAGATGACGCCAATCAGGACGTTCAGGCCGCTGAACGCCTCCGGCGCGGCGAAGATGTTGTCGACGATCGGGGCCAGCCGGTCGGCGATGACGAGCTTGAGGAAAAAGCCGACGATCACGAGTTCGGCGCCGACGAGGAAGCGGGCGAAACTGAACCGCTTTCTCGTCTTTAACTGCGGGATGAGCCGCGACGCCCGGACGATCGGCCCGGCGACCAGTTGCGGCCACAGTGCGATGTAGGTCGCGAAGACCCTCGGATCGGGCTCGGCCTTGATCTTCCCGCGGTAGATGTCGACGACGTAGCTGAGCGAGTGGAACGTATAGAACGAGATGCCGATGGGCAGGATGATGCGAAGGGTCGACGTGCTCGTCTGCATGCCCAGCGCTTCGAGGATGTTCAGCAGGCCGTCCGCGAAGAAATGGAAATACTTGAAGACGCCGAGGACCATCAGGTTCACGGCGACGACCACGGCGAGCCGGCGGCGGCCCGTGGCGCTGCGCGGCGTCGCGGCCAGGAGCCGCCCGGCGACGTAGTTGAAGGCGGTGCTGCCGGCGATGAGGCCGAGAAACCGCCAGTCCCACCATCCGTAGAAGACATAGCTGGCGGCGAGGGTGAGCAGGATCTGCGCCCTGTACGGAACGAAGAAGTAGATGGAGAAGAAGGCGCCGGCAAAAACGATGAACGCTTCGCTGGTGAAGATCATGAGCGTATCTCTTGCGTCCGCTACAGCGGCGTTGCTCGCCTTGGCCCCGGTTGCGCTGCGGGACGCCGACGGCGACCGACGCACCCGTCGACGTCCCTGCGAACGTACCTGCGACCTGCGCAAAAACACGCCCGTCGCGCGCTTTTGTGCTCTTGCTTGCTGCTTCAGGATGTATAGGCGGATGGGGCGCGCCGCGCTGTGACGGCGCTCACACGCTCAGGCGCGCCTGGACTGCGGGAAGCCGCGACGCTCAGGCGCTGACGGCAGCGACGAAGGCGGCCAGCCCGATCCTTCGGTCGCGGCGAAGCCGCTCGGCGGCCAGGATCGCTTCGACGCCGGCCACCGCCGTTTCAAGGCAGTCGTTGACGATGACATAGTCATACTCGGCCCAGTGGCTCATTTCGTCGGCGGCCTTGGCCATGCGCCGGCGAACCACCTCATCGGGATCCTGGGCGCGCTGGCGCAGCCGCCGTTCGAGTTCGGCGCGCGACGGCGGCAGTATGAAAATGCTGACCAGGTCGGCGCGGGCGTTCTGGCGCAACTGCTGAGTGCCCTGCCAATCGACATCGAAGAGGACGTCGCGACCGCGGCGCATCGCGTCTTCGACCGGCGCGCGCGGCGTGCCGTAGTGGTTCCCGAACACCCGCGCGTGCTCGAGCAGGCCGTCGGCGGCGACCATCTCGGCGTAGGCACTTTCGCTGACGAAGGTGTAGTCCGCCCCGTCGATCTCGCCCGAGCGCGGCGCCCGCGTCGTCACCGAAACCGACATGCTCAGGTTGTCGTCGCGGCGAAGCAGCGCCCGGGCGATGGACGACTTGCCGGCGCCCGAAGGCGACGAGAGGACGAGCATCAGGCCCCGGCGGGCAATGATGGCCGAGGCCTGCCGTGGGTCCGCGGCCGACGTCGGCGGTTCGGGCGGGTCGGGGTTCGTCCGGCTCATTCGATATTCTGGATCTGCTCGCGGAACTGCTCGATCACGGCCTTGAGTTCGAGACCGATCGCCGTCAATTCGACGTCGGCCGACTTCGAGCAGAGCGTGTTGGCCTCGCGGTTGAGTTCCTGACAAAGGAAATCGAGGCGGCGGCCAACGGCGCCGTCGCCGCCGAGCAGCGCCCGAACCGCATCGAGGTGCGACTTGAGGCGGTCGATCTCTTCGCGCGTATCGACCTTCGTCGCGAGCAGCGCGACCTCCTGAGCCAGCCGCTCCTCCGGCAGTGCCGGCACCGTCTCGCCGAGCGCGGCGATCTGCTGACGCAGCCGCTCCAGGATCGCCGCGGGCTGCGTGGCCGCGACCGTTTCCGCCCGGCTGCACAGCGCGCCGATCTGCTCAAGCTGGTCGACCAGGACCGGGCGCAGGCGCGCCCCCTCCTGCCGACGCATTGCCGCCAATGCCTGCAGCGCCTCATCCAGACTGCCGAGCAGCGTCGTCTCCAGCGCCTCCCGCTGATCTGCACCCGGCAACTCGTCGACGACCTCGATGACGCCGCGCATCGCCAGCAAACGCTCCGCACTGGGCGGCGCCGCCCCCGGCAGGCGGCGTTCGATCTCCGGCAGAAGGGCCAGGATCTGATCGAGGACGGCGGTGTTGAGGCGAACGGATACGGCCCCCGCCGTCCTTTCGACCGCGAGGGTCAGGGCGATGTTACCCCGCTTGAAGTAGCCGGCGACCCGCCCGCGGCTGCCTGGCTCCAGAGCCTCGAAACCGGCAGGCAACCGGCAGCGGACGTCGAGGCCCTTGCCGTTGACGCTGCGCAGTTCCCAGACCCAGGCGCAGCCGTCGGTCTGTCCTTCCGTACGGCCGAAACCGGTCATCGACGACAACGTCACGGCATTTCCCAACAGCGTTGCCCGTCAAACCCTTATATCGCCGGCTCCGGCCTGCAACAAGCACGGACAGCGGCCGGCAACCGGCGCCCGGATGCCCCGCGCCACCGCCCGGATCAGGGCGCGTCCTGGCTCTTCCGACGTCGCCAGTCGGCGACATTGCGGTTGTGCTCGGCCAGCGTGCGGGCGAACACATGCCCGCCGGAGCCGTCGGCGACGAAATAGAGTTCGTCTGTGTCCGCCGGGTTCAGCGCCGCCTCCAGCGAGGCTCGACCCGGGTTCGCGATGGGGGTCGGCGGCAGCCCGTGATTGAGATAGGTGTTGTAGGGCGAAGGTCGGGCCAGGTCGGCGCGGGTCAGGGGCTCGTCGCTCGCCTCTCCCCCCGCTGTCCTGGCGTAGGCAACGGTGGGGTCGGCCTGCAGCAGCATGCCGCGCTTCAGCCGGTTGATGAAGACGGCGGCGACCCGCGGCCGCTCGGCCGGAATGGCGGTTTCCTTCTCGACGATGGAGGCGAGCGTAACCGCCTCAATGGGCGAGGCAAACGGAAGGCCGGCGCTCCGCCGCGGCCATAGTTCGGCGAGTGCCGCCGCCATCGCGTCTCGCATTCGCGTGGTCATGTCCGCCCGGTTGTCGCCGTAGGAGAAGTGATAGGTTTCGGGCAGCAGCGTGCCTTCGTCCGGCACCGGCCCGACCTCGCCGACAAGGCCGGGCACCGAGGCCACCAGCGCGGCGATCTCGGCGCTGGTCAGACCCTCCGGCACGGTCAGCCGGCGGACGACGGTTCGCCCCGCGGCCAATTCGTCAGCGACCGAGCGCGCGCTGAGACCCGGCGCGAAGGCGTATTCGCCGGCCCGCAGGTTGCCCGCCTCGCCCATCGCCCGGACGCCAAGGCTAAAGATCAGCGGATCGGCGATGACGCCGGCCGCTTTCAGCCGCTCGGCAATCGCGCCAAGCCCGTCTCCCTTGTCGATGATGACGGTGATTTCGCTCGTCGCCGGTCCCGGTCGGTTGAACCGGTGCGCAGCCCAGGCGGCGAGGCCAGCGCCGATCAGGGCGAGCGCACCCAGGACCACAAGGGCGCGCAGGACTAGGCGCAAGTCGACGCCTGTTGCGGGGTTGTCGCTGTCGTCAGTGCACCTTGGCGAAGATCAGAGAGGCGTTGGTCCCGCCGAAGCCGAACGAATTGGACAGGGCGGCGCGAACAGGACGCTCCTTTGCGACATGCGGAACGAGATCAAGGTCGCAACCTTCGGAGGGCCTATCGAGATTGAGGGTCGGCGGAACGATCCCGCTGTTCAACGCCAGGATCGAAAAGATCGCCTCGGCGGCGCCGGCGGCGCCCAACAGATGGCCGATCGCCGACTTGGTCGACGACATCGAAATGTTGGCGGCGGCGTTGCCGAACAGGCGCTTGACGACGCCGAGCTCGATTTCGTCGCCGAGCGGCGTCGAGGTCCCGTGGGCATTGACGTAGTCGACGTCTTCGGGATTGAGCCTGGCCCGGCGGAATGCGCCCTGCATGCAGCGGTAGGCGCCGTCGCCGTCGGGCGCGGGCGCGGTGATATGGTAGGCGTCGCCCGAAAGGCCGTAGCCGGCCACCTCGGCGTAGATTTTCGCCCCGCGTTTCTTGGCGTGCTCCAGCTCCTCGAGGACAAGCACGCCGGCGCCCTCGCCCATGACGAAGCCGTCGCGGTCGACATCCCACGGCCGCGACGCCTTCTGCGGCGTGTTGTTGAACTTGGTCGACAGCGCCTTGGCCGCTGCGAAGCCGGCGATCCCCAGCCGGCAGATCGCAGCCTCCGAGCCGCCGGCAAGCATCACGTCGGCATCGTCGAACGCGATCAGCCGGGCGGCGTCGCCGATCGCGTGGGCGCCGGTCGCGCAGGCGGTAACGGCGGAGTGGTTGGGTCCACGGAACCCGTAACGGATCGAGGCATAGCCGCTGATCAGGTTGATCAAGGCGGCCGGAATGAAGAACGGGCTGAGCTTGCGCACGTTGCCGCCTTCGACAAGGAGCGCACCCTTCGCGATTTCCTGAAGCCCGCCGATGCCCGAGCCGATCATGACGCCGCTGCGGATCTGATCTTCCTCACCGTCCGGCCGCCAGCCGGAATCGCGAACCGCCTGCTCGGCAGCGACAAGGCCGAAGACGATGAATGGATCCATCCGCCGCTGCTCCTTCGGCGAGACCCAATCGTCGGGGTTGAACAGGCCGCTGGCCGTGTCGCCGCGCGGAACCTGCGCCGCGACCTTGGCCGGGAGATCGGAGACATCGAAGGACTGGATAGCTCCCAGCCCGGATTCCCCGTTGATGAGTCGGTTCCAAGTCACTTCGACGCCGCATCCGAGCGGCGACACTAGACCCAGGCCGGTAACGACAACGCGTCTCATGGCGCTCCACTGTCCTTGCGAGGTGGTTTCGCGCCCTTCGCGACGCGGATACCGCGCCCCACCCGCGCGAGATCGATTGACTAAGCCGTGGCGTTCTTGATGTAGTCGATTGCGTCTTTCACGCTAAGTATCTTCTCCGCGGCCTCGTCCGGGATCTCAATTCCGAACTCTTCCTCGAAGGCCATAACCAGTTCGACAGTGTCGAGACTGTCGGCGCCGAGATCGTCGATAAAGCTGGCGCTTTCTACGACCTTAGCTTCTTCCACCCCCAGATGCTCGACGATAATCTTCTTCACGCGATCGGCCACGTCATTCATCGTCTTATCCCTCAATCCCTCATTGATGCCGCGGATGTAAACGCCTGTCGGCGCGACCGCACTCGCGCTGCACCGCAGCGAAAGGCCAAGTCTGGTAGCATACTTCCTGAACCTTGACTAGCGCGCAACCCCCGCGCATGAACCGATCCCGGCTTGAGCCGAACGGTGCCGTCTCTTCGCCGCAAGATCCTCATATCATGGCCATTCCGCCGTTCACGTGGAGGGTCTGGCCGGTGATATAGCCTGCCTCCTCGCTCGCGAGAAAGACGGCGCAGGCGGCAACGTCGTCACCGCCGCCGAAGCGTCCGACCGAGATGGACTTTAACAAGCCGTCGCGGTGGCGTTCGGCGAGGTCGCGCGTCATTTCCGTTTCGATGAAGCCGGGAGCGATGCAGTTGGCGGTGATCCCGCGGCTTGCGACCTCCTGCGCCAGCGCCTTGGTCATGCCGACCATGCCGGCCTTGGCCGCGGCGTATGCGGCTTGACCGGGGTTGCCGGTAAACCCGATGATCGAGCCAATCCCGATGACCCGCCCCCAACGCCGTTTCATCATCCCGCGCAACGCGCCGCGGATCAGGCGAAACCCGGCGGTCAGATCGACATCGAGCACCGTCTGCCAGTCGGCGTCGGACATCCGCGCGACGAGGCCGTCGCGGGTCAGCCCGGCGTTGTTGACAAGGATGTCGATGCCCCCGACTTCCGCCTCCGCCGCCTTCAGCAGCGCCGCGGCACCGTCGGGCGCGGCGAGATCAGCGGTCGCGATCACGGCGGACGGGCCGAGATCGGCGGCGAGGGCATCGAGCGCCGCGACGCGCCTGCCGCTGATCACCACCCGCGCGCCTTGACCGACGAAGGCGCGCGCAATGGCGCCGCCAATGCCGCCGGACGCACCGGTAACCAATGCAGTCCTGCCGGAGAGGTCGAACATTCTGCCCCCAAAAACCCGTCGGCTGTCGTTGCGGCGGCGCGCCGTTCGTCTTCATACTTCAATAGCCGCTGGCGAAGGCCTGTCAAGCTTTGGCCATCATGACGCCACGCCGCCGCAATAGTCATGACGCAGGCTGGCCACAGACTTGCGTCTTGTTCACGGCCGTTGCGCGCTTGCAATCGCGCCGCGGATCGTGCTTTATCACCGACCTCCCGTTTCCTTGCCGGGTCCGTATCCCTGTTGGGGATGCGCCGGCTATGCCGCGGTCGCATCGGCCCGGTTGAGACAAGCCTGAAGGAGACCGAATTGTCGCTTTACGAGTGCGTGCTCATCGCACGCCAGGACGTTTCCGCGCCGCAGGTGGAAAGCCTTGCGGACGGCTTCACACGCGTCGTCGAAGAAAACGGCGGCCAGGTTACCAAGCGCGAGCATTGGGGACTGCGCTCCCTCACCTTCCGCATCAAGAAGAACCGCAAGGGCCACTACGTCCTGCTCAATATCGACGCGCCGGCAGCGGCCATCCACGAGATGGAACGGCAGATGCGCCTCAGCGAGGACATCCTCCGCCACATGGTCGTCCGCGTCGAGAAGCTCGAGGAAGGACCCTCGCCCATGCTGCAAAGCCGCCCCGGCCGAGATGACCGCGGGCCGCGCCGCGACGATCGCGGACCGCGCCGCGATGACCGGGGTCGCGATGACCGCGGGTCGCGCGATGACCGCGGGTCGCGCGACGACCGGAACCGGGACGGCGCCGCACGAGGCGGCGGGGGCCGCGCGAGCGAAGCTGGCATGGGAGGGACGGCATAATGGCGGCCACGCGTAGACCGTTTTTCCGCCGGCGGAAGAGCTGCCCGTTCTCCGGGCCCGACGCCCCCGCCATCGACTACAAGGACATCCGGCTGCTCCAGCGCTTCGTCTCGGAGCGCGGCAAGATGGTGCCGAGCCGGATCACGGCCGTCTCGGCGAAAAAGCAGCGCGAATTGGCGCGCGCGATCAAGCGGGCGCGATTTCTCGCTCTGCTGCCTTACGTTCTGAAGTAGGTGGCGGCGAACACGGCGTTGCGGCGCCTCTTGCGCGCCGCCGGCGCGAGAGGCCCGCTCGCCGGACAGACGCGCGAAGGAGCCAGACAACGCATGGCCAATACGGCGCTCACTGCGGTGGCCGCCGGCCTCGTAAGCGCGGTCGCGGCGCTGGGGGCGCAGTTGGGGCTGCCGGGAAGCTTTGTCCTGGCCTGCTTCGCGCCGTTGCCGCTGCTGGCGGCGGGCCTGGGGCGCGGCCTGGCGTGCGGCGCCATCGCTGCGGCCGCCGGGGTCGTCGCGGCCGTCGGCCTTGCCGGCGCCGCCGCGGCGGGCGTTTACGCAGGTCTGCACGCCCTCCCGTCGTGGCTACTGGTTCACGCCGCGGTGGCCTGGATCGGCGGGAACGGCGCAGGCCGAACGCCCACGCCGATCGCAGCCGGTCCCACGGGACACGCCCTCGGCGCCGCCACGGCCGCTGGCGCCATGCTGGCCATGCTCGCCGTCTACGCCGCCAGCCTCGGCTGCGCTGTGGCCGTGGCCTTCAGCGGGCCGGACGGAGTGGAGGCGACCATGCGGACGCTTCTCGATCAGGCCGTGGCCGTCAGCATGGCGGCGCTGCCGGTCGACGCCCGCGCGAGCTTCGTCGATACGGCGGCGCCCTTCTTTATCGGCCTGTTTGGGATCAGTTGGCAGATCCTTATCGTCGGCAACGCACTGCTGGCGCAGCGTATCGTCGCCCGCAGAGGCTGGGCGATCCGGCCGACGCCATCGTGGTCGGCGCTGCGCCTGCCCGAATGGCTGGCGTGGCCGCTCGTCGCCGCCGCCGCGTTGTCGCTCGTCACCGCCGGCGACGCGCAGTATCTGGCGCGCAGCGTGGCCCTGATATTGGCGACGCCGTACTTCTTTCTCGGCCTGGTCGTCGTCCACACGCTCGCCCGGCGAAGCCGCGCCGGCGGCCTGTTGCTGACGGCCTTTTATATCAGCCTCGTCGTTTTCACCGTCATTGCCGG
Source organism: Rhodospirillales bacterium (assembly GCA_016793925.1). Lineage (GTDB taxonomy): Bacteria > Pseudomonadota > Alphaproteobacteria > Rhodospirillales > Defluviicoccaceae > JAEULH01. Next base: position 9,289 of record JAEULH010000077.1, on the reverse strand, counting down.
CGCGGTCGTTGCCGGTCTGGGCATGATCGAACAGTGGGCAGGCGTGCGCAGCCGGATGGCTCCGCACGCGCACAAGGAGTAGAAAATGCAAGTCATCCTACTGGAGCGCGTCGAGCATCTGGGGCAGATGGGCGAGATCGTTCGGGTCCGCCCGGGATACGCGCGCAACTACCTGATCCCGCAGAAGAAGGCTGCGCCGGCAACCGAGGAGAACCAGAAGCGGTTCGAGGTTCAGAGGGCGCAGCTTGAAGCAAGGAACCTGGAGCGGCGGCAGGAGGCCGAAACCGTCGCCGCCCAGCTCAACGGCTTGAGCGTGACCCTGATCCGCCAGGCCGGCGACAGCGGTCAGCTCTACGGCTCGGCCAACGCCGCCGATATCGCCGCCGCCGTCACCAATGCCGGCTTCTCCGTGGGGCGCAGTCAGGTTCGGCTCAACCAGCCGATCAAGGCGCTGGGTCTTCATACGGTTTCCGTCAGCCTGCATCCGGAGGTGCAGGTCGCGGTGCAAGTCAATGTCGCACGGACGGCGGAAGAGGCGGCAATCCAGGCCCGCGGCGGCGATGTTTCGGCGCCGGAAGACGAAGCGGTCGATGGTTTTGGCGACGAAACCGAAGCGCCCGGCCGTCTGTCCGGTTACGCCGATGAAGCGGAAGGCGACGCCTCCGGCGCTCCCTGATGCCCGGCCGGTTCTGACGCCGACCCCCCTTCCGGCCCAACGCCTGCAGCGCCTGACGGAGATACCCGACAGGCGCGTCCGCTCGGCAACAATCCAACGGAATTCAGCGGCGACCAAAGCGGCACATACCGCCATGGTTGCGCGTAACACCCGTTAAGACTGTTTGTCAAGGCTGCGCCAACTTGGGCGTTCATGGTACTGTAGGTATGCAACGCATGCGCAGGACCCGCGGCGCTCGTTGCAGGGGCACGGATAAGAGCGGAGCGGACCGATGTTGCTAGCGCGCCTACTCAAGAAGTTGGTTCAGATCGGACACCTCACCGTCATCGACGCCGACGGCAAGAGCCACCTCTTCGCCGGACAAGACGGCCCCACTCTTACGATCCGCCTGCACGACCGCGCCTTGCACTGGAAGCTGTTCGTCCGGCCGGAGCTTTACGCCGGCGAGGCCTTCATGGACGGCACGCTGACGGTCGAAGACGCCAGCATCTACGACTTTCTCGATCTCATCGGGCGAAACATCGACGCGGCGCGGCGCGATCCATTAGACGGTCCGGCCCGTTGGCTCGATTCCGCCTTCCGCAGGATCCAGCAGTACAACCCGGCCGTCCGCGCGCATCGCAACGTCGCGCATCACTATGATCTTTCCGGCGCGCTGTACCGGCTGTTTCTCGACAACGACATGCAGTATTCCTGCGCCTACTTCCTGAGCCCTGACGACGGCATCGATCAGGCGCAGGCGCAAAAGCGTCGGCATATCGCCGCAAAATTGTTGCTCGAACCGGGCATGTCGGTGCTCGACATCGGCTCCGGCTGGGGCGGTCTCGGCCTTTACCTTGCCGGGCGGACAGGCGCGCAGGTGACCGGCATCACCTTGTCGCGCGAACAGCTCGCCGTCGCCCAGACCCGTGCCAAGGAGGCCGGGCTTGATGAGCGGACCACTTTCGCCCTGCGCGACTACCGCGATCAGGACGGCACGTTCGACCGGATCGTCTCGGTCGGCATGTTCGAGCATGTCGGGATCAATCACTACGACCGCTTCTTCGCCCTTCTTCGCGATCGGCTGGCCGACGACGGGGTCGCCCTCCTCCACACGATCGGCCGGGTCGAAATGCCGGGCAGCACCAACCCGTGGCTGCGCAAATACATCTTCCCCGGCGGGTACAGCCCGGCCCTCTCGGAGGTCATGGCGGCGGTCGAGCGCGCCGGGCTATGGGTCACCGACATCGAAGTTCTGCGTCTGCATTACGCCTCTACCCTGAGCCAGTGGCGGACGCGCTTCCTGGACAACCGGGCCGCCGCGGCCGAGCTGTACGACGAGCGGTTCTGCCGGATGTGGGAATTCTACCTCGCCGCCAGCGAGGTCTCGTTCCGCTATTTGCGCTCCGCCGTGTTCCAGATTCAGCTTGCCCGCCGGCAAGAGGCTGTGCCGCTTACCCGCGACTACATCACAGCCGCCGAGCGCCGGCTTGCCCAAGCCGACGAAGCGCCCCAACGAGAGGAACGCGCCGCCTGAGGCGCTGGCGCTGGCCGGCCGAACGACCCGCTCGGACCGCGCGGTTCGACCGGGTGCGCCGGCGCGATTCGCGCTTGCCCGCATCTTCGTCCACAGGGTTATCCCCTGTTGTTCCCGCTTATCCCCGCTAGGCAACATGCGCTTGCCGCCGATCCCGGTTATGCCCGCTGAATTGGCTTACCCCCAGCTTGCTTCCCGAAAGATCTGCGAAAGATGGCGTAAGGTATCGTCATGAACAGCCAGCTGACAGCCCCGCGCGCCGAGGATCTCGCCGACCTCGGCAGTCTGCCCGCCTTTCGTCGCGTTCCCCACAACATCGAGGCGGAGATGGCGCTTCTCGGCGCCATTCTCGTCAACCCGCGCGCCTTCGAGCGCATCGCCGACTTCCTTCGCCCGGAGCATTTCGCACTCGCCGAACACAGGCGGGTGTTCGAGGGCTGCGCCCGTCTGGTCGAGCGCGGCCAACTCGCCGACCCGGTAACGCTGAAAAGCGCCCTCGACCACGCCGGCGCCCTCGACCAGGTTGGCGGCCCGAGCTACCTGAACCGGCTGGTCGATTGCGCCGTTACGGTCATCAACGCCGGCGAATACGGGCGACTGATCCACGACCTTTATCTGCGCCGCGAGCTGATCGCGATCGGCGAAGACGTGGTCAACCGCGCCTACGGCGGCGAAGACGACCTCGACGCGGAAGCACAGATCGAGGTTGCCGAACAGGGCCTCTACGACCTGGCCGCCCGCGGCGGCTACGACGGCGGCTTCGAGAGCTTCACCGCGACGCTGACCAAAGCGCTGAAAATCGCCGAGACGGCGCACAAGCGGCAGGGGCAGGTGAGCGGCGTCGCCACCGGCTTTCGCGATCTGGACGGCAAGCTCGGCGGCCTTCATCCTTCGGATCTGATCATCCTCGCCGGCCGCCCGTCGATGGGCAAGACGGCCCTCGCAACCAACATCGCCTTCAACGCCGCCCGCCGGCACCTCGCCGCAGCCGGAAAGGATGGCAAGGAACAAGCGGTCGACGGCGCGGTCGTCGGGTTCTTCTCTCTGGAGATGTCGGCCGAGCAGCTTGCGACCCGGGTTCTTGCCGAGCACACCAAGATCCGCTCCGATTCGATCAGGCGCGGCATGGTCAGCGACGAAAGGTTCACCGACCTCGTCGTCGCCAGCCGCGACCTCCAGCGCCTGCCGATTTACATCGACGACACGCCGGCCATGTCGATCAGTGCAATGCGCACCCGGGCGCGGCGGATGCAGCGTCAGCAGGGCCTCGGCCTGATCGTGATCGACTATTTGCAGCTGATCGCGCCAAGTCGCGGCTCCCGCCATGAGAACCGGGTCCAGGAACTGTCCGAGATTACACGCGGCCTCAAGGCCATGGCCAAGGACCTCAACGTGCCGGTTCTGGCTCTGTCCCAGCTCTCGCGCGCGGTCGAGCAGCGCGAGGACAAGCGCCCGCAGCTTGCCGACCTGCGCGAATCGGGAACGATCGAACAGGACGCCGATGTGGTAATGTTCATTTTCCGCGAGCAGTACTACCTCGAACGCGCCGAACCGGTGCAGAAGGCCGATGAATCCCAGCAGAAGTTCAACGAGCGTTACGCCGCCTGGACCGAACGCGGCCACGAGGCCGCCAACAAGGCGGAAGTCATGATCGCCAAGCAGCGCCACGGCCCCATCGGCAACGTCAAGCTGTTCTTCGAGGGCGAATTCACCCGGTTCGGCGATCTGGAGACGCGCAACCTGACGCCAACGGACTCGTGACGGCGGAAACCACGCCGGCCAACGCCGTCCTCACGATCGACCTCGCCGCCGTCGTCGCAAACTGGCGCTTGTTGCAGCGGCTGGTAGCGCCGGCGGCCTGCGCCGCCGTGGTCAAAGCCGACGCCTACGGGCTCGGCGTGGCGCCGGTCGCGCGGGCCTTGCACCGCGCGGGCTGCCGGACGTTCTTCGTCGCCTGTCTTGCCGAGGCGGTGGCGCTGCGGCCCCACGTCGCGGACTCCGCCATCTACGTGCTGGCGGGGGTCCCGCCGGGCTGCGAGGACGCCTTCGTCCGCCACCAGCTTCGCCCGGTCCTGAACAGCCTGATCGACATTGCCGCCTGGCGCGGGTTCGCCAACCGCACCGCCTCAGCGCCGCCGGTAGCCATCCATTTCGACACCGGCATGTCTCGCCTCGGCCTGCCGCCGGACGAGGCGGCGCGGGTCCGCGACGAGCCCGACCGGCTCGACGGGGTCGCCGTCGCCTGCGTCATGAGCCATCTCGCCTGCGCCGATCAGCCGGATCACCCGCTGAACGCCCGCCAGCAGGCTGCGTTCGCCGGCCTTCGCCAGCGCTGGCCGGGCGTGCAGATGTCGTTGGCCGCGTCTTCGGGCATCTTTCTCGGACCGGCGTGGCACGGCGATCTGTGCCGGCCGGGCCTCGCCCTCTATGGCGGCGCGCCGGTGCCGGGACGGACCAATCCCATGACGCAAGTCGTTGACTTGCGGGCGCGTATCCTCCAAGTGCGCGAGATTGACCCGGGTTGGAGCGTTGGCTATGGTGCGACGCATCATGCGCGGCGGCGAGCTACGATCGCGACCGCTGGCGTCGGCTATGGCGACGGATACCTTCGCTCGCTCAGCAACCGGGGGCACGGCTATATCGGCGATATCCGCGTCCCTCTCGTCGGCCGGGTGTCGATGGACCTGATCACCTTCGACGCCAGCGCCGTGCCTGCCGCTCTCCTTGCTCCGGGCACCGAGGTCGAACTCATCGGCCCGCACATCGGCATCGACGCCGTCGCGGCCGACGCCGGGACCATCGCCTATGAGATCCTGACCAGCCTCGGCGGCCGCTACCGCCGGGTCTATCGCGGCGGGGTCGATGGCCCGTCCGAACGGGATGCGGCGACCGGCGCGGATGCGGATGGCCTGGAGGCGAACGGCGGGCGATGAGCGTCTCATGAGACCGTTCCAGCTTGTCGGCCATGTGGTCCTCGAACTGCTTGCGACCGTCGGACGGGTGGTGCTGTTCGCCGGCGCCGGGCTCGGCCATTGCGTCCGACCGCCCTTCTACTTTCGCAGCCTCGGCCGGCAGCTGATCGAGATCGGCTACTACTCGCTGCCCGTCGTCGGTCTCACAGCGATTTTCACCGGCATGGTCCTGGCGCTGCAGAGTTATACCGGCTTTTCCCGCTTCTCCGCCGAGGGCGCGGTCGCCAATGTCGTCGTCGTGTCGATCACCCGAGAGCTCGGTCCGGTCCTTGCCGGACTGATGGTGGCCGGGCGCATCGGCGCGTCGATGGCGGCCGAGATCGGCACCATGCGGGTGACCGAGCAGATCGACGCCCTGACGACGCTCTCGACCAATCCGATGAAGCTGATGGTCGCGCCGCGGCTCGTCGCAGGGCTGACGATGCTGCCGCTGCTGGTCATCGTCGCCGACATCATCGGCGTTTTCGGCGGCTACCTGGTCGCGGTCTACAAGCTCGGCTTCAATCCCGCGAACTACCTGCAGGGGACGTTCGACGCCTTGCAGGCCGAGGATGTCGTCTCCGGCCTGGTAAAAGCCTCGGTCTTCGGGCTGATCGTGTCGCTGATGGGCTGCTATCACGGCTACACGTCGCGCGGCGGCGCGCAGGGCGTCGGCGCGGCGACGACGAACGCCGTCGTCTCCTCGGCGATCCTCATTCTGTGCTTCGACTATATCCTGACGGAGCTGTTCTTTTCGCGATGAGCGAGCGACCGGCCAAGATCCGCATCCGCAATCTGCGCAAGTCGTTCGGGCGCAAGGTGGTCCTCGACGGACTGGATCTTGACATGGGGATCGGCGAATCGCTGGTCGTCATTGGCGGTTCGGGCACGGGCAAATCGGTCCTGCTCAAGTGCGTTCTCGGCCTGCTGCGACCGGACGCGGGCAGCATCAGCATCGATGGCGTCGAAGTGGTCGGCGCGTCGAGCGCGGCGCGCGACGCGATCAACCGCAAGTTCGGAATGCTGTTTCAGGGCGGCGCGCTGTTCGACAGCCTCCCGGTATGGGAGAACGTCGCCTTCGGCCTCCTCGCAACCGGCCGCCTGCGCCGGCGCGAGGCCCGCGCGGCCGCCATGGCCAAGCTCGCACAGGTCGGCCTCGGCAGCGATGTCGCCGGGCTCCATCCGGCCGAACTCTCGGGCGGGATGCAGAAGCGCGTCGCTCTGGCCCGGGCCATCGCCGCCGATCCCGAGATCATCTTTTTCGACGAGCCGACCACGGGCCTCGATCCAATCATGGCGGACGTGATCAACGACCTGATCGTGGCAATCACCCGCGACGCCGGGGTCAGCGCCCTGTCGATCACCCACGACATGGCCAGCGCGCGCAAGATCGCCAATCGCATCGCCATGCTCTATCAGGGAAAAATCATCTGGGCCGGCCCGGTCGCCGACATCGACAGCTCGGGCGACGAACGCGTCGATCAATTCATACACGGCCGGGCCGACGGTCCGATCAAAATGGCGATCCGCGCCTGACGCGCACGGGTTGCGGCCGGGCGGCCAGGCGGCGAGAGCCGATCCGGGCGGGACCGGACGGCGGGGAAAGGACCGGGGCACGGTGGCCCGTACGGCGACGACCTACGTCTGCCAGGAATGCGGAACGGCGCAGCCGAAGTGGAGCGGCCGCTGCGATGCCTGCGGCGGTTGGAATACGCTTGTCGAGGACATCGTCGCGGCCGGTCCGCCACGAGGCCTCGGCGCCAAGCGCGGCCGGCGGCTGGCGTTCGCATCGCTATCCGGGGACATCGTTGAGCTCAGCCGCCGCGTCACCGGGATCGGCGAATTCGACCGGGTGACCGGCGGCGGCCTTGTTCCCGGCTCGGCCCTTCTCATCGGCGGCGATCCGGGGATCGGAAAGTCGACGCTGCTGCTCCAGGTTGCCGCCGCCTTGGCCCAGTCGGCGCGGGCGATCTACATCTCCGGCGAGGAGGCCGTCGACCAGCTCAAGCTCCGCGCCGATCGACTCGGTCTGCGCGCCGCCCCGGTGGCCCTTGCCGCGGCGACGTCGGTGCGCGACATCGCCGCGAGCCTCGATGCGGCGCAGTCGGGCGAGGTCGTTGTCATCGACTCCGTTCAGACGCTGTACCTCGATACGCTCGAGTCCGCCCCCGGCACCGTCGCCCAGGTCCGTTCTTCGGCGCAGGAACTGATCCGCCTCGCCAAACAGCGCGGCTTCATTCTGCTTCTCGTCGGCCATGTGACCAAGGAGGGGATGATCGCCGGCCCTCGCGTGCTCGAACACATGGTCGACACCGTGCTCTACTTCGAGGGCGAGCGCGGCCATCCGTTCCGTATCCTCCGCGCCGTGAAGAACCGCTTTGGCGCGACCGACGAGATCGGCGTTTTCGAAATGACCGACGCGGGCCTGACCGAGGTCGTCAACCCGTCCGCCCTGTTCCTCGCCGAGCGCGAGCGCGACGCTCCCGGGAGTTGCGTCTTTGCCGGCATGGAGGGAACGCGCCCGGTCCTGGTCGAAATCCAGGCGCTGACCGCGCCGACCTCGCTGGGCACGCCGCGACGCGCCGTGGTAGGCTGGGACTCCGGGCGTCTGGCAATGATCATGGCGGTGCTCGAAGCGCGCTGCGGGCTGGCGTTCGGCGCCTATGACGTATATCTCAACGTCGCCGGCGGCCTTCGCGTCAGCGAGCCTGCGGCCGACCTCGCGGTCGCCGCGGCGTTGTCTTCCGCGCATCTGGCGGTGCCGCTCGCGGTCGATACCGTTGTCTTCGGCGAGATCGGCCTCGCCGGCGAGGTGCGTGCGGTCGCCCGCGCCGCTGCCCGGCTGAAGGAGGCGGCGAAGCTTGGCTTTGCCCGCGCCCTGGTTCCGGCGCGGCGCAGCGCGGACGCCGCATCGGTGGATATCGCGGTCGAGGAGTTGGCGCACGTCATGGAGCTTCTGGCAGTGGTTCGCGGCAGCGGTCGGCGAGCGGCCGCGCCGAGGCAGGGACGAACATGACCGACTTTCCGTTCACGGTTTTCGACCTCGTCGTTCTCGCCGTTCTGGCGGTCTCGGCCCTGCTCGCCTTTCTCCGCGGCTTCGTTCACGAGGTCCTCGCCGTCCTCGCCTGGCTCGGCGCGATTTTCGCCGTTTTCTACGGCCTGCCCTATGTACGTCCGTATGCCCAGGACATCATCGCCAATCCGCTGATCGCCGACATCGCCGCCGGCGCGTTCATCTTCGTTGCCGCGCTCATCCTCCTGTCGCTCGTCACCCGGCTGATGACCACAAGGGTGCGCGGCAGCGCCCTGAATGCGCTGGATCGCTCGCTGGGCTTTCTGTTCGGCCTCGTTCGCGGGGCGGTGCTGGTCTGCCTCGCCTACATCGCGCTGCAGTGGATGATGCCGCCCGGCCGCCAACCGGCGTGGCTGGCCGAGGCTCGGACGCTGCCTCTGGTCGCGAGCGGCGCCGACGTCCTCCGTGGCCTGGTGCCGGATGACACGCGCGAACGAACGGCCGAGACCGCGGATGTGACGCGCGATCGCGCGCGCCAGGTGCTTGAATCGAACGAGATGATGCGCGACATCTTGAATCCGCAGCCGAAGGGACCGCCGGTCGGCTCCAGCCCGCCGGCCGAAGGTTATGGCGATCGGGAGCGTAAAGAGCTGGAACGCCTTCTCCAAACGAACCGCTGACTGGGCTGAAGAGCATGGCAAGCTTACCTTGGCGCCAACCGGACCAACGGGACAGCGATGCTCTGGGGCCGCCGCTTAGTGCCTATCCGGGCATGCGTGGGCCGTTCGCCGAGGTGCCCGAGGTCGATGACGACCATTTCCACGACGAGTGCGGCGTCTTCGGGATCTGGGGGCATGGCGACGCCGCGGCGGCGACCGCGCTCGGCCTCCACGCCCTGCAGCACCGCGGTCAGGAGGCCGCCGGCATCGTCAGCTACGACGGCGAACATTTCCACAGCCACAAAGCGCTGGGCCTCGTCGGCGACAACTTCGGCAGCAGCAGCGTCATCCGCACCCTGCCCGGCTCCGTCGCCGTCGGCCACGTGCGCTACTCGACCACCGGCGGCACCGTCGTCCGCAACATTCAGCCGCTCTTCGCCGACTTCGAATTCGGCGGCATGACCCTCGCCCACA
>JAEULH010000065.1 GCA_016793925.1 Rhodospirillales bacterium | reverse complement strand
CCGACCCGGCGGCGCTCGCGAACCTGACGCTCGCCGCCGTCGGCGGCCAGGCGCTGCTGCGCTGGGATCTGCCGGCCGACCTCGACGTCCAGTATGGCGGCTGGATCGTCTTTCGTCATTCGCCGGCCACCTCGGGCGTCGCCTGGAGCGATACCGCCTCGATCGGCCGGGCGGTCAACGGCGACCAGACGCATGTCTACCTGCCGCTCAAGGCCGGCACCTACATGGGCCGGGCCTGCGACAGCCTCGGCAACGTCAGCGCCGTCGCGTCGGTCACAACCAAACAGGCGAGCGTGCTCGCCTTCGCGCCCGTCGACGAACTCGTCGAGGATCCGACGTTCCCGGGCAGCCACGACGCCACGGAGGTCGCGGGCGGGGCGCTGCAGCTCCTGAGCGGCGATTTCGACAGCGTCGCCGATACCGACGCCCTGCTCGACTGGGATCTCGGCGGTCTCGGCATCGTCACCGCGGGGACGTACGGCTTCTCCGCCGGGCTCGACTTCGGCAGCGTTCGCAACGTCCGCCTGACCGGGCACATCGCCATGACCGTCGTCAACACCCTCGACCTGATCGACGAGCGGACGACGCCCATCGACGCGTGGCCGGACATCGACGGCACCGACGGTGCCGCCTGCGACGCGGCGATCTGGGCACAGACGACCGACGACGACCCGGACCTGTCGCCGGTGTGGGGCCCGTGGCTGCGCATCGACGCGGCCGAAGTCGCCTGCCGCGCGGTCGGCAACGTCCAGTGCCGGCTCGCGACCGCCGACCCGACCTTCAACATCCAGATCAGCGAGCTGCGGCTGAAGGCCGAGGAGGTTGCTTAAATGCCTGATATCGCAAAGCTGGACGCCGACGGCGTTCTCGTCGCCGTCGAGACCGTTTCGCTGCCCGATTGCCGAACAGACGTTGTTGCGCGAACCGTCGCCCTGCCCGTCGGCCACGACATGGCGACCCGGCTCGGCAGCTACCGCTACGACTGGAACCGGGCGTGCTTCCTGCCGGTCTCGCGCGAGCCGCTCGACGAAGCCGAGCGCGAGGCGCCGGGCCTGGTCGAGGGCCTCGTCGAAATGGTCGAGCAGCTCGAGCGCGACGGCGTCGCCAAGATGCCGCCGAAAACCCGCGTGGCGATCGCCGCTTGGCGCAAGTCCTTCGACGGCCGCCGCCGATGACCCAGGCCGCCGACCTCGGCCAGATCGCCAACGTTCCGGGCGCCAGCTATCGCACCCGGGTCAACACCGGCTTTCAGGCGCTGGCCTCGATCCACTACGGCGCCGCCGCGCCGACCCCGACCTACCCGTTGATGGCCTGGGCCGACCAGTCGACGGGCAAGGTCTGGCTGCGCGACGCCGCCAACACCGCCTGGGCCGAGGTCGGCGTCATCGGGCCGCCGTTCGCCTGGACCGCCGTCGCCGGCTCCAGCGGCGGCGGCTTTGCGACCGGCGACGTCAAGGCCACCTTCCGCGCCGTCGCCGACTCGGGCTGGGTGCTGATGAACGACGGCTCGATCGGTCCGGCGTCGTCGGGGGCGACCGCGCGCGCCAACGCCGATTGCGAAGACCTGTTCGCCCTGCTGTGGGCGAACATCTCGAATACCTGGGCGCCGCTGCAGGACGCGAGCGGCGTGGCCGTCGGGCGCGGCGCCAGCGCCGCCGCCGACTGGGCGGCCAACCGCCGGCTGGTGCTGCCTCGGACCCTGGGGCGGACGCTCGCCTGTGCCGGCTGGGGATCGGGCCTCAGCGACCGCGCGCTCGGCGAGGCCCTCGGCGCCGAGACCCACCTGATCACCACCGACGAGATGCCGGCGCACAATCACGCCGGCTCGACGGCGAACGCCAACGGCGCCCATACGCACAAGCTCTCCGGCATCTATCCGTCCGGCGCCGTCGGCGCGGCGATATCGATGAACGCCTCGGGCAACACCGACTTCACGACCACGTCGGCCGGCGCCCACACCCACGCGCTGTCGATCACCGCCCAGGGCGGCGGCCAGGCGCACGAGAACATGCCGCCGGTCGTGTTCCTCAACTTCATGGTCAAGCTGTAGGGGCGGCATGGCGCAAACAAACCTGCTCGGCGCGGTCCCGGCCTCGAGCGGCTACAACGTCCGGGTCAACCTCAACGCCGCCGACGAAGCGCTGGCCAGCGAGAACGAAGGCGCCGGCGCGCCGGCGCAGACCTGGCCGCACATGGCCTGGCGCGATCACGCCGCGGGCCGCCGCTATCGCCGCAACGCCGGCAACACCGCCTGGGAGATCATCGAGAATTACGCCGCCGCGGCCGATCCGGGCAGCACCGACGACGCCGCCGCCGGCTACGTCGCCGGGGCGCGCTGGATCAACACCACCGACAACCGGGTCTTCGTCTGCACCGACGCCGCGACCGGGGCGGCGGTCTGGCACACCGCCGACACATCCGGGCGGATCGGCAGCGGCACCGCCTTCCCCGGATCGCCGGCCGAAGGCGACGCGGTCTACCGCACCGACCTCGACGCACTGTTCGTCTACGACGCGACCCGGTCGAAATGGCTGGGCGCGCTGGAAAGCGACGGCGGCGGCTACAGCGGCGATCTCGCCCAGAACACCTACATGCGCCGCTTCAACGGCTCAGACTTCTCGGCGTCCAACGGCATCCTCATCCCCTGCGACGCGACCATCGTCGGGCTGTCCGCCTGCTGGACGACGGCGCGGACCGCGACCCTGCGCGTCCATCGATCGGGCGTCGTCGTCTCGACCGCCGGCGACGGGTCGAGCGTGACCCAGATCGCCGACTTTACCCTCGACGACGACTTTGCCGCAGGCGGCATCCTCGCCTTCTCGACCACCGGCCACACCAGCCCGACCACCAGCATCCAGCTCCGCTGCTGGTGGCGGCGGCGCGCGAGCTAACGGGGGACCGCACCCATGACCACCGTCTACCTGCAGCGCGATGCGGCCGGGCGCATTGCCGGCGTCTACGCCAAGCCCTGGCCCGGCATCGCCGAGGAGCCGGCCGACGACGCCAGCGCCGAGGTTCAGGCCTATCTGCACCCGCCCGACCTCTCGATCTACCGCCGCGCCGGATCGGGGCGCCGCGCCCGCCGGTTCGCCCAGGGCCTCGACCGCGATCCGGTCGAGGCCCTCGTTCAACGTGCAAAAGGGGAGATCTGAACAATGACCACCCGCGTCATCGTCGACCAGGCCACCGCCGCCGGCCATCTCTGCGCCGAGGCGGTCGACCACATCCTCCAGGGCAAGGCCCAGATCAATCGCCTCGGAGAAATCCTCTATTCGGCGATCTACACCGGCAACGGCCCCGACCTGGCCGCCGTCGCCGCCGAGCTCGGCATCGCCGAGGCGCAGGCGCAGCAGGCCTTCGACCTCGTCCAGGGCGCCCGCCTCGCCCTCGACGTCGGCGGCATCACCGCGTTGCGCGAGATCGACCAGGGCTGATGGCCGACGAGCCGCAGCACGAGCGGCCTGCGCCGCCGGCGCCGCCATGGCCGCCGCCGTGGCCGACCGACGCCGACGCCCCCGGCTTCGCCGACGCCGCGCGCCAGGCGTGGTCGGAGCGCGAGGCGATCTATCGCCTCGTCTACCACCTCGAGGCCCGCCTCGACGGCCTCGAGAAGGAGAACACGCGCTGGCACCAGGCCTCCGAGGCCGACCGCCAGGCGATCCGCCGCCAGCTGGGCCGCCACGTCGACGTCCTGCGCACGGTGCAGACCCGGCTCAACATGGTGATGGTCCTGATGATCTCGGTCGCCCTGTTCGCTCTCGCCGGCCCCGGCGGGCTCTACGACATAGCCGGCGCGCTGGAGGGCCGCGGCCTCGACGCCGACGGCATCGCCACCCTGGCGGGGCTGGTGATCCCGATCCTTTACCCGCTCGGGCGGCGGATCTTCTTGAGCGTCCGCCCGGATTTGCCACGAACGGAGAACACCGATGGACACTAGGATTGTCGAGCGCTTCGGCGAGGCGTCGAGCTGGGCCGGACTGGCCGCGGCGCTGTGGGGGGCTGTCGCCATCGCGCCCGGCTGGCTCGACGGCGCGCTGGGGATGGCCGAGCCCAGCTGGCGGGCGGTGTGCATCTTCGCGGCCCTCGTCGCGACGGTCTACGCCATCGCCAAGCCGGAGAGGGGGGCGAAGGAATGACGGGCCTGCGCACCCGCGCCGAGGTCGAGGCCGATGCCGCCCGGCGCTCGGCCGACGGCGATCGCGCCATGGCCGACGTCAACCGTGCCTGGTGGCGTTGGCGCGTCTCGCAGTTTTTCGCCGCCGTCGTCCCGGCGGCGCTGGTCGCGGGGATCGTCTGCGGCCTGCTCTGGCTGCTGCTGGCGGGCTGCGCCCCGTACGACCCGGGGCGCCAGGCCGCCGGCTACACCACCCGCGACGAGATCCGGGCCAGCTGCGCCTCGGCTGCCCACGCCTACAGCCTCGCCGTCGAGCGGACCCGGGCCGGGCAGCTGAGCGCGGAAACCTTCGCGGCGATCGCCGACGGCTACGACGGCGTCGTCGCCACCTGCCGGGCGATCCTCGTCGGCGGCGTCCAGCCCGAACCGGCCGACGCCGCCGTGGTCGCGACCTGGACCCGGCGGACGGAGGCGACCGCGCGGTGACCACCGTCGTCTCAGTGTCCGGGGGCAAGGACTCGACGGCGCTGCTGGCCTTTGCGGTCGTCTCCGAGGCGCCGGATCTGCTCGCGGTATTCGCGGACACCGGCCACGAGCACCCCGAGACCTACGATTACGTCGCCTACCTCTCCGACTGGCTGGTCGACCAGGGGCACAGCCCCATCCGCACGGTGCGGGCGGACTTCTCCGGGAAGATTGCCCGCCGGCGGGCCTACCTCGAGCGGATCGCGGCGGGAGAGGCCGAGAACCAGCGCGGCGCGGTGCGTTACACCCCGGAGGCGGCGGCGCGGGCCGCCGAGGCGATGGTCGCGACCGGGATCCCGTTCCTTGACTTGTGCGTCCTCAAGGGCCGGTTTCCCTCGGCCGACGTCCGCTTTTGCACGTCCGAGCTCAAGGTCATCCCGATCTACGAGCAGGCGATCCTGCCGGCCCTCGAGGAGACCGGCTACGTCGAGTCCTGGCAGGGGGTCCGCGCCGACGAAAGCCGCGCCCGCGCCTCGATGGCGCCGGTCGTGGATCTGGGCGGCGGCGTCTTCGTCGTCCGGCCGATCCTGCGCTGGAGGGTCGAGGACGTGTTCGAGGCCCACAGCGCCGTCGGCCTCGCGCCCAACCCGCTCTACCTCGGCGGCGTCAGCCGGGTCGGCTGCATGCCGTGCATCATGGCCCGCAAGGACGAGCTGCTGGCGATCGCCCGGCGCTGGCCCGAGGAGATCGACCGGGTCGAGGCCTGGGAGGAGCGGGTCAAGAGGGCGTCGAAGCGCCAGGCGGCGTCCCTGTTCCCCACCTGCCGAGGCCGGGGCGTCGGCATCCGCGCCATCGTCGGCTGGGCGCAGACCAGCCGCGGCGGCAAGCAGTACGACCTCGAGCGGCTGATCGGGCCGCACGAGACTGGCTGCAGCTCGATCTACGGGCTGTGCGAATAGGAGACACCATGAACGAGCAGACGATGACGGCGCTGATCCAGGTCGGCGCCCTGGCAACCCAGACCGTCCTCGAATACCTCCGCCAGCCGCCGGTCACACCGGCCGACGCCCGAGCGAGGGACGCCGCGACCGTCGCGCTGATGGAGCAGGCGCAGGCCATCGGCGATGCGCTCCGCCGCGAGCTGGGCGCCGCGCCGCCCGAGGTCAGGGCGGCGATCCGCCCGGCGGCCGTCGTCGTCCCCGCCGCGGTGAGCGAGGCGCCGGCGTCGGACAACACCCGCGACCCGCGCCGGGCGATGGCCGCGACCATCTGGGGCGAGGCGAGGTCCGAGCCGCTCGCTGGCCGCATCGCCGTCGGCTGGGTCGTGCGCAACCGCGCCGGCGACCCCGGCTGGTGGGGCAAGGACGTGCTCTCCTGCTGCCTGTCGCCGGCGCAATTCTCGTGCTGGTGGGACAAGCAGGGCCAGGCCGTGCGCACCGTCGACGAGGCCAACATCCAGTTCCGCCAGGCCCTGCAGATCGCCGGCGAGGTCATGACCGGCGACCTCGCCGATCCGACCGCCATCGGTGGGCAAACAGGGGCCGACCACTACCACCGCGACGACGTCAAGCCGGCCTGGGCGGTCGGCCACAAGCCGATCAGGACGATCGGCCGGCATGTCTTCTATCGGCTGGGCCGCGACGGTGGCGACTGACACCGGCGCTCAAGCCGACCACCTCTGTTACGCGGTATCCGGTTCGCGTCTTGTGACCGAAAACATCGGGCGTGCGATTGCACTTCCGCCATTAGCCATCACGCCGACACATAAGGCGAGTCCTCGGCGGCCATGTCGTCGACCCCAGGCTGCCCCGAGATGAAGCCGACGTCGCAGGTAGAGGCCTGCCACTCGAGCCCGGTCCATTCGCGCTCGATCGCGTCGGGGTGCGCCGGCGCGGACGATTTGGACGGTAAAACTGAGCGGATCGACCAGCGCGCGCAGGGCGGCGATCACCTCCTGCGAGGTGTTGTCGACGCGCAGCTGTGCGCGCGGCCGCGGGCCTTGGCGTCGTCGGGCAGCACCACCTCGAAGGGCAGCGCCGAGAACACGTAGCCCTGGCTGGTCGTGTCGACCGCGTCGGGGCTCCAAACACTCTGAGAATGTCTGAGGTGGGTCAGAAGCAGCAGTCAGCGCCATGACCCACCGACCTTGATCGAAAACCTTCGGTACGACAGCCGCGCGCTAAACGAGGTCATGGAGCAGGAGCAAGGCGGCAGAACCTGGCTAAAAAAATGTGTCGTTTGGCTGGAGGAGAGTTACCACGGATGTTCCATTGCGTTATGTTCGTCTCAACGCGCATGACGCAATGACGCCTTTATTGCAGTAGCGTTGGCTCTTGACGGGCATCATTCGGCCACAACTGGCACGACTGTTGGGAGTGGACAGATGGGGGAACGGCGGGTGCTGGTCATCGGCTCGCAGTGCACGAGCGCCGGCCATCTTTCTTTTCTGCCACAGGTCGCCCAAGACCTGTATGGGGTGCTGACGGACCCGAATATCGGTGGTTGGGTT
>JAEULH010000061.1 GCA_016793925.1 Rhodospirillales bacterium | reverse complement strand
GTGGTCGGGGTGATGGTGTCGGCGCCGCTTGTGCCTGTGTATTTGCCCATTGACTCCTCCCATTCATCCTGGCGCCGGGACGCCGGACTTACCGCCGGGCGTTCCGGGCGTTAACACAATGTTCTCCGTTTCAAGCGCACCGCACCCGTTGCAGGGCTGGAGCCCGGTGGTTTTTGTCGCCGCCGGCCCTGGCGCTGCCCAGTCGAGGCTTTACCGCAGATGTGAAAGCGCCCATCCAGCATTGCACATTCCTACAAAAGCACAAGTAGTAAGAAAATTGAATTCTTACAGTGTACCCCGGACGCAACACTCAAATACATGGGCATAGCGCCACGGGAGGGAACGGTAGACCGTTGCAGTGTCGGCGCTGCTTCTGCCCCCAAGTACCGGATAATGTGTCATATTTGGGGCATGTCGGGCGGGCCGGCTGTGGACCCGCGGGTCAGCCCGCGGGTGACGGCAGCCGCGGGCGGGAGAGGGCTCACGTGAAGCGCCGCGGTCGAACCCGGGAAGCGCGCGCGACGCGCTCTCCTGGGACTGCCGCCAGCCCAACGGGCGCCCGGGTGAACTTGCGCCGACCCCCGGCTGTTTCTTTCGCGGCATGTCCAAGCAGTACACGTCCGAAATCTGGACAACCGGCAGTGCGGGTACTTTCTCATCGGCCTTAGGAACGGTCTTTCACTTCGAAGACGTCATGACTTGACCGGGCGCCATCGCACGGCGTGGCCGGGTTGCGACTGTTGCCGCGGCTGCGCGGGAGGGCTAGCTTACCGGCACATCACGCGGCGCAGCGGCGTGTGCGGCCGCCAGGAAAGAGCGCCACGGACCCCTGGCTGGCATGAGACGCGAAGGGAACAGCGATGAAGTTGGTGCGCTTTGGCCCGCGGGGCGGCGAGAAGCCGGGGCTGGTCGATGACGGCGGGCATATCCGCGACCTCTCCGCCCACGTGGGCGACATTGCCGGCGACGTCCTGGCGCCCGAGCGCCTCCGCCGGCTGGCTTCGCTCGACCCGCTCTCGCTGCCGCTGGTCGAGGGCAGCCCGCGCCTCGGGCCGCCGGTCGCCGGCGTCGGCAAGATTCTCGCCATCGGGCTCAACTACCGCCAGCACGCCGAAGAAACGGGCGCGACCGTGCGCGACGACCCGATGGTCTTTTCCAAGGCAATCACCTCGCTCAGCGGACCGAACGACCCGATCATGCTGCCGCGCGGATCGGAAAAGACGGACTGGGAGGTGGAACTGGCGGTCATCATCGGCACGCGCACGTCCTACCTCGAGCCGGAGCGCGCGCTGGACGCCGTCGCCGGCTTCGCCGTGATCAACGACGTCTCCGAACGCGCCTTCCAGAAAGAGCGCGGCGGTCAGTTCATCAAGGGCAAGAGCGCCGACACCTTCGGCCCGCTGGGGCCGTGGCTGGCCACCCGCGACGAGGTTGCCGACCCGCAGGCGCTCGACCTCTGGCTCGACCTGAACGGCGAGCGGCGGCAGAACGCCAATACCGCCGACATGATGCACACCGTCGCCGACCTGGTCTGTCACCTGAGCCAGTTCATGACCCTGATGCCGGGCGACGTGATCGCGACCGGCACGCCCGCCGGCGTCGGCCTGGGATGCAAGCCGCCGCGCTACCTCCGGCCCGGCGACGTGATCGAGTGCGGCGTCGAAGGCCTCGGCCGCCAACGCCACGAGGTCGTCGCGTTCTCGATGGCCGGCGTCGGCTGAGCGGCTGTCGCCGGAGGAGGCGATGAGCGAACGGCTGGCCGAGAAATACGACCTCCGGGTGCCGCGCTATACCAGCTATCCCACCGCGCCGCACTTCCGCGCTCTCGCCGACGACGGCCTGTACCGCGGCTGGCTCGCCGGGCTGGATCCGAGCCGGTCGCTGTCGCTCTATTTCCACATCCCCTTCTGCGACGAGATGTGCTGGTTCTGCGGCTGCTACACCAAGATCGTCAACCGCTACGAACCGATCCGCGCCTACCTCGAGGCGCTGGCCGCCGAGGTTCGGCTGGTCGCGGACGCCCTGCCGGGCCGCTTCGAGGCCAGCCATCTCCACTGGGGCGGCGGCAGCCCGACGATGCTGGCACCGGGCGACTGGCTCGCGCTTGTCGCCGGCCTGCGCGCGGCCTTCGCCTTCGCCGCCGACGCCGAGATCGCGGTCGAGATCGACCCGCGCGATGCGACCGAGGCGTATATCGCCGCTTTGGCGGAGGCGGGCGTCAACCGCGCCAGCATCGGGGTCCAGGACTTCGACCCCGCGGTGCAGGCGGCAATCAACCGCCGCCAGCCGTACGAGGTCGTCGAGCGGGTCTGCGGCTGGCTGCGCCGCCACGGCATCGACGCGATCAACCTCGATCTGATGTACGGTCTGCCGCACCAGACGGTGGGCAAGGTCGAGGCGATGGTCGACCTTGCGCTGCAACTCGAGCCCGCCCGGGTCGCCCTCTTCGGATACGCCCATGTCCCGTGGATGAAGACCCACCAGAAGCTGATCGACGAGGCCAGCCTGCCCGGGTCGACGGAACGCTGGCACCAAAATGCCGCCGCCGCCCGAAGACTTGAGGAACGGGGCCTGCGCCCGGTCGGCCTCGACCACTTCGCCCGCGCCGACGATCCGCTGGCCAAGGCCGCCGCGGCCGGCCACCTGCATCGCAACTTCCAGGGCTACACAACGGACGCGGCCGCGGTCCTCCTCGGCTTCGGGGCCTCGGCCATCGGCAGCCTGCCGCAAGGCTACGTCCAGAACATCATGGCGCTGAAGGACTACCGTGAAGCCGTCGCCGGCGGCCGGCTGCCCGTTGCGCGCGGCATCGCCTTCGTCGGCGACGACCGCCTGCGCGGCGAAATCATCGAGCGGCTGATGTGCGATCTGTTCGTGGATGTCGCCGCGATCTGCCGCCGCCACGGCGCCGACGCCGACGCCTTCGCGGCCGCGTTCGCCGCCCTTGGCCCTCTCGCCGCCGACGGTGTCGTCGCTCTCGACGGCCGGACGGTTCGCGTCACCGAGGCCGGCCGGCCACTGGTCCGCCTCGCCGCCGCCGCCTTCGACGCCTACCTCGCGCACGGCGAAGCCCGCCACTCGCGCGCGGTGTGAGCGATCCGACGGCGGCGGCGCTAGCGTTCCTGTCGCGCCGGCGGGATCGAGTAGGTGCCGGTGGCATGGGCCACTGCGCGGGCGACGCCTTCGGAGTGGACCGAGACCTGAACCACGGCGAGCCGCTTGCCGAGCTTGAGCAGGCTGCCTTCGGCGAGGAGATCGACCGCGCTCGCGCCGTAAAGGAAATTGATGTTGAAGCTGGTCGTGACCGCCAGCTTGATCTCGCCGATCCGCGACAGCACCGCGGCGTACATGCAGGCGTCGGCCAGGGCCATGATCGTCGGCCCGGAGATGACCCCGCCGGGCCGCAACATGCTTTCGTTGAACGGCAGGCGCAGCACCGCCGCGCCGTCGGTGATGGAGTCCGCATGCATGCCGATCGCATAGGCCCAGGGCAGGTCGTCGCGAATGATGGCGTTGAACTGCTCGACGCTGATCGCACTCATCGCTGTCTCCCCTGGCTCCTTGCGCTGCGCCCCGCTCATTCTTACACCACGGGAAAGCGGAAATGGGAGGATCGAATATGAGCGCTACGGCAGAGCTGGAAACTGGGCCGCAAGAGGGCGTGCTTGCGCGCCGGGATGCCGACGGGATCGCCACCCTGACCCTGAACCGGCCGGACAAGTTCAACGCCCTTTCGGTCGCTCTCCTCGCAGCGCTGCAACGCGAGCTCGACGCGATCGGCGCCGACCGGACGGTGCGCGTCGTCGTCATCGCCGGCAGCGGCAAGGCCTTCTGCGCGGGTCACGATCTCAAGGAGATGCGCGAGAACCCGGGCCGGGAAGCGACCCGGGCACTGTTTGACCGGTGCGCGCAGGTGATGCTCGCGATAACCCGGATCCCGCAGCCGGTGATCGCCCGGGTCCACGGGATCGCGACCGCCGCCGGCTGCCAACTGGTCGCCGCCTGCGACCTGGCGATCGCTTCCGCCAACGCGCGCTTCGCCGTCTCCGGGGTCAACCTCGGCCTGTTCTGCTCGACGCCGATGGTCGCGCTCAGCCGCAATGTCGGGCGCAAGCAGGCGATGGAAATGCTCCTGACCGGCGACTTCATCGACGCCGAGACGGCGCACCGCTACGGCCTCGTCAACCGCGTCGTCGCTGCCGAAGCGCTCGACGACGCGGTGGCCGATCTCGCCGGAGCGATCGCGGCGAAGTCGCCGGCGGCGGTCGCCATCGGCAAGGGGCTGTTCTACCGCCAGCTCGAAGACGGTCTCGACGCCGCCTACGCCGCAGCCAGCGAGGCAATGACCTGCAACATGATGGGCGAGGACGCCGGGGCCGGCATCGACGCCTTCGTCGCCAAGCAGCCGCCGCCGAAGTGGACCGGGCGCTAGGGCGGCGGCCCGGCGTCAGCCCAGGGCAAGGCGCAGGACCGCCACGTGAAGCAGGCCGGTCCGGGACCGCTCAGTTCGTGCAGAAGTATGCGCGGTTGTAGGCAAGACCGACGCGTTCTTTCGGCGCGAAGTCGCCGGCGGGCGGGCGGCCACCGCAGGCGCGGCCGCTAATCTTGTTGGCGGCCGCAAAAGAGGCACAGCCATCGCCTTGTACTGTCGGCCCGGCGTAGATGGCCTTGTTATAGGCGAAGCCGCGCAGCTGGTTCTGCCAGAGGCTGACGTCGACATAGACGTTGGAGAGGGTCGTCCCCCGGTCCGGCGGGCGATTGGTGGCGTCGGTGGCGCTGCCCATGAACAGCAGCATCAGCGGCTTGCTTGACGAGGGAATGTTCGGGTCATAGCCGAAGTTCACCCGATCGAGCGTCAACTTGTGCGTCCCGTGACCTTCGGTGGGCCGGTAGGGCGTAAACAGCCCCTGGTAGCCCGTGTAGGCGCTCACGTTCTGCAAGGTCAGCTCGCTGAGCGGGCCGCCGCCCTGGGCGTGGGTGATGTCGCCGTGCGGACCGCTGGGCTGGCCGGTGACGCCGCTGATGCGGGTGTTCTGGACGATGAGGCGGCCCGTGTTTCTGACCGCCCGGATGGCGTCGGAAAACTTGTCGTTGACGTCGATGCTGAGCCCGTCGATGAGCGCGGTTCCCGACGAGTCCTTGATGGTAATGACCGCTTCCTTGTTGCTGCCGTTGTACACAATGGATCCGCCGGTGATGCGGACATTGCGGGCGCGGGCGACAATGATGCTACCGCCGCAGACCCTGTTGGTCGGCAGCTTGATCAGGACGTCGCCGGTATAGATGACCGTTCCCGGACCTCCCGCCTCTTCGGGGCACTTGCCTTCATAGACCTTGGGCGCGGTCAGAACCGGCGGCGCCACGCAAGCACCGGCGGCCCAGGCGCCGGAGGCGAGAGTTGTGGCCGCGGTCAAGGAAATCGCCGCGACAAAAACCGCGGCAAAAATTCGCCGTATGGAACGCTCCGCTGTACGCATGTCGCTGACACCTCTCCAGGTAACCGCCGGCAACAGACCCCCACGAAAGCCCTTCTGCGCCCGAATGCCCCGCATTCGCGCCATTTATCTATTGCCTTTTACTGCAGACCGTCGGCGGATGATTTGTCATCGCCAAGCATGGCAGCAATATGGCGGCAAAACATGAACCGCTCATTGCAGGGCATCTTGCTGCTGCGGGAAACGGCGAGACCGGCGGCGGCGGGAGCCATGAGGTCTGTGCTCGCGGCTGTGCGGCACTGGCGCGGCCTTGGGCGCGCTCACCCGGTCAAAAACGGGACGGAAAAGTTTGGTCGGAGTGAGAGGATTCGAACCTCCGGCCCCCGCCTCCCGAAGACGGTGCTCTACCAGGCTGAGCTACACTCCGACGGGGCCTGAGCCCGACTTATAGCGCCGTCGGCGCCGAGCGTGCAAGGAAGCGAAACGCGGCCGTACGCACATGACGCCTCCGGCCCCGGTACGCCGAAGCCAACGGGACTTTCATGCCCCTATTTCATGTCGGGCCCTGTTCCCCACCATTTGTCCTTCACGCTGCGGTAATGCGATTTGTCGTCGTAGTACGGGACGTCGAGGCCGAGGTCCCTGGCCGAAAGACGACCGATCGCGGCGAGGGTCTGGTAGGCCGCGACGACCGCGTCGCGCCGGGCGCCGGTGAGGCTGAGCTGGGAATCCAGAACCTGCTGTCGGGCGACGAGTACATCGTAGACGGTTCTGAGCCCGGCGTTCTGCTCGCGAGCGACGCTGGCGGCGGCAAGTTCGGCCGCGTGAACTTGCGCCTCGAACGAATTGACGTTGGCGCGCGCCGTCTGCAACTGCTGCCACGCGCTCATGGCGCTTTGTCGCGCCTGCAGCCGCTGGGCATCGGCATCGAGGCGGCGCTGCTCGACCAGTTCCTTGGCGGAGCGCACCTTCGAGTCGAGCACGCCGGTATAGATCGGCACCGACATCAGCGCGAGGACGTGGCCGCCCGTCGGCTCCGCGCTGGCCTGCAGGTAGAAGTCGGGCAGCTTCTCGCCGTAGGCCGCTTCGACGCCGTCGCGCGCGGCGCGCTCCGCGTAGTCGGCGGCGCTCACCGCCGGGTTGGACTCCGCCGCGGCAAGGACCTGCTCCTCGGTCGCCGGAAGGCCCTTCGGCAAATCGGGTATGGCCAGATTGCCGGGCTCATGGCCGACGACCGCACGGTACGTCTCGCGCGACACCGCCAGCAAGCCTTCCGCCTGGGTTCTTTGCGCGGTGGCCGCGGCATAACTGGCCTCGCTTTGCGCCACGTCGCTGTTGCGGACTTCGCCGAGGTTCAGTCGGCGCTGAGTCGTTTCCAGCTCGCTCTTGAGAAGCTGCTGATGGTCGACGCTGAATCTGAGATCGTATTGCGCCTTGAGGGTGTCGACGTAGGCCGTTGCGGCTCGCAGCAGCGTATCCTGCTCCTCCGAGGCGACCTGCGCTCGATTGGCGCGCACCGTGTTCTTGGCCTGGCTGACGGTATCGGAAAGGCCGAACTTGTAGATCTGCTGCCTGACGGTGAGCGTCGCCACGGCGGTCGGGCCCTGGCTGGTCGACAGATTGTGGGTGCTGTTCGTCCCGCCGATGGAGGTCGCCGCCGAGTTCGAGTCCGCATAGCCGCCGCCGATGCTGGCGCCGGCCTGCGGTCGCCACCCGGCAAGCGCCTGGGGCACCAGTTCATCGGTATGGCGAAGCCCTGCCTGGGCCGCAAGCAGCGTGGGGTTGCTGACGTAGGCGCTGACGAGCGCGTCGTCCAGGCTTTCCGCGTGCCCGATCGAGACCGTGCCGACCACCCAGATGATGCAACTCAAGAACGCCCGCAGAGCGCGTGTCGCCGCGGAATAAAGCTCGAAGCGACCGCCCGGTTTCACCATGGTTCAGTTCCGCCCGTAGCACTATTCACGGCGCAACGCCTCGATTGGATCCAGAGCCGCGGCCTTTCTCGCGGGATAAAAGCCGAAGACCATCCCGACAAGGATGCTGAAGCCAACCGCCACGGCCACCGCAGGCGCGCTCACGATCCAGGGCCAGCGTGCAACGACGGCGATCGCGCCGGCGCCGACGGTCCCGATCAGCAGGCCGATGATGCCGCCGAACACCGAGAGCACAACCGCTTCAACGAGAAACTGGGTCAGAATATCGCGCCGCCGCGCGCCGATAGCCATGCGGATGCCGATCTCGCGGGTGCGTTCGACAACCGAAACCAGCATGATGTTCATAATGCCGATACCGCCGACAAGCAGCGAGATCGACGCGATAGCGCCCACCAGCCAAGCCAGGGCGCTGGCCGACGCCTCCTTGATGCGCATGACATCGGCGAGGTTCTTGATCGAAAAATTGTCGTCGCGCCCCTGCGCGATCCTGTGGCGCGCACGCAGCAGGGACTCGATTTCCGCCTGGGCGGTGCCGATGTCGTCATTTTCTCCAACCTTGACGAGAATGGTGTCGACATTGTCGAGCTTGCCTTGCGATGCCCCGAGAACGCGCGTTCGCGCGGTGCGCAGCGGCGCGATCACGATGTCGTCCTGGTCCCTGCCCGATGTCGTTTGTCCCTTCGGCGCAAGAACGCCGATCACGGTGAAGGGAATGTGCTGAACGCGGATCGTCGATCCGACCGGGCTTTCGTCGCCGAACAGGGTTCGCGCGACGGTCTCGCCGAGGATGGCGACTTTCGCCATACCCGTCTCGTCGTCCGGGTTGAAGGTGCGGCCATCGGCCACCGCCCAATCGCGGGCGGCAAAATAGCCTTCCGTCACCCCGAACAGGGACGTCGTCCAACTGGCGTTGCCGTGGACGACATCCACCGCCGCGTGCACCACCGGCACTGCCTGCAAAACCCCGGAGATCTCCCTCCCGATCACCTCTGCATCCAGATCCGTAAGTGCGACTGCGGGATACGATCCGGGCGGAGGAGCCTGCCGGTCGATGACCAGGAGGTTCGAGCCGAGACTTCTGATCTGCTCGATGACAACCGCACGCGCACCGGATCCGATGGCGACGACCAGAATCACCGCAGCAACGCCGATGACGATGCCGAGCATCGTCAGCACGCTACGCATCAGATTGCCGCGCAATGCCTGGATTGCGCTGATGACCGCGTCGGCGTACGTCAACTCGCCGCCGCCACCGCCGCGCTATCGTTCGGCGCTTCGGTTCCGATGACCACGGGATCCTGATACCTGTCTTCGACGAGCCGACCGTCGCGAAGCAGCAGCACGCGGCCTGCGAACCGCGCCACGTTCAAGTCGTGGGTTACCAGCACAATGGTGATGCCGGTCCGGTTCAGACGCTGGAACAGCGCCAGGATTTCCAGCCCGGTCCTGGTGTCGAGGGTTCCGGTCGGCTCGTCGGCCAAGATAAGCGCCGGATCGTTGACGATGGCCCGGGCGATCGCGACCCGCTGTTGCTGGCCGCCAGAAAGCTGGCTCGGCAGGTGGTGGCCACGATCGGCGAGCCCCACCGCCGCGATCGCACGCGCGGCCCGCTCCTGACGAACCGCCGACCTCTCTCCGGCGTAAACCAAAGGCAGCTCGACGTTGGCTACGGCCGTCGCCCGCGCCAGCAGATTGAACGACTGGAAACAGAAGCCGATCTTTTTGTTGCGAAGATAGGCCAGCCGGTCCGGACCAAGCGAGCGGACTTCCACGCCATCAAAAAGGTAGCTACCCTCGCTTGGGGTATCGAGCAGTCCGATCTGGTTCATCAGCGTGGACTTGCCGGACCCGGATGGCCCCATGACCGCCACGAACTCACCGTGATTTACGCGAACCGAAATATCGGCGAGCGCGGCAACGCACTCACTATCCATGAAGTACGTCTTCGCCATTCCCTCTATTTCAATCAGGGCTTGCATTTGATCTAGAAGTTAGGCGGAACCGAGGTGGCCCCACCGCCTGACTGGCCCAAGGATCCGACGATCACCTGATCTCCGGCGGCGAGACCGCCGTCGAGCACCTCGGTGTAAAGGCCGTCGGAAATGCCGGTGCGGATATCCCTTTCGCGCGGGCGACCGTTCGCCCCGGGAATCCATACTCGTGACGTCGCCTGGGCTAATCCGCGCGCGTTCGCCTTGGCCGCGGCTCCCGCCTTCGCCGGGTCGAACCGCAGCGCGGCGTTTGGCACCTTGAGCGAGGCGTCGCGGCGCTCGGTGACGATCCGCACGTCGGCGGTCATTCCCGGCAGAAGGCGCAGGTCATCGTTGCCGACAGCGACAACGACGTCGTAGTCGACGAGCGTTTGCAGGGTCAACGGCGCCTCGCGGATTTCTTCCACCGATCCGGAAAACGCCTGGCCAGGAAACGAGTCGACCGTAAAGGTCACCGGCTGTCCGCGCTTGACGCGGCCGATGTCGGTCTCGTCGACGTTGACGTGAAGCTGCATGCGGCGAAGGTCGCTGACAATAACGAACGCCGGGACCGGCGACGCACCCATTGGCACCGACTGCCCCGGGACGATCCCGCGATCGAGGATCATGCCGTCGATGGGCGCGCGGATTTTCGTCTGGTCCAAATCGGCTTGGGCCCGGTCAAGCGCCACTTCGCGCGCCGAAACCGTGGCCAGGGCGTTCTGCAACTCGCCGTGGGCGACGGTGATATCCGCTTCAGCCGAAGCAAGCGCCGCGGCGGCGGCAGCTTGGCGCGACTTGGCCGAGGAGAAGGCAGCGTCGGCCGCTTGCGACGTGGTCCAGGCGCGTTCCGTATCTATGCGTGCCGCGTCGCCGGTCGCCATCAGTTGCTGCGTGCGCTTCAGGTCGCGACCGGAGTTCGCCTGCTGCAGTTCGGCGTTTTTCAGTTCCGCGTCCGCGCCGTCCTTCATCGCGCGCGCGTTCTCGACGCCGCGCTCGGCGCGGTCGAGCTGGCCCTGGGCCGTTTCCACGCTGGCGCGGGCAATGGCGAGATCGGCCCGCGCAGCGGAAACGTTGGCCCCCATCGTCGCCGGATCCAACTGGGCGAGGACGTCGCCGGCATGGACGTCGTCGTTGTAGTCGGCGTCCACCTCGATAACGCGGCCCGGCACTTGCGCCACGACGGGGACCGTTTGGATGGCCTTCATCGATCCTGTCGCGGTCACCGTGCTCACGATGGGGCCGGTCTCGACGCTCGCCAGCCGATACTGGACCTGCGACGCGGTGCGCTCGCCGAGGAGGTAGACGAGCCCGCCGCCGATGGCCGCAACCAGCAACACGGCAAGTCCAATTCTGCCGGTTCTCCCGATTTTCGCCCATGGCCTCGACGTCCGGGGACGCGAGCGCGCGTCCCCACTTCCGCGTGGGCTGTCACCCTCTCGCGGCGCGCCCGGCGCCGAGACAGTGTCGGGCGGACCTTCCGCCGGCCGTTCACCGCGACCGGCGTCTCTGCGCAATACAGCCAAACGAGCCAGTCCTCCGCAAAACTCGCGTCGGGCAAACCTAAGTCAACGCGAACAACGGGCCGACCGAACCGCTCTCATCATGGCTTTGCGGTCAAATGCCGCGAGCACGTCGGCGATCGCACATTGTGGGACACCTTATGATACATGCGCATATTATAATACATGCTCACGACCCGGGGCATCGTCAAGCGAGGCGCACGCCAAGCGCCTCGGCCCCTAGTACGCCCGCTCGATACAAAAATGGACGGCGTCGACGAGCGCGGCCTTCACCGGCCCCGGCGGGAAAGGCTCCAGAGCGTCGATCGCCTTGGCCCCGTATTGGCGGGCGCATTCCAGCGTCGTCGCCAGGGCGCCGCGGGCGGTCAACAGCGTGATCGCCCGCTCCAGATCCTCCGGCTCCTGCTCCAGCTCCTCGAGCGTCCGCCGCCAGAACAGCTTCTCCTCCGCGTTCGCCCGGCTGAAGGCCAGCACGATCGGCAGGGTGATCTTGCCCTCGCGGAAATCGTCGCCGACGGTCTTGCCCAGGGTCGCCTGCTTGGCGGAGTAATCGAGGATGTCGTCGATGAGCTGGAAGGCGATGCCGAGGTTCATGCCGTAGGCTTCCAGTGCGGCCTCCTCCGCCTCGGGCCGCTCGGCAACGACCGCGCCGATCCGGCAGGCGGCGGCGAACAGCTCGGCGGTCTTGGCCCGGATCACCGCGAGGTAGTCCGCCTCGCTGGTTTGCGTGTCGTTGGTGGTGATGAGCTGGCTGACTTCGCCCTCGGCGATGACCGACGACGCCCGCGAGAGGATCCCCAGCACCCGCAGCGAGCCGTCCTCGACCATGAGTTCGAAGGCACGACTGAAGAGAAAGTCGCCAACCAGCACGCTCGGCTTGTTGCCCCAGACGACGTTGGCCGAGGCGAGTCCGCGCCGAAGGTCGCTGTCGTCGACCACGTCGTCGTGAAGCAGTGTCGCGGTGTGGATGCATTCGACGCAGGCGGCGAGGCCGATGTGGCGCCGTCCGGGATAGGCGCACAGCCTCGCCGCGGCCAATGTCAGCATCGGCCGCAGGCGCTTGCCCCCGGCGGCCACGACGTGGCTCGCAAGCTGCGGGATCAGCGCCACAGGGCTGTCCATGCGCTCGACGATGACCTGGTTGACGGCCTTCAGATCGTCGGCGACCAGCGCAATCAGGGGATCAAGCGAGGGCTTTCGCTGTGCATCCGTGTCGAGATTCACCGCAACGCCCACCAGACCTCCCCTGTGCACCTTCGATCCGAACGACTATAAAGCTTGACGCTGCCATACCCGATTTCGGAGCATAAGACCGCGCGTCGTTGCCGGGGTCAAGAGCCCCGCGGCGCGACACGTCTGCAGCGCGAACAGCATTCGCGGACGAACCCGTCTCCGTCGTCCTCAAGGTAGGTGGATGTTTGGCAATCGGCAATGATCGAGCTCTGCCGCACCGGTGATCCGGTAATGCTTTCGTGGTTGGAGAGCCGGCTCGCCGATGCCGGCATCGTCAGCGTCACGCTCGACGCCTTTACCAGCCAGGCCTTCGCCGGAACGCTGGATGGGGTGGGGCGGCGGGTCATGGTCGAGGAGACGGATCTGGCGCAGGCGCGGCAGATTCTGAAAGAGGGAAACGAGCTTGGCCGCCGGGCATGACGATGTGACCGAGGACACCCTGCTCGACGGGCGGATCCGCTTCAGACAGCCGGCGAGCGGCTATCGCGTCGGCATCGATCCGGTCTTCCTCGCCGCCGCGGTGCCGGCGCGCAACGGCGAGCGCGTCCTCGACGTGGGCGCCGGCGCCGGCGCGGCCGCCCTGTGCCTGGCCGCGCGGGTGCCGGGCGTCCGGGTGACCGGGCTCGACTTCGAGCGGACGATGGTCCGCATCGCCTCGGAGAACGCCAAGGCGAACGGCATGGCCGAGCGGGTCGAATTCTTCCTCGGCAACCTGTTGACGCCGCCGATCCGCCTGACCCCGGCGTCGTTCGACCACGTCATGGCGAATCCCCCGTACGCGGCGGAGGGCAGCGGCAATCCGCCGCCCGATCCGACAAAGGCCGCGGCGACCGTTGAGGGCGCCGACGCCGGATTGGGCGAGTGGCTGCGTTTCTGTCTGCTGATGGTCCGGCCGAAGGGGACAGTGACGTTGATCCACCGCGCCGATCGCCTCGCCGATCTGCTCGCCGGGCTCACCGGCAAGCTCGGCGACATCGCCATCTTCCCGCTCTGGCCGACCGGCGATGGCCGCAGGCCGGCGAAACGGATCCTGATCAGCGGGCGGCGCGGCGTCGGTGGGCCATTGGCGATCATGCCCGGGCTGCTTCTCCATGAACCCGACGGCAGCTACACGGCCGCCGCCGACCGGATCCTGCGCCGCGGCGAGGCGTTGGCGTCGGCGCGACCCGGCCCCGGTGCGCAGGCGACACGGCCATGATCGGCCGCAAGCTCCTCGCGAAGCTGCCGATCGAGCGGTTCCGCCATCCGCCGCCCGTCGTCGCCGTCGTCCCGTTGAGCGGGATCATCGGCCGGATCGGCCCGATCGCCCGCGGCCTCAGCCTTCGCGCGCTGGCCGGAACGTTGGAGCGGGCATTCTCGCTGGGCGACGTCGCGGCGGTCGCGCTCTGCATCAACTCGCCGGGCGGCTCGCCGGTCCAATCGGCCCTCATCGCCGGCCGGATCCGCGCCCTGGCGGCGGAAAAGAAGGTGCCCGTCTACGCCTTCGCAGAGGACGTGGCCGCTTCCGGCGGCTATTGGCTGCTCTGCGCCGGCGACGAGCTCTACGCCGACCAGAGCTCCATTGTCGGCTCGATCGGCGTCGTCTCCGCGGGCTTCGGCTTCCCCGAACTGCTCAAGCGCATCGGGGTCGAGCGGCGGGTCTACGCCTCGAGCGAGCACAAGGCCGGGCTCGACCCGTTCCGGCCGGAGCGCGCCGACGAGATCGAGCACCTGCGCAGCGTCCAGGATGACATCTACGCCGCCTTCTGCGCACAGGTCCGCGCCCGCCGCGGCGACCGGCTCAAGGGCGACGAGGCCGAGCTGTTCAGCGGCCGGTTCTGGAGCGGGGGCAAGGCCCTCGAGCTCGGCCTGGTCGACGGGATCGGCGATCTGCGCACGGTGATGCGCGAGCGCTTCGGCGACAAGGTCAAGCTTCGTGTCGTCGGTGACCGCCGGCCGTGGTGGCGGCGACGGATGGGGCTGACGGCGACTTCGGCCTCCACGGTGTTGGCGGCGATCGAGGCCAGCCTCGATGAGCGGGCGCTGTGGCAGCGCTACGGGTTGTAGCGTCGCCGGCGGGAACCATCGTCAAGGCGTCCCCGTGTTCGGCGTCCAGACGGCGTTGCGGATGCCGTCCGCACCTGCCTTGCCGCTGCTCGGCCCGCGCTTGACCGGGTTTCGGGTGGGCAGTAAGGTCCGCCGCGCGGCGATCGTCCGGTAGCGGGGCCGTCGCGTCCCGGAAGGCATACCGGAACGGAAAGCATGGCGGCGCAGGTACCCTCCTTCCAATCGCTCGTTCTCTCGCTTCAGCAGTTCTGGGCCGACCGCCGCTGCGTCCTCCTGCAGCCGTTCGACATGGAGGTCGGCGCCGGCACCTTTCACCCCGCGACGACGCTCCGCGCACTGGGCCCGGAGAACTGGCGCTGCGCCTACGTGCAGCCATCGCGGCGGCCGACCGACGGCCGCTACGGCGAAAACCCGAACCGGCTGCAGCACTACTACCAGTTCCAGGTTCTGCTCAAACCCTCTCCGGAAGATTCCCAGTCGCTCTACCTCGAAAGCCTCGCCCATCTCGGGATCGACCCGGCCGAGCACGACATCCGCTTCGTCGAGGACGACTGGGAGAGCCCGACGCTGGGCGCCTGGGGCCTCGGCTGGGAAGTCTGGTGCGACGGGATGGAGGTGACCCAGTTCACCTATTTCCAGCAGGTCGGCGGGATCGAGTGCGCCCCTGTCTCGGTCGAGCTGACCTACGGTC
The DNA here is from genome assembly GCA_016793925.1 of Rhodospirillales bacterium. Classification (GTDB taxonomy): domain Bacteria; phylum Pseudomonadota; class Alphaproteobacteria; order Rhodospirillales; family Defluviicoccaceae; genus JAEULH01. The sequence continues at coordinate 27,006 of JAEULH010000061.1, read as the reverse complement.
TGGAGCGGCTGGCGATGTACATCCAGGGCGTCGAGAACGTCTACGATCTCGACTGGGACGGCTGCGGGACCCGCTACGGCGATGTCTTCCTTCAGGCCGAACGCGAGGGCTCGGCCTACAATTTCGAATACGCCAACACGGCCACGCTCTTTCGTCACTTCGCCGACGCCGAGGACGAATGCCGGGCGCTGCTCGCGGCCAAGCTGGCGCTGCCGGCCTACGACCAGTGCATCAAGGCGAGCCACCGCTTCAACCTGCTCGACGCCCGAGGCGCCATCGGCGTCACCGAGCGCGCCGCCTACATCGGCCGGGTCCGGGCGCTGGCGCGGGGCTGCTGCGAGGCGTGGCTGCTCAGCCGCGGCCACGGGACGGCGTAGGGATGCGGATCGCCTGAGCCATGGCCGAACTTCTTGTCGAAATCCTGAGCGAGGAGATCCCGGCGCGCATGCAGGCGCAGGCGATCGCCGATTTCGAGCGGCTCGTTTGCGCCGGGCTTGGCGAGGCGGATCTCGCCTTCGAGCGGGTCCGTCGGTTCGTCACGCCGCGTCGGCTGGCGCTGATCATCGACGGTTTGCCGCTGGCCCAGCCGGACAGGACCGAGGAGCGCCGGGGTCCGCGCGCCGATGCACCGGACGCGGCGATCGGAGGCTTTCTCCGCTCCGTCGGGCTCGAGCGCCGCGATCTGGAAGAACGCGACACCGGCAAGGGGCGGTTCCTGTTCGCCGTGATTCGGCGCCAGGGGCGCGACGCCGGCGAGGTGATCGTCGAGGTTCTCGAACGGGCGATGCGAACCCTGCCGTGGCCCAAGTCGATGCGCTGGGGCGACCACGACGTGCGCTGGGTCCGACCGCTGCAGGGCCTGCTCTGCCGCTTTGCCGGGCAGACCCTGCCGCTATGTTTCGGCCCGGTCGCGGCCGGCGGGACCACCTGCGGCCACCGCTTCCTGGCCCCCGAGGCCTTCGCCCCGGCCGACGGCGCGGATTACCTGCGCACGCTCGCCGCGGCCAACGTCATGGTCGACGCGGACGCCCGCCGGCAAGCCATCGCCACCCAGGCCGATCGCCTTGCCGCAGGCGAGAACCTGACGGTGCGCGCCGATCCGGCCCTTCTCGACGAAGTCGTCGGGTTGGCCGAGTGGCCGGTGGTCATGATCGGACGGATCGATCTGCGCTTCATGGATGTGCCGGCCGAGGTCCTCGTTACGGCGATGCGCGCGCACCAGAAGTATTTTTCGCTGGTCGACGGCGACGGCGTCCTCGCGCCCCGCTTCCTCCTCGTCGCCAACACGCCCGGCGTCGACGGCGGCCGGGCGATCGTCGCCGGCAACGAGCGCGTGCTGCGCGCCCGGCTGGCGGACGCCAAGTTCTTCTGGGATCAGGATCGCCGCCAGGCATTGGCGTCGCGGGTGGGGCGGCTCGCGGGCCGGGTCTTTCACGCCCGCCTCGGCTCGGACCTGGACCGCGTCGGCCGTCTCGCGCGTCTCGCCCGCGAACTTGCCGTCGCGGTCGGTGCCGACCCCGAGCTGGCCGCCCGCGCCGCGGAGTTGTGCAAGGCCGACCTGACCACGGGCATGGTCGGCGAATTTCCCGAACTGCAAGGCGCGATGGGCCGCTATTACGCCCTCCACGACGGCGAAGACGCGGCCGTGGCCGACGCCATCGCCGACCATTACGCGCCGCAGGGCCCGTCCGACCGGTGCCCCGCCGCGCCCGTCAGCGTGGCGGTGGCGCTGGCCGACAAGATCGACACCCTCGCCGGCTTCTTCGCCATTGGCGAGACCCCGACCGGATCGAAGGATCCCTACGCGCTTCGTCGCGCTGCGCTCGGGGTCATCCGCGTGATCATCGAAAACCGCCTGCGCCTGGCCCTGCGCCCGCTCCTCGCCGGCGCCGTCGCCAGCTACCCGGACGCGGTTGCCGACGGCCGGCCCGACGCGGTGGCCCGGGAGGTTCTCGCTTTCATCGCCGACCGGCTCAAGGTGCACCTGCGCGCACATGGCGTGCGTCACGATCTGATCGCGGCCGTTTTCGCGCTGGGGGGCGAGGACGACCTGGTGCGGCTGCTCGCCCGGGTCGATGCGCTTAAGGACTTTCTCGACACTGATGACGGTGCTAATTTGCTGACCGCCTACAGGCGGGCGAGCAATATTGTCCGCATAGAAGAAAAGCGGGACGGCGCATCATACGATGAGGAGGCAGAACCGGCGCTATTCGCCGAGGAGAACGAGGCGTTGCTGCATCGCTCCCTGATGCAGGCGCGGCAGCGGATCGCGGAGGCTCTGACCGGGGAACGCTTCGCGGCGGCGATGACCGCGCTTGCGGATCTCCGCCGGCCGATCGACACCTTTTTCGACTCTGTGACCGTCAATTGCGCAGATGCGCAGCTTCGCGCCAATCGGCTGAAGCTGCTTTCGCAGATCCGATCGGCTCTGGGAGGGGTGGCGGAGTTTTCATTAGTCGAGGGATAGGAAGAAGACCATGACGAAATGGGTTTACACGTTCGGGGACGGCAAGGCCGAAGGCAGAGCGAAGGACAAGAATCTGCTCGGCGGCAAGGGCGCGAACCTGGCCGAAATGAGCAGCATCGGCATCCCGGTGCCGGCAGGCTTTACGATCTCGACCGAGGTCTGCACGTACTATACCGAGCACGGCAACACCTATCCGGAAGACCTGAAGGATCAGGTCGCGGCCGCCCTGGCCGAGGTCGAAAAGATCATGAGCGCCCAGTTCGGCGCCAAGAGCGGTCCGCTGCTGCTGGTCTCCGTCCGCTCGGGCGCGCGGGCGTCGATGCCGGGCATGATGGACACCGTCCTTAACCTCGGTCTCAACGACGAGACGGTGAAGACGCTGACCAAGAACACCGACGACGAGCGCTTCGCCTTCGACAGCTACCGCCGTTTCATTCAGATGTATTCGAACGTCGTGCTCGGGGTCGAGACGCACAACTTCGAGACCCTGCTCGAAGAGCACAAGGAAAAGGTCGGCAAGACCCTGGACGTCGAGCTGACCGCTGCCGACTGGAAAGAGCTGATCGGGCAGTACAAGGAAGAGGTCCGCAAACACATCGGCAAGGACTTTCCGCAGGATCCCCAGGATCAGTTGTGGGGCGCCATCGGCGCCGTGTTCGGGAGCTGGATGAACAAGCGGGCGATCACGTACCGCAAGCTGAACAACCTGCCCGACCACTGGGGCACGGCGGTCAACGTTCAGGCCATGGTCTTTGGCAACATGGGCGACGACTCGGCGACCGGCGTCTGCTTCTCGCGCAACCCGTCGACCGGCGAGAATGCCTTCTACGGCGAGTACCTGGTCAACGCCCAGGGCGAGGACGTCGTCGCCGGCATCCGCACGCCCCAGCCGCTCTCGCTCGCCGAGAAGGCGACGATGGAGTCCGACCTGCCGGCGATGGAGGAAATCCTGGCGCCGCTCTACACCGAGCTGGTGGGCTACCGCGACCGGCTCGAGAAGCATTATCGCGACATGCAGGACATGGAGTTCACCATCCAGAAGGGTAAGCTCTGGATGCTGCAGACCCGCAACGGCAAGCGCACCGCATCCGCGGCCCTGAAAATCGCGGTCGAGATGTGCGAATCCGGACTGATCGACAAGAGGGAGGCGATCAGCCGGGTCGAGCCCGCCCAGCTCGACCAGCTCCTGCACCCGATGATCGACCCCAAGGCGCACAAGGAGGTCCTCGGCAAGGGCCTGCCGGCGTCGCCGGGCGCGGCGTCCGGGCAGATCGTATTCACCGCCGACGACGCCGAGGCCTGGACCAAGGCCGGCAAGAAGGTGATCCTCACCCGGATCGAGACCTCGCCGGAGGACATCCACGGCATGCACGCGGCCGAAGGCATTCTGACCACGCGCGGCGGCATGACCAGCCACGCCGCCGTCGTCGCCCGCGGCATGGGAACCCCCTGCGTCGCCGGCGCGGGCGATCTGCGCGTCGACTACAAGGCCAAGACGCTGACGGTCGGCAACACAGTGCTGAGCGAGGGCGATTCGATCACCCTCGACGGCTCGACCGGCCAGGTGCTCAAGGGCGATGTGCCGAAGATCCAACCCGAGGTCAGCGGCAACTTCGGGACGCTGATGGGCTGGGTCGACGAAATCCGCACCTTGAAGGTGCGGGCCAATGCCGAAACCCCTCTGGACGCCAGCACCGCGCGCAAGTTCGGGTGCGAAGGCATCGGCCTTTGCCGGACCGAGCACATGTTCTTCGACCCGGAGCGGATCATCAACGTCCGCCAGATGATCGTCGCGCGTGACGAGACGGAGCGCCGCGCCGCCCTCGACAAGCTCCTCCCCTACCAGCGCCAGGACTTCGTCGAGCTGTTCTCGATCATGGAAGGGCTGCCGGTGACCATCCGCCTGCTCGACCCGCCGCTCCATGAGTTCCTCCCGCACTCCGACGCCGACATGGCGGAAGTCGCCAAGGCGGCCGGCGTCGATCTCGAGATGGTCAAGCAGCGCGCGCAGCAGCTGCACGAATCCAACCCGATGCTCGGCCATCGCGGTTGCCGGCTCGGCGTCACCTATCCCGAGATCTACGAGATGCAGTGTCGGGCCATCTTCGAGGCGGTGGTGGAAACCAAGAAGCAGGGCAAGCCGGTGCTGCCCGAGGTCATGATCCCGCTGATCGCGACCAAGGCCGAGTTCGACCGGCTGAAGACCATGGTCGACCGGGTTGCCGGCGAGGTCATGGAGGCGACGGGCACGTCGTTCGAATATCTTGTCGGCACGATGATCGAACTGCCGCGCGCGGCCCTGGTCGCCGACAAGATCGCCGAGGGCGCCCAGTTCTTCAGCTTCGGCACCAATGACCTGACCCAGACCACCTACGGACTGTCGCGCGACGACGCGGCCAATTTCCTGGTTCCCTACCAGGAACTGGGCGTGCTGCCGAGCGACCCGTTCCAGACCCTCGATCAGGAAGGGGTCGGCGAGCTGGTCAAGCTCGCTGTCGAGCGCGGCCGCAAGACCCGGCCGGACATCAAGCTCGGCATCTGCGGCGAGCACGGCGGCGATCCGGCGTCGGTGCACTTCTGCAACGATGTCGGGCTGAACTATGTCTCGTGCTCGCCGTATCGCGTGCCGATCGCGCGGCTTGCCGCTGCGCATGCGGCGATGGGCACCGGCGGGGCCAGCACGACGGCCTAACCGCGGCCCTTGAAGATTGCGACTGCGGGGGGCTTCGGCCCCCCGTTTGTCATTCCGGAAGGCTTTGGCGTCGTCATTGCGAGGAAGCGGAGCTGACGAAGCATTCCACAGGTCGAGCAGGTCCGGTCGTTCACCTCGCGGACCTGCCGCTGACGCATGAGGTTCACGGCGCGCAGTTCGAAGCGTTTCTCGCGCCGGTGGCGGCACCGGCAGGCGCGTCGCACATCGGCGCGCGGCTGTGCGTCGTTCCTCCGGGCAAGTCGGCCTGGCCCTACCACTGCCATCATGCCAATGACGAGTTGTTCGTGATCCTCGAGGGGCAGGGCGAGCTCCGCCTCGGAACAGCGGTATATGCCTTCAGGCGGAACGACGTTCTGGTCTGTCCGGCGGGAGGACGCGAGACCGCGCACCGGATCAGGAACACCGGCGCGGAGACCTTGCGCTATCTCGCGGTCTCGTCGATGCGCGAGCCGGACATCATGGAGTACCCGGATTCGCGGAAGTGGGGCGCGTTCGCCGGCGCGGCGCCGGGCGGTAAGGCCGCAGAGCGCACGTTCTCGGCGTTCGTGCGCGAGGACGCGCGCGTCGATTACTGGGACGGCGAAGAGGAGTAGCCGCCGGCGCTCCGGCGTTCAGTGCGCTCCGGCGTTCAGCCGGTGACGAGCTTCACCTTCTGCCCCGGCTTGAGCCCGTCGCTTGCCGAGAGCCCGTTCAGCACGCGGAACGTTTCCAGCGGCAGGGGCGTCGCCATCCGCATCGCGAGCGACTGCTGGGTGTCGCCAGAGGCGACGGTGACGACGGAAATCCGCAACGGTTTGATCGCCGCGGCTTCGTCCGGCGACAACCGGCGAAAGCTGTACGTCGTCCGCTCCAGCCCCTCGCGCAGCGAAGCCGTCACGCCCGGTGGCGTGATGAAGATCAGTCGGTAGATCCGCTGGCCGTCGCGGATCGCGACCAGACGCAGATCCATGGCGCCGGCGCGCGTGCTAACCCTGGTCGCGCCGGTCGCGGCCTCCATGCCGTTGACGCTCAGGGGCTGAACGTCGCCGAAGCGGAGCCGGCCGCCGCCGACGGATGCGACATACTGGGTCATGCTCGGCACCGACCGGGCCTCGTCGGCGCCGGCGGCGTCAAAGATGATGAGCGAGCCCTCCGGGCCGCGGGCGGTCACCTGGTCGGCGCTGTTGAACATCACGAAGCCCGGCGGGACTTCAAAGGCGATGGCGAGACCGGGATGGGCGAAGGTCCGCCCCCTGCGCACGCCTTGCGCCGGCGCGTCGCCGTAGAGCAGCCCGTTTATGGCGGCGAGGTAGCGATCCCGGTCGATCCTGCCGTCCGTCACCGCCTGGGCGGCGGCAAGCTTCTTCGCCTGTTCGACACGGTCGGCGGTACGCGGGTGCGAGGCCATGATGTCGAAGCGGTCGCCGGCGTCCGGCGATCCGGCCAGGGCCGCCTGGAGCGCGGTGAATGCGTCGAGCTTGCGGAAGAAGGTGGCCATTGCCGCCGGATCGTACCCGGCGCGGGTCATGTAGCGGATGCCAAGTTCGTCCGCCTCGAGCTCCTGATCGCGCGAATAGCTTTGCAGGTAGGCCTGGGCGCCATAGCCGGCGATATCGGCGGTGCCGGCCGGGAGGCCGGCGACCGCGCCGAGCACCCCGAGCAAGCCGACGCCGATGTTGGCGGCCATGGATTGGCTGTAGCGCTGGGCGGCGTGACGGGCGGTGATATGGCCGAGCTCGTGGCCGAGGACACTCGCCATCTCGGCTTCGTTATCCGCCAGCGCGAGCAGCCCGCGGGTGATATGGACATAGCCACCCGGCAGGGCGAAGGCGTTGATCAGTTCGTCGTCGAGAACGGTAAAGCTGTAATTGAGGCCCGGCATCTCGGTCTGTGCCGCCAACGACGCCCCGACCTTCTGCACGTACGCCTCGAGCTGGGCGTTGTTGTATTCGCCGCCGAACTGCTTGACGAGCTGCGGGTGCTGCTCCGCACCGACCCGCTTTTCGTCCTCGGTCGACATGAACCCGGTGAAGCTGCGCTCCCCCGTCGCCGGGTTGACGGAGCAGCCGGCGAGCGAGGTAAACGCCAGCGCAAGCAGGACAACGACCAGTCTGATTTTCATGCCCGCCAGTATGGAAACGGCTCCGCCCCCAGACAAGACTTCCGCGCGTCCGACAGACTTCAGCGCGAGGTCACGCCTGCTTCGGCAAAGGTCGCCACGCCGGCGTGGCAGGCCGCGGCGGCGCGCACGAGCGCTGACGCTAGCACCGCGCCCGAGGCCTCGCCCAGGCGCATGTCGAGGTCGAGAAGCGCGCGCTTTTCGAGGCGGGCCAGGAGACGGCGGTGTCCCGGTTCCGCCGAGACATGACCGACGAGGCAATGGTCGAGCGCGCCGGGACGGTATGCCTCAAGCGCGGCGGCCGCGGCGGTACAGACGAAGCCGTCGAGCACCACCGGCACCCTGGCCCAACGCGCGGCAACGATTGCGCCGGCAATGGCTGCGAATTCGCGCCCACCGAGACGGCGCAGCCAGTCGAGCGGATCCTTGGCATCGCGATGAGCGGCGACGGCGGCGGCAACCACCGAGGTCTTGTGGTCGAGCGCAGCGCCGCCCACACCGGTGCCGGGGCCGGTCCAGTCTTCGGCCTTGCCGCCGAACAGGGCGAGGCACAGCGCGGCGGCGGCTGTGGTGTTGCCGATCCCCATCTCGCCCAGGCAGAGCAGATCGGTCGCTCCAACCTCCGCGGCGTAGCCGACGTCGAAGGCGGCGAGGAAGTCGTCCTCGGTCATCGCCGCACGTTCCGTGATTGCCGCCGTCGGACGCGCCAGATCGATCGGGTAGACGTCGAGCTCAACGCCGAATGCGCGGCAGAGCTGATTGATTGCCGCGCCCCCGTGCTCGAAATTCGCGACCATCTGGACAGTCACCTCGGCCGGGTAGGCCGAAACGCCGTGCGCGGCGATCCCGTGATTGCCGGCGAAGACGCGCGCGCGTACGCGATCGACCTGCGGCGGACACCGGCCCTGCCACAGCGCGAGCCACGCCGCCAGATCTTCCAGCCTGCCGAGCGATCCCGGCGGCTTGGTCAATTGCGCTTCGCGTGCCTTCACCGCGGCGGCAGCCTCGTGATCCGGATCGGGCATGCGGATACGCAGGTGGATGTCCTCGAGTGTAAGCGGCATGGTCGATCCTTGGTCCACGTGGCCCGCTCGCGTATAAGCCATTGGGTGGGCTCGCGCCGCAGAAAATGATTGCGGTCGCGAGCGGCGGTGGTGCAGGGGAAGGAGGGGCCCGGTTGCGCGACGCTTCTGCCGCTCTTGCCGAGACGCTCGACAGCCTGCGCGCGGCGGCGTCGTTTCTCACCCGCCTGCCGTTGAGCCCGGAGCTGCGACCGGCGCGCGATTTTCTCGCCCGCGCCAGCGTCGCCTTTCCGATCGTCGGCGCCGCGATCGGCGCGGCCGGCGGCGTCATCTACGCCCTCTTCGCGGCTTTCGCCCTGCCGCCCCTCGTCTGCGCATTCGCCGCACTGGCGTTCGGCGCTGCGCTGACCGGCGCCTTGCACGAAGATGGCCTTGCCGACTTCTGCGACGGGATCGGCGGCGGACGCGATCGCCATGACCGCCTGCGGATCATGCGCGACAGTCACAACGGCTCGTACGGTACGCTGGCGCTGGTCATGAGCGTCGGCATCCGCGCCGCCCTGCTTGCCGGCATCGCCGCGGCCGGACCGGTTACGGCCGCGCTCGTCGCCGCCGGGGCGGTGTCGCGCGGCCTCCTGCCCGCGATCATGGGCCTGATGGCGCCGGCCCGGGCCGACGGCCTCGGCGCGACCGCCGGGCAGCCGTCGCGCCCGCGCTTCGTCGCCGCGCTCGGCCTGGCCTTCGTCCTCGCCTGGGGCGCCATGGGCTTTGCCGCCGCGCTGGCCTCCGCGCTTTTTGCGACCGCAGGGGCGGCGGCCGTCGCGCTTGTCGCGCGGCGGTTGCTCGGCGGCCATACCGGCGACGTCCTAGGCGCCTGTCAGCAGGCGGCCGAGATCGCCGTGCTGACGGTGGCCGCCGTCATGGCCGTCCCGTGACCGCACCGACCCACTGGTGGTGGATCCGTCATGCGCCGGTGCCGGGCGGCGGCATGCGGATCTTCGGCCAGCGCGACGTCGACTGCGACATCAGCGACGCGGTCGCGCTACGGGCGCTGGCGGCGGCACTGCCCGAAGGTGCGGTCGGCATCGTCACGTCGCTGCGACGGACCCGCCAGACCTACGACGCGCTCGTCGCCGCCGGCGCGCCGCTGCCGGCGCCGGAGGTCGAGCCGGATCTCGCCGAACAGAGCTTCGGCCTCTGGGAGGGGTTGAGCTGGACGGAGATGGAGGCGCTGAATCCCGCGACCTACGTCGCCTTCTGGAAGAACCCGACCGCCTCGGCGCCGCCCGGCGGTGAAAGCTGTGCGGCGATGATGGCGCGCGTCGGCGCCGCCATCGACGCCCTGACCGCCCGCCACGCCGGCCGCGACATCGTCTGCGTCGGCCACGGCGGGACCATCCGCGCCGCCGTTGCCTTGGCTCTCGGCCTCGCGCCCGAAACCGCGATGGCCGTCGTGATCGACAACCTTACCCTGACCCGTATCAGTCACGTCGCCGACGGCCTGTTGCGCGCCCGCGCCGGGGTGTGGATGGTGCGCAGCGTGAACGCGCCCGGCCACCTTGGCCGGAGGCAGGCGGCCGGCGCGTGATCAATGCAGCGTCGCGGCGAAGACGGTCTCGGTGACTGCGGCGACGTTGTCCCGGTGAAAGACCGCCCCGAAGGCGCGTTCGGATCGATGCACGCCGGCTTGGCGAAGCGGCGGGCTCCAGGCCACCCGGGGCCCGTGTATTCCGGCCATCCGTCGCCATTGTCCCCGGGCGCAAGGCTCTGGCCTCCCCGACTCTGCCCGTGGTAGGGTCGCGGCCGGTGTCGGAACAGGGAAGCCGGTGCGCGGGTCGTCGCCGCAAAGCCGGCGCTGCCCCCGCAACTGTAAGGGACGAGGCTGCGGCACGCGCAGGCCACTGGCGCCAGGAACGCGCCGGGAAGGCGCCGCCGCCCGGGACCCCGAGCCAGGAGACCTCTCCGCGCCGCAACGTCAACGGTCCTCGGGCGGAGGATGAAGGCGATTAGTGGACCGGCGTCACCCTTGCCGCAAGTAACCCTCGTTCTCGGCGGCGCCCGCTCCGGCAAGAGCGGCTATGCCGAGCATCTGGTCGAAGCCTGCGCCGGCGGCGGCACCTACCTCGCCACGGCCGAGGCCCGGGACGACGAGATGGCCGCGCGCATCCGTGATCATCGTGCGCGCCGGGGGCGTGCGTGGAGGACGGTGGAAGAACCGCTGGAATTGGCCGCGGCACTGGCTCGGCACGCCACGCGCGACCGACCAATCCTGGTCGAGTGCCTGACGCTCTGGCTCAGCAACATCATGGCCGCCGGCTGCGACGTCGCCAGGGAGCGCGAACGGCTCGTCGAGGGCCTGCGCACCCTTGCCGGGCCGGTCGTTTTCGTCGCCAACGAGGTCGGCCTTGGTCTCGTCCCGTCGACGCCGCTTGGGCGGGCCTTCCGCGACGAAGCCGGCCGGCTCAACCAGGCTGTCGCCGGTTCGGCGCAGCGAGTGATCCTCGTCGTCGCCGGACTGCCGCTGACGATCAAGGACGAAGCGGAAAATTCCGGAACAGTGGAACAGTGAGGGACAGCGGGACATGAAGATACCGGCGACGGTGGTGACGGGCTTTCTCGGCTCAGGCAAGACCACGCTGATCCGACACCTTGTCGCAAACGCCCAGGGCCGCCGGCTGGCGCTGATCATCAACGAGTTCGGCGACCTCGGCATCGACCGGGAACTGCTGCTCGGCTGCGGCATCGCCGGCTGCGGCGACGACGACGTGATCGAACTGGCCAACGGTTGCATCTGCTGCACCGTCGCCGACGAGTTCCTGCCGACGATGGAGCGCCTGCTCGCGCGCGCCGAGCGACCCGACCACATCATCATCGAGACCTCCGGGCTCGCCCTGCCCAAGCCGCTGGTCAAGGCCTTCAATTGGCCGGAGGTCCGCTCCCAGGTCACCGTCGACGGGGTCGTCACCGTGGTCGACGCGCCGGCGGTCGCCGCCGGTCGCTTCGCCTCCGACCCGGGTCCCGCTCAGGCTTTCTCCTCCGCCGATCCGGCGCCGGAGCACGACGCGCCGCTGGAGGAAGTCTTCTCCGACCAGCTCGCCTGCGCCGACATGGTCGTCCTCAACAAGCTCGACCGGCTCGACGACGAGGCCCTGGCTGCCGTGCGCGCGCGCGTCGAAGCCGGCTTGCGCGAAGGCGTGAAGGTGATGGGCGCCATCCATGGCGCGCTCGAGCCGATGGTCGTCCTCGGCCTCGACGCGGCGGCCGAAGACGGCATCGACGCGCGGGTCTCCGTTCACGACGGCGAAGACGTCCATGACCACGACGACTTCGTCAGCTTCATCGTCGCACCGGGACCCGTCGCCGATCCCGCTCTGCTCGACGCGCGCGTCCACGCCGCCGCCGGCCGGCACGACGTGCTCAGGATCAAGGGCTTCGTCGATGTGCCGGGCAAGGCCATGCGCCATGTGGTCCAGGCCGTAGGCGCCCGCATCGAGCGCTACTACGACAGGCCGTGGCGGCCCGGCGAGGCCCGCCGGAGCGAACTCGTCGTCATCGCCGAGCGCGACGTCGACAGGTCGGCGGTGAACGCGGTCCTCGCGGGGCTCGAAACCGCAGCGGACGCCGCGGAATGATCCGCCGGCGGATGCGCATGCGGGACCGCTGATCGATGCATCTCCTCGCAACGAGGCCGGGCGGCATCGACGACGGCAGCGGCGCGGTCGACCTCGGCCAGAGCCCGGGCGAGATCGTCGTGCTGAGCGCGGCCGATACCGAGATCGCCTGCCTCGCCGCGGCCCAGGCCCGGCTTGCTCCGGCGAACGACGCAGAGGCTGAAGGCGGGCCGAGCCTGCGCCTCGCCAACCTGCTTCGCCTCGGCCACAACCTCTCGGTCGATCTTTATGTCGAGACCGTCGTGGCCCACGCCAGGCTTGTCGTGGTCCGCCTGCTCGGGGGTCGAGGCTATTGGCCCTACGGGGTCGAACAGATCGCTGCGACCGCCCGCGAGCGGGCCATTCCGGTTGCCTTTCTCCCAGGCGACGACCAGCCCGACGCCGAGCTTGCCGAAGAGTCGACGATTGCGGCCGAGGCCTGGCACCGGCTCTGGCAATACCTGGTCCACGGCGGCGTCGACAACGCCACCGGGTTCCTGCGCTACGCCGGGTCGCTCATCGGCCGGCCCGGCCGCTGGCGCGAGCCGAAGCCATTGCTGCGCGCCGGCCTCTACGCCGGGAGCGGGACGGGCGACGATCTGGCGGCGGTGCGCGCCGGTTGGGTGGACGAACGGCCGATCGCGGCGCTGGTCTTCTACCGGGCGCTGGTCCAGGCCGGCAACCTCAGGGGCGTCGACGCGCTCATCGACGGGCTCTCCCGCCACGGCCTCAACCCCTTGCCGGTCTTCGTCGCCAGCCTGAAGGATCCCCTCGCCGCGGCCGTGCTCGAGGACGTCCTCGCGCAGGCTCCACCTGACGTGATCCTCAACGCCACCGGTTTCGCCGTCTCGGCGCCGGGCAGCGAGGCGACGGCGACGCCGTTCGACGCCTGCGACTGTCCGGTCGTGCAAGTGGTCTTCGCGACGTCCGGCGAAGCCGCCTGGCGCGAGGGGACGCATGGCCTGTCGGCGACCGATATCGCCATGAACGTGGCTCTGCCCGAGGTCGACGGCCGGATCATGAGCCGTGCCGTCTCGTTCAAGACCGAGGGTTACCGCGATCCGCTCACCGAGGCCGATCTGGTCGGGTACGGACCCGTGTCCGACCGGGTCGACTTCGTTTGCGCCATGGCGGCGGGCTGGAGCCGCCTGCGCCGCAAGCAGGCCTGCGAGCGGCGGATCGCACTGGTCCTCGCCAACTATCCCAATCGCGACGGCCGCATCGGCAACGGGGTCGGCCTCGACACCCCCGCCGGCACGATCAACGCTCTTCACGCGCTGGCCGCGGCCGGCTACCGCGTCGAGGATCCCCCGGCCGACGGCAACGCCCTCATTGCCGGCCTCGCCGCGGGACCGACCAACGCCATCGCCGCTCTCGACCGACGCCAGGTTACGGAGACCCTGTCGCTCGGCGACTACGCCCCGTTCTTCGCCTCCCTGCCGCGGGCGGTCCAGGACGCGGTCACGAACCGCTGGGGCCCGCCCGAGGCCGACCCGATGTACCGCCCGGGCCGGCTCGACTGCGGCCGCTTTGCCATCGCCGCGCTGCGCTTCGGCAACGTGGTCGTCGGCCTGCAGCCGGCGCGCGGCTACAACATCGACCCGGCCGCCAGCTATCACGATCCCGATCTGCCGCCGCCGCACGGCTACCTCGCCTTCTATGCCTGGTTGCGCGACGGCTTCCGGGCCGACGCCGTCGTCCACATGGGCAAGCACGGCAACCTGGAATGGCTGCCGGGCAAGAGCCTGGCCCTGTCCGCCGAGTGCCTGCCCGAGGCGGCGCTTGGGCCGCTGCCTCACCTCTACCCCTTTATCGTCAACGATCCCGGCGAGGGCACCCAGGCGAAGCGCCGGGCCCAGGCGGTGATCGTCGACCATCTCACGCCGCCGATGACCCGGGCGGAAAGCTACGGGCCGTTGCGCGATCTCGAACAGCTCGTCGACGAGTACTACGAGGCGGCCGGGGTCGATCCGCGGCGGCTGCGCGTGCTGGCCGAGGACATCCTCTCGCTGTGCCGGGCGACGGGCCTCGATATCGACTGCGGCATGGACGTGAACGAGGAGCGGGACGCGGCGCTGGGCAAGCTCGACGCCTACCTCTGCGAACTCAAGGAAATGCAGATCCGCGACGGCCTCCACATCTTCGGCCGCTCGCCCGCGGGCGCGCAGCTTCGCGATCTCCTCGTTGCGCTGGTGCGCATCCCCCGCGGCGGCGGCAAGGGCGGGGACGCTTCCCTGCACCGGGCGCTGGCCGAAGATCTGCGGCTGGCCTTCGATCCGCTCGACTGCGAGGCGGCCGCGCCGTGGGACGGGCCGCGACCCGAAGCTCTGCTCGAAACGCGATCCGATCCGTGGCGGACGACGGGGGACACGGTGGAGCGGCTTGAGACACTGGCGGCCGCGCTCATCGCCGGCGAACGGATCCCGGAGCCCGACTGGGTGGCCGCCGCCGCCGTGCTGGCCGAGGTCGAACAGCGTCTGCGCCCGGCGGTGGACGCCTGCGGCGAGGGCGAACTCGCCGGCCTGCTCACCGGGCTCGCCGGACGGTTCGTCAAGCCGGGGCCTTCGGGTGCACCCACCCGCGGCAAGCCGGACGTGCTGCCGACGGGCAAGAACTTCTACTCGGTCGATACCCGCACCGTGCCGACGCCGGCGGCCTGGACGTTGGGCTGGAAGTCGGCCGCGCTGCTGGTCGAGCGCCACGCTCAGGAGCACGGCGCCTGGCCGCGGACCCTGGCGCTGACCGCCTGGGGCACCAGCAACATGCGCACCGGCGGCGACGATATTGCGCAGGCCCTGGCCCTGCTCGGCGTCCGCCCGACATGGGACAGCGCCTCGCGGCGGGTGACCGGGTTCGAGATCCTTCCGTTCGACGTCCTCGACCGACCGCGGGTCGACGTCACCCTGCGCGTCTCGGGCTTCTTCCGCGACGCCTTTCCCGGGCTGATCGCGCTGTTCGATTCGGCTGCGCGCGCCGTCGCTGCGCTCGACGAGACCGAGGAGGTCAATCCGCTCGCAGCGAAGGCACGTTCCGAAACGGCTCGGCTGACGGCCGAAGGCTCCAGCGCAGAGGACGCCGCCCGCCTCGCCGGCTGCCGGGTGTTCGGCTCCAAGCCGGGCGCCTACGGCGCCGGCCTGCAGGCGCTGATCGACGAGCGCGGCTGGCAGAGCGATGCCGACCTCGCCCAGGCCTATCTCGCCTGGAGCGGCTACGCATACGGCGCCGGCCTCGAAGGACGCGCGGCGCACGATCACTTCGCCCGCCGCCTGCGCGGCGTCGAGGTGGTGGTGCAGAACCAGGACAACCGCGAGCACGACATTCTCGATTCCGATGACTACTACCAGTTCGAAGGCGGTCTTGCGGCGAGCGTCCGGGTGCTCTCCGGCGGCCAGCCGGCGATCTATCACGCCGACCACGCCCGCCCCGAACAGCCCCGGGTGCGCACCTTGTCGGAAGAGATCGCCCGCGTCGTCCGCGCCCGGGTCGTCAACCCGAAATGGATCGCCGGCGTCATGCGCCACGGCTACAAGGGCGCCTTCGAAATGGCCGCCACCGTCGATTACCTGTTCGCCTTCGCGGCAACGGCCCGCTGTGTCGAGGACCACCACTTCGACGCCGTCTTCCAGGCCTACCTCGACGACGAGACGGTCTGCGACTTCATCGCCGAGAACAATCCGGCGGCGCTTCGCGAGATGAGCGAACGGCTGATCGAGGCGATGGACCGGGGGTTGTGGCGACCGCGCGTCAACGGCGCCCACCAGGTTCTCAACAGGCTGGCGAAGCAGGGGGCGGCCGCGACCGGAGCGGGCGCCGGCGCAAGCGCGGCCAGCGACTGACGGAGGAGCGAGCATTGAGCCAGGAAGAGCGGGCATCGGGCAGCGAAGAGGAACTCGACCGCCGCCACGCCGAAAAGATGGCCAAGAAGAAGGCCGCACGCGACAAGATCGTCGCGAGCAAGACGGAAGAGCGCGGCCTTTTGATGGTCCACACCGGCAAGGGCAAGGGCAAGACGACGGCCGCCATGGGCTTGGCGATGCGCTGCATCGGCCACGGCTTCAAGGTCGGCATCGTGCAGTTCGTCAAGGGCGCCTGGCACACGGGCGAGCGCGATATCCTCGCCCGCTTCCCCGACCTCTGCGTGATCCGGGCCATGGGCGAGGGCTTCACCTGGGACACGCAGGATCGCCAACGCGATATCGCCGCGGCCCGCCAGGCCTGGGACACCGCGAAGGCGATGATCGCCGATTCGAGCTATCGCATGGTCATCCTCGACGAGCTCAACATCGTCCTGCGCTACGGCTATCTCGAACTCGACGATATCCTGGCGACGCTGAGCGCCCGGCCGCGGGACCTCCATGTCGTCGTCACCGGCCGCAACGCCAAGGAAGAGCTGATCGAGGCCGCGGATCTGGTAACGGAGATGGCCATGATCAAGCACCCGTTCCGGTCCGGGGTAAAGGCGCAGGCCGGCGTCGAATTTTGATCCTTGCGCCTCCGCATGCGGCATGGTCCCCTCGCCGCAACCGGAGGTTCCCAATCCATGCGCCCGATGTTCAAAATCGTCGTTATCGCTCTTCTGCTCACCCAGCTTGTCGCCTGCTCGCGCACCTGGGATGCCCGCACCGAGGCCGGCAGCCTCACCGACGCCTCGCGCTGGGCGGTGGAGCGACTGAAGAACCAGGACGACGACATGGCGAAGCTGTTTCGCGAGAATCTGCGCACCGCGCGCGGCATCGCCATCTTCCCGTCGGTGACGAAGGGCGCGTTCATCGTCGGCGCCCAGGGCGGTTCCGGCGTCGTCCTCGCCCGGGGCGCCGATGGGACGTGGAGCTATCCGGCCTTCTACAATCTGGCCTCCGCCAGCTTCGGCCTGCAGGTGGGGTTCCAGTCGGCCGATGTGGTCATGATCCTGCGCACCGACCGTGCGGTCCAGGCCGTCATCCGCAATCAAGGCAAGTTCGGCGGCGACCTGCAATTCGCCCTCGGCGAAGTCGGCGGTGGTATCAGCGCGGCGACGACAACCGCGCTCGGCCCCGACATCGTCGGCTTCTCGAACATCTCGGGGCTCTTCGCCGGGATGAGCCTGGAGGGCGCCGGGATCATTCGCCGCAACGATCTGAACAAGGCCTTCTACGGGCGCGACGTCGCGCCTGAGGCGATCGTGCTCCGGCGCGAGGTTTCCAACCCCGAAGCCGACCCGCTGAGGCAGACGCTTGCCGCCGGGAGCTGAGCGGCCGCATTGCGGCCGGCGTCCCCGGGCGCTGATGCTGCAGGGCACGGGATCGGACGTCGGCAAGTCACTCATCACTGCCGGACTGTGCCGCGCCTTCCACCGGCGCGGACTGGCGGTGCGCCCGTTCAAGCCGCAGAACATGTCGAACAACGCCGCCGTAACCATCGATGGCGGCGAGATCGGTCGGGCCCAGGCGCTGCAGGCCAGGGCCTGCGGGCTCGCGCCGATCGTCGACATGAACCCGGTGCTGCTCAAACCGCAGACCGACATCGGCGCTCAGGTCGTGGTTCAGGGGCGGGTGCTGACCTCGGCGCGGGCGCGCGACTACCAGCGGCTCAAGCCGACCCTGCTGGCCAAGGTCTGCGAAAGCTTCGCGAGGCTCGCTGCGAACGCCGACCTGGTCCTGATCGAGGGAGCCGGCAGCCCGGCGGAGGTCAACCTGCGCGCCGGCGACATCGCCAACATGGGCTTCGCCGAAGCCGTTGACGCCCCGGTCGTGCTCATCGGCGACATCGACCGCGGCGGCGTCATCGCCAGCATCGTCGGCACCTGGAGCCTGCTCGACGACGCCGACCGCAACCGCCTCGCCGGCTTCATCATCAACAAGTTCCGCGGCGACGTCAGCCTCTTCGACGACGGCCTGGCGATCATTGCCGCCCGCACCGGGCTCGCCGGCTTCGGCGTCGTCCCCTGGTTCGCGCCGGCGCGGAGGCTGCCCGCCGAGGACGCGGTCGCGCTCGAGCGTCCGCCGGCGCCCGCCGAGGCCGGCGCGCGGATCCTCGTCGCCGTGCCCATGCTGCGGCGGATCGCCAACTTCGACGATCTCGATCCGCTCATTGCCGAGCCCGATGTCGAGGTCCGCTTCATCCACCCGGGCACAGCCATCCCCGGCGATACGGACATGATCGTGCTGCCGGGCTCGAAGGCGACCATCGCGGACCTCGCCTTCCTGCGCAGCGAGGGCTGGGACATCGACGTGCGCGCCCACGTTCGCCGCGGCGGACTGGTCGTCGGCCTGTGCGGCGGCTACCAGATGCTGGGGACGGTCGTGCGCGACCCCATGGGCATCGAAGGGCCCGCCGGCGACGCCCCCGGCCTCGGCCTGCTCGATGTCGAAACGACCCTCGCCGGCGAAAAGGCTCTGGTCGAGGCGCAGGGCCTGGACGTCACGACCGGGGAGGCGGTGCGCGGCTACGAGATGCACATGGGTCGGACCACGGGCGCCGGGCTGTCCCGGCCGATGCTGCGCCTCGACGCGCGAAGCGACGGCTGCGTCTCGAGCGACGGCCGCGTGTTCGGCTGCTATCTCCACGGCCTGTTCGCCGCCGACGGTTTTCGCTCTGCCCTCCTCCGCCGGCTGCGGGCGCGAGGCGACAGCGCGGTCGCCTACGAGGCAGGGGTCGAGGAGGCGCTCGACGCGCTGGCCGACCATCTGGCCGAACACCTCGATCTGGACGGTCTGTTGGGAGCGGCCCGGACCGTTGCGCTGTAGGCGGCCGCCACCTCGCCTCACAGATCGTCGTAACGCGCCTGCGACCATGGCTCATCGGCCGCGGCTTTGCACCACGCGGCGACGATCGGCCAGTTGAGGACCGCGTCGGCGTAGGCGCGCGATACGGGATCGAGATCGACGGCGAAGGTCTGGAAGCGGGTGACGACCGGCGCGAACATCGCATCGGCGGCGGAGAACGCGCCGAACAGAAACGCGCCGTCGCCGCCGAAACGGCTTCGGCAGTCGCGCCAGATCGCCGTGACGCGGGCGATGTCGGCCTCGACGCCCTCGGCGCGCCCGCGCCCCGGCAACGCGGCGCGGATGTTCATCGGCATGTGGGTGCGCAGCGCCTGAAACCCGGCGTGCATCTCGGCCGAAACGGATCGGGCGATCGCGCGCGCGTCCGCCGCCGCCGGCCACAGCCCCGCCTCCGGGAAGCGTTCGGCCAGGTACTCGATGATCGCCAGCGAATCCCAGACCGTAAGCTCGCCGTCGCGCAAAACCGGCACCTTGCCCGACGGCGAATACGCCGCGATCGAGGCCGCGGTCTCCGGCCGATCGAGGGGTATGACGATTTCCTCGTAGGCCGCACCGGTCTGCGCCAATGCCAGCCACGGCCGCATCGACCACGAGGAGTAGTTCTTGTTGCCAAGAATAAGGGTCAGCGCGCTCATGGGGGTGGTCTTTCTCCTTCAGGTCGTAAGACTGGCCGCGGCCCATGCGGCGAGCAGGCCTGCGACCAGCACGCAGGCGGTGACATACAGGCGCAGCATCCGGTCGATGTCGTCGGTCGTGTCGACGTCGCGGCCGCAGCCGAGCCAGGGCGCATCGATGGCCGTCGCACCGTAGCGCCGCGGGCCGCCGAGCCGCAAGTCGAGGGCGCCGGCGGCGGCGGCCTCCGGCCAGCCGGCGTTGGGCGAACGGTGCTTGCCCGCGTCGCGCACCATCGCAGCCCAGGCCCGGCGTCCGCTCGCCAAAGATCCCATGCCGGCGGCGGCGACAAGCAGGAGGCCCGACAGGCGCGCCGGGGCGAGATTGAGGAGATCGTCGAGCCGGGCCGCGCCCCAGCCGAACGCACGGTACCGCGCGCTCTTGTGACCGATCATGCTGTCCAACGTGTTGGCGGCCTTGTAGACGAGCAGACCGGGCAGGCCGAAGAGCGCGGTCCAGAAGACCGGGGCGACGACGCCGTCGCTGAAGTTCTCGGCGCAGGACTCGACCGCGGCGCGGGCGATGCCGGCCTCGTCGAGATCTTGGACGTCGCGGCCGACGATCCGCCCGACGGCGACCCGGCCGGCATCGAGGCCGCCCGTCCGCACGGCGCGGGCGACGGCGCGGACATGGTCGAACAGGCTGCGGCTTGCGAGCAGGGCGACGACAAGGGCGAACTCGACCAGGGTCAGCGGCGGGAAACGGTGCGTGAGCGCGCTCACGACCCAGCCGAATGCGCCGCAGAGGCCGCAGACCAGAGTGGTCGCGAGAAGACCGAGCGCCAAGCGGCGGCTGTGGCCATCACGTTCCCGATTCAGCGTCCGGTCGCAGCGCGCGATCAGGCCGCCGATGACGCGGACGGGATGCGGCACGACGCCGAGGACGCCCGGCCGACCGCCGATCGCAGCGTCGAGAACGAGAGCCGCGAGCAGCAGGACCGGCAGCGGAACAACGGCGTCGGCGGAACCCGGTATCAGCATCGCGCGGACTGTCCGCCGGGATTGGGGCCGACGTCAACGCCGGAGCGTCTTCCATCGACCGGCGCAGAGCCTGCCGGAAGTTCACCCCCCTGTTACCTGGGGCAGTCGTGTTCGGTCCGCTTGGTGCCGGGCCGCCTTGGCCCCCGGGGCGGCCCGGCGACCATTGCTGCCTCACCCCCGCCGCTGCTAGAAGCCGCGTCGAGCCGAGACGTTACGAACCTACCAACGGACAGGCTATCCGGGAAGCGCAGTCGAACAGGACTGCGTTCACTGTCTGTGAAAATCAGGTGTGCGTTTTGGGGAAACATTTAGAGACGCGACCGACCTGACCGGTAACGGGGTCCGGGTTGTGATCTGCTTGCCGTCCATGTCGATGCTCGCCTCCTGAAGGAACTTGGAGCCGATCAACATCGGCCGTGATGCGGGTGAAGATCCGGGGGCTTGATGGGACCCACCGCAAACTTTCCCGACGGATAAGCACTCTGCCACGAACAGGAAGCGGCCGGGGTCTCTCGTTACGTCTTCGCGGACGACGTGCGTTCAGTTGAAGAGGCAAGCGTTTGCGACGGCGATTCGCCAAACGCCGCCCTGTATTGAACTGCAAAGCGCCCGAAGTTGAAGACACCGCAATCGGTGGCAACGGCCGTGACAGTCTGTCCAGGCGCGGCAGCCTGGAGTGCGGCACGCGCCGCATCCAGACGTCTTCTCCGCAACAGGTCCATCGGGGTACATCCGCGCGAGCGGCGGCACATGACTTGAAGTGATCGAACGCTCACGCCCGCTGCTTGCGCAAGGTCTTCAACGGCTATGGGCTCGGCAAAGTGGCTGTGGATCCACTCTTCGACCCGCCTTACGTGCAAATCGGCCAGCCCGTCATCGCCCCTCAAGGTGGTGGGCGACGCACTCTCGATACCATCGAAAAGAAGCATCAACAAAGTGCGTTCAAGTGCTTGTCTGGCTTTGAGAGAATTCAATGAACCGGAGCCGGGACGATCCATCTCTCCCGCAGCCCAGCGGCACAAGGCTCGGAGCGAAACCCCAGCCCGTGTTTCAAGCGAGAACTCGCTCGGCCAGTGGCACATATCAGCCGGCAACTGTTGGCGGGCCTGTAGCGCGCGCATGACAGCATCGCAACTGAATGAAAGCATAAGGAGGCGAAACGGTTCAGTCTCCATATGCAGTTCTTGACCCGGAACGTGCACGACGGCGCGACTTGGTGTTGAAACTGCAGGGGATCCATTGATCCAGTGCTTGATGCGGCCGCTTTCGTGTAACGTCACCCTGAGGGTGTCGCTCACGGGTCCGCATGCGATGTGGATGGTGCTGGAGGTTCGCACGTAACTGAGGCTGGCGTCGCCCAGATCAGCCTGATGCCAGCCAATGGCGTACTTCCGGCCGCGCAGCAAATGCGAGCGGTGATATTCCCACATGCGGCCTACGGCCTCGCGAGCATGGTCGAGATCTGTCGTAGAGAGGCGCTGGTACTTGACCAGATAATCACTATCAGGAGAGGAGGTTTTGCCGCTCATGGCTAATTTTGCCACTTTTTTTACGCAAGGCCCAATATGTACAAGTGCGATTATACTCGCCTAGACACTTTAGGCCAGATTGGCTTTTGCGTCGCCTCGACCACGTCTATGGTGACCGGCTCGTCGGCGACCCCCCAACCGCCGCTCTTGATCGTGGAGGTCAGCGGCGGGATCGTGGGTGGTTAGAGGCACGGCAAGCGGGGGCAGGAAACCCTCCCACGGGGGCGCCGAGGCCTGACGACTTCAGCTACGTCGATGCCGACGTTCTTCGGCGAATATGGAAAGCTCGTCTGGACCGCCGGCTCGCCTGCACCAGCCGCACCCGAACTCGTTCGTGATGGGGCCAATCATCAGCCAGTGACTGGTTCCCGGACAACTGGCCATCCATGCGTCGGGGCTATGTCCGGCCGGCCGGGGATTGAGGCCGAGCTCGCGGGCCGTTCGGACGATGGGCGCGTCGCGGTGCCGCAGGGCGGCGGTCTCGTTGGCAGCCGTTTCCCCAGAAATGGCGTCACGTAGGTCCTGGAACTCACCGCCGTCGAGCAAGCCGGCCTGCAAGAACTCGGTCGGTCCTATGAAACCGTGCCGGGCTCGCCAGAACGCCTCAAGAAGAATTCGCGCGCTCTCCTTCGCATCGCGGCGCGGGTGCCAGGCGACGGCCCGGCAACCTTCGATCGACTCGATCCACAAGACGTCGATGCTGCTCCCCCTCGCAAGAAGGGCCGCCTCCTCGACGGTGTCAATCCCGGCCCAGACATCGTAGGCGCAGACAAACTGAGACACCTCCGGAACGGACGTGAATCGGGGCACCAGCTTTGACCACGGATCGAGGAAGGGGTCGTCCCAGATCTGGTCCGCTATGCGATCAAGCTCACTTTCATCGAGTACACCCGTGCTCAGGATTTCGTGTGGCCGATCGATTTTTTCCGCAGCGACGCTCCAGATCCAAAAGCGGAAAAGCAACGCTTTGGCCGCCTCGACGAGGTCGTCAAATGCCGTATTCGTGGCCCCCACGACGGCCTCGTAACATCCATTCGGCCGATCGTCGGACGGTCTCCGCACCCAGAGCAGCCACTTGTTCCCCCCCAGGCGCGTCTGCGAAACGAAGTAGGAGTGGTCGCGTTCATGCGCCGGGCTCCAGGACCAACAGACACGCCCGACAAACGCAGCGCCCCGAGGGAAGCGCCTGGGAACCGGCTCGATTTCCCCATAACCAAATCGGAATTCCGTCATTCTTTCGCTCCCAGCCGGTAACGCGTCTTCAGATCGCTGCACTCGAAGGACGCTGCGCCGAGCGCACACGGACCACGCCCAGCCGAGGCTGTTGGCAACATGATCGGCCAGAACAGCGGACCGTAGAGGTGCCGCATGAAGATCCACAGCACCGCGAACGGGTGCCCGAGCTCGCTCTCAACGTCGAGGTGGTCGAAGCGGTGCATGCCCAGGACGATAACAGGCCCGGGTTAAGAAGGTCCTGCGCGTCGACTTCGCCTTGGACCACCCGCCCAGCCCGCTTGGAGCCACGTCGCGCACCTCGCCCTGGTCATGGCCGGACTCTTCCCCCGGGGCTACGACGAACGCGGTTCGCGGCGATGGCGGCCCGGAGACGCGAAACGTACGAGCAATAGGGCGTTCCGCGTCCGTTCCAGAGGCGCCGACGAAGGCGGTTGACTGGGGGGACTTTTGGGGGGAGTCTCCGGCACGAAAACGTTCGAAATTGCCATTTCGTTCTCTATCTGCCGCGAGGCCATACTCAAAAAAGCGCAATAATTTCAAAGTTCGGGGAGTGGCGCAGTCTGGTAGCGCATCTGCTTTGGGAGCCGACGCCAAGGCATGGTTTATTTCCTTCCTTTCAACGGGTTAGCATTTTCAATGGGTGCTGGTTCGGGATTATTTCGGGACTCTGCCCGTTCCATCGCTTCGCGAACATCATCGCGGGTCACGTGGGTGTAGCGCATGGTCGAGGCGATGTCTTTGTGGCCAAGGAGTTCCTTTGCGGCGTGAAGTCCACCGACGCGAGCGGTGCGTGTCCCCGCCGTGTGCCGCGTATCGTGAAATTTGAAATCTTCAACTTGGGCCGCTTCAAGGGAGCGTTTCCAATCCCCGCGCCAGCCACTTGCTGAAAAGGGATAACGTTCACCTTTGCGCCTTCCGCCACGACTTCGGCGGCAAATATAGGAGAAGACGAAGATCGGGTGTTTGCCATACTGCGCAGCGAGAAGACCCCTTACAGCCGATGAGATCGGAATCGTGTGCTCTTCCCCACCGGGCTTTCGGCTCTTAACTCGGATCTTGATTTCGCCTTCGTCCCAATGAACTTGCGACCAAGTCAACTGTATCGCGTTCATCTTGCGCATGCCGGTGAGGATGCAAAACTGTGCAAGGTACCCAAGGTCTTCGGGAAGTTCCTCCCGGGCCATAAGCCGGACCTCTTCGTTGCGGGACAGCTCCCGCTTTCGCCCTTCCGGCTCTACGAAGAGCAGCTCTTTCCATGCCGGCATTTCGCCGATGTCTACCCTCCATACCGTTTGCGCTCGTCGGAACACCCGCCGAAGAAGTTCGATTTCCCTGTTGACGCTAGCTGGCCCCACTTGGTTTCTTCGGCGCGCAGCGTAAGCAGAGATCTGGTTTTCCGTAATATCAGACAAGAATGTGCTGGCGCAGAGACCTTTTATTAGGTTCGCAAGTTGGTAGTCGTCATTCTGGCGACTACGTGTGTTCTTCGATTTTTCTTCGAAATACCGACCAGCCGCTTGGTTCAAAGTCATTTGTTCGCGCTTATGGCGGAGTGATCCTTCAATGGCGCGTCTACGCATTTCTGCTTCGTAGACGCGTGCTTGGCTTTTAACCGTAAGGCTCGTGCTGCCAAAAAATCGTTGTCCTTTAATTTGGAAATCGAAGTGGTAGTACGGCGACTTTTCGTGTTTATAGACGGACATGGCTGCGTTTGCCTTTCCAGGAATGCCTCGATAACAGACAGTCTGAACTTCCGGCGCTTACCAATCAGGATGAATTCTATCTCACCGGCCCTAACGAGCTGACCAAAAAAAGTCTCTCCGCAGCCGAGGGTCTTGCGGGCCTGAGCTGGCGAAAGAAGCGGGTCAACCTCAGCACGCGATTTTGTGCAGATTGGTCTCAGCGGTTTGGCCACAATGCCGCCTCGACCTCGATCTTCTGGAGACCACTCCATCTCGTCGAGCGCGGCCCAGGTTGACTCGGCGCGCTTAAGCCGACGCAGTGCGGGCACAGAAATGCCAAGGATTTCAGCCGTCTGCTCTTCGGTGCGGCGGCGGGGTATTGGCGTCGGTTCAGTCATCGTCACCCGGTGGCCGGCCTTGTCCTGGGCCTGCACCCAGGGGTGCCCGGTGCCCAACTCGGGCACTGTAGCCGAACGGCCCAGAAAACGCAACGAGCGCTACAGAAATGGCCTTGCGTACCCCTCCGCGCCGTGGTACAACTGCCAATTACCGTTGTCTACCAACGGCTTATGCCTACGCCAAGGAGGCGCGACGTGCTGAACAGCCGGCAGACGGAGGCACTTTCTCGAAAGGGTTTTCGTGTTCCAGAAGCAATGGAAAAACGAAATCAACTCCCTTTCGAACGAGTTCGCAGTTCCAGACGCCAGAATTTTTCTCCGTTCGAAGTTTTTTTGCTGGCGATTCATTCGGAAATTTGCCGGCAGTGGAATCTTCTCGTTTCCGAGGCTTCGACGATCGTTTCAGAATCAACTCCCGGAATCATTTCCGAATGGCCAGCTTTTCAGAAAGAGGAAATCTGGTTGGTTCGCGAGATCGAGCCGGGAGCTGCCGAAGCCAAACTGTGGTTGATGACGAAAGAAGGACTTTTGGGGCATCTGGAAAAGTCGGGGAAAGACCAGCCTAGGGTTGAGTGGTCTGAAGAAGCACTGAAGGTTGAACGGGTTCTGCTAGAGCGCGGACTTTCCCAAGAACAAATTTACGACGCAATGTGGAAGATAGACGGAAAAAAGTTTGTTGACGCCTATAAGGATCGACCACAGACGCTTTGGTTGCTTCACGTTTCTGAAATATTGGATGGCCTTCGTGAAGAAGCGCATCGGCGGCGGATCAAGTTGCCAGCGCTGGATGACCTTCAGGCGTGGCTTGGGAAGCGGAGTTGAGTGGATGAACAGTCCCGTTTCCAAGCTCGGACCGCACACGCCTGCACTTGTGATCGGGAAGGATTTGGTTTTCTCGATTAGCGACGGCGCGACAGCAAGCTTCAGGATTCGAATGACGCCATGCGAGGCGCGAAGCGTCGCTCTGTTGCTGGCCACGCTCGCGGATGAGCGCGAAGGACTCGCCGGTGCCCAATGTTTGGGGTCCGCATGAACAACCCTCGACAGATTCCGCTTGATGCGATGGTTTCAGGAGAACCGGCTCGGCCAGGCTTCTTTATTAGTGACGGATTGGAAGTCTGCATGTCCGATGGCAGATCAAATTCTCTTTCGATCAAGCTGACGCCAGATGAAGCGCGACACTTTTCCCAAATATTTGGTCAGCTTGCGGAACTCGCAGAACAGAGCGGCGGGCTTTCCGCCGCTGAATGTGCGGGCAGCGCATGAATCAGCCCTCGCTTGAAACAGATCTTCTTCGCAACGAACTCGAAGAGACACTGCTCAACGTTATCGAAGACGTCGTCGAAGCGCCGGCGGATCTTATTACGCCACTTCGGCTCAAGGTCACAGAAGACGACGATGGCAGCGCAGTTCTAACAGTTTTGCGCTTTGAGGTCCGAATTGATGCATAACCCTGTCCGCATCATCAATCGTTCTGGAACAAATGAGATTTTGCTTTACGGCGAAATCTACTATGGCGCAGAACGCGACTTTATCGAGGTGTTGCGGGGCATTGCTCCGGGACCGCTGGTTGTTCGCATCTCTTCGGAAGGTGGCGATTTCTTTTCTGGTCTGGCGGTTTTCACGGCGCTGAAGAGACGCGGAAATATCAGCGTCTTTATCGATAGTATGGCCGCGAGTGCAGCAAGCGTTGTCGCGATGGCGGCAGATGCCGGAAAGCTTGTCATCGCACCAGAAGCGTTTGTGTTTCTGCATCGCGCACACTCGTCTGTGCAGGGCGAAGCGAAAGATTTTG
>JAEULH010000059.1 GCA_016793925.1 Rhodospirillales bacterium | reverse complement strand
CCTATGACCAGCACAAGGACCGCCGCCGCGGCAACGCGCAAAAGGGTCTTCATTCAAATACGGCCTGTTCCTGTTAGTATGACCGGAGGATTAAAAGCCAGCCCCGACGGACGGTCGGTAAACCGCGCCGGTGCGGCATTATTGCGGCCGGGCGATCTTTCGGCGGAGGGCGTGGCGAACCAATTGCCATCTTATGCGGGGGGCACCGCTCGATCAATGGTTGTGCCGGTTCCATCGGACGCGAAGGCGCCATGCCCGTGTTGACGGCCGGTGGAATCGCGCGGCCGATCGTGCTGGTCGGTCTGATGGGCGCGGGAAAGACGAGCATGGGCCGGCTGCTCGCGCGCAGGCTCGGCGTCGGTTTCGCCGACTCCGACGAGGAAATCGTCAAGGCGGCCGCCATGTCGATCGCGGACATTTTCCGCATCTACGGCGAAGCGGCCTTTCGCGACGGCGAGCGGCGGGTCATGAAACGACTGCTCGAAGAAGGCGCGCGGGTGCTGGCCAGCGGCGGCGGCGCGTTCATCGACGCGGAGACGCGAAAGCAGATCCGGGCGCGGGCGACGTCGGTATGGCTGCGCGCCGAACTCGACGTGCTGTTGGCGCGGACCGTCGGCCGGCCGGGCCGGCCGCTTCTGGACAAGGGCGATCCGCGGGCGGTTCTCGAGGCCCTGATGACGGCGCGTTACCCGGTCTACGCCGAAGCCGACATCGTCGTCGACACGACCAATGAGGAGAAGGCTGTCACGGTTGAGCGGATCATGCACGCCCTTGCCGCCGCCGGGGCGGTCGCCGGGATCGCCGCCGGCGCCGCCGCCGGCCGGGCCGGGTTGAGATGATGGAGCCTCGGGAGCAGGCCGTCGCCGAGACCGGCCTTCGCGTCGATCTCGCCAGCCGGTCCTACGACATCGTGATCGGCAGCGGCGTTCTGCGCGAGCTGGGCGGGCTCGTCCGACCGGTCCTTGCCCGTCCTGCGGCAGTGGTCGTGACCGACACCAACGTCGCGCCGCACTACCTCGGGACCGCGCTTGCCTCGCTGAGGGCCGCGGGCATCGCCGCCGGCGAGGTGGTCATGCCCGCCGGCGAGGCAACCAAGGATTTCGCTCATCTGGAAACACTGTGCGACCGGCTCCTCGCCGCCGGGGTCGAGCGGACGACGACGCTGATCGCGCTCGGCGGCGGGGTCATCGGCGATCTCACCGGCTTCGCCGCCGGGATCGTCCTGCGCGGCCTTGCTTTCATCCAGGTTCCGACGACGCTCCTGGCCCAGGTCGACAGCGCCGTCGGCGGCAAGACGGGGATCAACACGCCGCGCGGCAAGAACCTGATCGGCCTGTTCTACCAGCCGAAGCTGGTCGTGGCCGACAGCGACACCCTCGCGACCCTCGACGCGCGCCAGCGCCGCGCGGGCTATGCCGAGGTCGTCAAATACGGGCTGATCGGTGATGCCGCCTTCTTTGCCTGGCTCGAGCGCAACGGCGCGGCCGTGTGCGCTGGCGACGCCGCAGCGTGCCGAGAGGCCATACTCACGAGCTGCGCCGCGAAAGCGCGGATCGTCGCCGCCGACGAGCGCGAAGCCGGCCGGCGCGCCCTGCTCAACCTCGGCCACACCTTCGGCCATGCGCTCGAAGCCGAGGCCGGATACGGCGACGCCCTCCTCCATGGCGAAGCCGTCGCCATCGGCATGGCGATGGCCTTCGCCCTCTCGGCCCGCCTCAATCTGTGCGCACCGGAGGCGGCCGCGCGCGTCCGCTCGCACCTGCGCAGCGTCGGCCTGCCGACGGCGCTCGACGACCTCGAGCCCCGGCCGGTCTGGTCGGCGGCCGCCCTCGCCCGGCACATGGACCACGACAAGAAGGTCGAGGGCGGGCGGCCGCGTTTCGTCCTCGCCAGCGACATCGGCGCCGCCTTCGTCAGCGACGCGGTGCCTGCCGCCGATCTCATCTCCATCTTGCGCCAGTTCGGAGCCGCCTGAGCACGCGCGAATGAACGCCGATCATCCGGAACAGCAATGATCTCCCTCTATGTTACGATTGCCATCATCGTCGTGTTGCTGACGATGTCGGCCTTCTTCTCAGGCTCCGAGACGGCGCTGACCGCCGCCTCGCGGCCGCTGATGCATCAGCTCGCGCAGAACGGCGACCCCCGGGCGGCCGTGGTCAACGGGCTGCACGCGAGGACCGATCGACTGATCGGAACCCTCCTGCTCGGCAACAATCTGGTCAACATCCTCGCCTCGTCGCTGGCGACGAGCGTGCTGATAACGGCGTTCGGCGAGGCCGGCATCGCCTATGCGACGATCCTGATGACGACGATGGTCCTGATCTTCGCCGAGATCATGCCGAAGACGTATGCCTTCCGAAACCCCAACGGCGTCGCTCTGACGGTCGGCCGCCCCGTCGCGCTCCTCGTCGCCGTTCTCTCGCCGCTCACCCAGGCGACCGAGGCGATCGTGCGTCTCGCCCTGCGGCCGGTCGGCGGCGCGCAGGAGGGGATCGGCCCCAGCATCGAGGAATTGCGCGGCGCCATCGATCTGCACACGGCCGACGAGCCGGAGATCCGCCACGAGAGGGCGATGCTGCGCAGCATCCTCGACCTCGCCGAAGTCCAGGTCGGTGAGATCATGATCCACCGCAAGAACGTGGTGACGATCGACGCCGACCAGCCGATCGACGACCTCGTCACCCAGGTCCTGGCCAGCCCGTACACCCGCATCCCCCTTTGGCGCGACGTCCCCGACAACATCATCGGCGTCATCCACGCCAAGGCGCTGTTGCGCGCGGTCCGCGAGAGCGAGGGCCGGACCGATGGGCTCGATGTCGTCTCGATGGCGGCGGAGCCGTGGTTCGTGCCGGAATCGACCACCCTGCTCGATCAGCTCCAGGCCTTTCGCCGCCGCCGCGAGCACTTCGCCATCGTCGTCGACGAGTATGGAAGCCTGATGGGCGTCGTGACGCTCGAGGATATACTGGAGGAAATCGTCGGCGACATCGACGACGAGACGGACGTTGCCGTCGCCGGGGTCGTCCGCCAGCCGGACGGCAGCTTCGTCGTCCAGGGAACGGTGACGATCCGCGACCTGAACCGCAAGTTCGAGTGGCGCCTGCCCGACGAGGAGGCTGCGACAATCGCCGGACTGGTGCTGCATGAAGCGAAGAGGATCCCCGAAGTCGGTCAGGCGTTCATGTTCCATGGCTTCCGCTTCGAGATCCTCCGCCGCCACCGCCAGCAGATCGCGGCCATCCGCGTTACGCCCCCACCCGGGTCCGAACCGGTGGTCGACGGCTGAGCCCTTCTCATCCGTCCGCCTGCTTCGACAGGCGCGACCAGCGTTCGAGGAGCGTACATGTCACTCAGTCGACCGAGCCCACGCGAGCACATCCACAGCCGCGAGATCCGCTGCCGCGGGTACCGACGCGCCGACGGGCTGTGGGACATCGAGGCCCTTCTCGAGGACACCAAGACCTATTCCTTCGCCAACAAGGACCGCGACGGGATCGCCAGCGGCGAGCCGATCCACCGCATGCAGATCCGCCTCACCGTTGACGACCGCCTCGTCGTCCGCGCCGCCGAGGCCGTGACCGAGGCCGCGCCGTTCTCGCTCTGCGGTGACATCACGCCGCGCTTCGCCGAACTGGTCGGACTGCGCATCGGACCCGGCTGGCGCCAGGCGGTGCGAGAGCGGATGGCCGGCGTCCAGGGCTGCACCCATCTGACGGACCTTCTCACGGGTCCGCTCGCCCAGACGGTGATGCAGAGCGTCGGCCCGGCGCGGTCGCGGCGCTCGAGCGCAACGGCGGGCGCAGCCAGGCCGCCGATCATCGACACGTGCCACGCCCTGGCGGCGGACGGCCCGGTCGTCGCCCGCGAGTGGCCCGACTTCTACACGGGCGCGAAATGACCAGAACGACTACGGCGCCGGCCGTCCCGCCTCGTCTGGCGCGATCAGGCGCAGGCTCAGGGCATGAACGGGGCCGGCCAGTTCGTCGCTAAGGATGGCGTGGACGAGGCGCTGGCGCTCGAGCCGGGACTTGCCCGCGAACGCCGCAGCGACGAGCGTGACGTTGAAGTGCGTTTCGCCGCCGGGGCGGGCGCCGGAATGGCCGGCATGGCGGGCGGAGTCGTCGACGACCTGGATCTCGCTCGGCGCCAGGGCCTCCGACAGCTTGCGCGTGATCGTCTCGGCTACGGTCATGGCGGCGTCCTTCGTGGGGTCGTGGCGAAAAGAGCATCCCTTGGCATGGCGTAGCCGGAGCGACGGCCACGGGCAAGGACGCATGTTCCATGCAAGGCTCATCCCGCCGTCCGGCGTGGCTTCTTGCGTCGCTTCGGTGCAGAACCCATAGTATCGACATGCCGCACATCCAGGGAAGAGTGGCCCGACAGCGCAAGCCGAACCTGGCCGAAATGCCGGTTCGCGAGGTGCGGTGCTGCGACTGGCCTGGTTGTCCGGCCGAAGGCGACTTTCGCGCACCGCGCGATCGCGACCGGCTGACGGAGTACTTCTGGTTTTGTCTCGCCCACGTGCGGGACTACAACGCGGCCTGGAACTATTACCAGGGCATGACCGAGGACGAAATTGAGGCGGACATTCGCGCCGACACCGTCTGGCGTCGGCCCTCATGGCCGTTCATCAAGGCCCTGCACAACGCCTCCTTCCGGCCGAGCGCCATGTTCGACGATCTGGGCGCGGCCGCCGAGCCGCCGCGGTCGCCGGTTGATGGCGTCGGTGCGGTCGAAGTGCGCGCGTTGGCCGTTCTCGATCTGGCCCCGCCGGTCACCGTCGCCGTCGTCAAGGCGCGCTACAAGGCGCTTGTCAAAAAACACCATCCCGACGCCAATGGCGGTGCCAAGGCGGCGGAGGAGCGGTTCAAGGAAATCAACGAGGCCTATCGCACCGTCATGACCGCTCTCGCCTCATGACCGTGCCCACCAATCCGGCGATCACAGTGCGGAACAAGCCATCCATGACTTCTTTCGGCAGCGGCGTGTCCAGTTCAGCCTCCGCCCTCAACGCCCCGGACATCAGGGTCTCGGTGCGCCAGACCTTCGGCATCGACAGCGATCTCGAGGTGCCGGCGTTCAGCGTGGCCGACGATCACGTGCCCGATATCGACGATGCCTACCGGTTCGACCGCGACACGACGCTCGCGATCCTCGCCGGCTTCGCCTTCAACCGCCGCGTTCTGGTTCAGGGCTACCATGGCACCGGCAAATCGACGCACATCGAGCAGGTTGCGGCGCGTCTGAACTGGCAGTGCATCCGCGTCAACCTGGACAGCCACATCAGCCGGATCGACATGGTCGGTCGGGACGCCATCGTCTTGCGCGAGGGCGCCCAGGTGACCGAGTTTCGCGAAGGCATCCTGCCGTGGGCGTTGCAGCGGCCCGCGGCGCTGGTGTTCGACGAGTACGACGCCGGTCGGCCGGACGTCATGTTCGTCATTCAGCGGGTGCTTGAGGTCGAGGGCAAGCTGACGCTGCTCGACCAGAACCGGGTCTTGCGGCCGCATCCGTTTTTCCGGCTGTTCGCGACGACGAACACCGTCGGCCTCGGCGACACCACCGGCCTGTATCACGGAACCCAGCAGATCAACCAGGGTCAGATGGATCGCTGGAATATCGTCGCGACCCTGAACTACCTGCCCCACGACGACGAACTCGAGATCGTCCTGGCGAAGGCGCCGGCCTACGCCGGCAAGGAAGGCCGCGCTCAGGTTTCGGCCATGGTCGAGCTTGCCGACCTGACCCGCGCGGGCTTCATCAACGGCGACATTTCGACCGTCATGTCGCCGCGCACGGTCATAACCTGGGCGGAGAACGCGCAGATATTCGGCGACATCGCGGCCGCCTTCCGGCTGACCTTCCTCAACAAATGCGATGAGCTCGAACGTCCCACGGTCGCCGAGTACTACCAGCGCTGCTTCGGCACCGAACTTGCCGACTCCGCCATGCAGGCGGCGTCGCGCTAAGGCTGGATGGCGGCATGCAGCACGACGAAGACGCCGGTGCGCTGGTCAGGCGGGTCACCGCCGCGACGTTGAAGGCCGTATCCGGGCGCGACGACGTGAGCGTGGTCTACGGCGCCGGCGAGGCCGATCTGCGCGGCGCCCGGGTGAAGCTGCCGACGCCGGCGTCGCGAACCAGCCGGGCCGAGGTCGCTCGCCTCCGCGGACTGGCGGATAATGCGGCGCTGACCCTGCGCTACCATGACGTCGGTCTTCACAACAGGATCGGGCCGAGTGCCCCCCCCGCCCGCGCCATATTCGACGCGGTCGAGGAGGTGCGGGTTCAGGCCATCGGCAGCCAGCGGATGGCCGGCGTGGCCGCCAATCTTGACGCCCTGCTCGAGGACACTTGTCGGATCAAAGGTTTCGGTCGTCCGGAGGCGGGCGACCAGGCCTTTTTCACCGAAGCGGTCAGCCTTCTCGTCCGCGAGAGGCTGACCGGCAGCCGCGTGCCGGCGGCGGCCGAAGCCCTGCTCGATCGCTGGCGACCCCTCGTTCAGGAGCGCTGCGGCGAGCAGCTCCGCCACCTGGGCGAGACGATCGGCGACCAGCGCGCCTTCGGGGCGATGGTTCTGCAGATGATGCACGCACTGGGGCTGATCGACGAGGAGCCGTTTTCGCCCGACAGCGAGGAAAGCCCCGATCAGGGTGACGAAGAGGACGAACAGAGCGACCCCTCGCAGAGCCGTTCGCAGACTTCCGAGGGCGGCGCTTCCGAGACCTCGTCCGCGTCCGTCGGCGGCGACGAGGCCGACGCCGCCCAGGATTTCGGCGATCCGACCGCCGGCGAGCAGCCGGAGCCGGGGCAGGGCGGCGAGATGCCGGCCGGTCCGTCGGCACGGCGCAGTCAGAACGATTCCCGGGCAGGGCAGGCCTTCGCCGGCTACAAGGCTTTCACCACCGACTACGACGAGGTTGTCGATGCCGGGCGGTTGTGCGACGGCGACGAGTTGTCGCGGCTGCGCGCCCAGCTCGACCAGCAGCTCAGCAACCTCCAGGGCGTCGTCGCCCGTCTCGCCAATCGGCTGCAGCGGCGATTGCTCGCCCGCCAGACGCGGGCCTGGCAGTTCGATCTGGAAGACGGTCTGCTCGATTCCGGCCGGCTCGCCCGCGTCGTCGCCGACCCGATGTATCCGCTGAGCTTCAAGCAGGAGCAGGAGACCGAGTTTCGCGACACCGTGGTGACGCTGCTGATCGACAATTCCGGCTCCATGCGCGGCCGGCCGATCACCGTCGCGGCGATGAGCGCCGACATCCTCGCCCGGACCCTGGAGCGGTGCGGCGTCAAGGTCGAGATCCTCGGCTTTACGACCAAGGCGTGGAAGGGCGGCATGGCGCGCGAACGCTGGGTCGCGACCGGCCGCAGCAGGGATCCGGGACGGCTCAACGACCTTCGCCATATCGTCTACAAGGGCGCCGATCAGCCGTGGCGGAGGGCGCGACGCAACCTCGGGCTGATGTTGCGCGAGGGCCTGCTCAAGGAGAACATCGACGGCGAGGCGCTGCTCTGGGCGCACGACCGGCTGCTGGCCCGCGCCGAGCAGCGTCGCATCCTGATGGTGATCTCGGACGGCGCCCCGGTCGACGACGCGACGTTGTCCGCGAACCCCGGCAACTTTCTCGAGCGTCACCTGCGCGCTGTGATCGACTGGATCGAGACGCGTTCGCCGGTCGAGCTGACCGCCATCGGCATCGGCCACGATGTGACCCGCTACTACCGCCGCGCCGTCACCATTGTCGACGCCGAGGAACTGGGCGGCACCATGCTGCAGAACCTGGCCGACCTCTTCGACGAGCACCTCCTCCCTCTTGCCTCGCCGCGCGTGGTCCCGGCGACCGGCCGCCGCGCCGGGCGTGCGCGGTGACCGGCTGGCCAGAGCGGTTCGAGGTTCCGGCGCTCGACCTCCTTTCCGGCGGCTGCGCTTAGACGGGCACCGAAGTCCGCAGCCTGAGCAGCCTCTGCGCCGACCGGCCCTGTTGCCGAAGCGCTGTTGCTGACAAGACGCGCATGTGTCGACTGCGACACCTTCGCGCTTGACGATAATCCATACAAAATTTATGGCTATTGCCGAGTGCGGCCGACGCTCCGCCATGGGCACTCAGGTCGGCAGATTAAACAAAATGGCGAATAGGCCAAGAAGGTGAAACAATGAAACAGATAAAAGCGATTGGGCTGGCGCTTGTCATCGCCGTAGCGTGTTCTTCGAGTGTCGCGTTGGCCAAAGAGGCGGGGGATCTTCTGGTCCGGCTTCGCGGCATCGGCGTCATTCCCGAAGAGAGCGGGACAACGACCATCGGCGGGGACATCGATATCGGCAATTCCTACGCCCCGGAGCTCGATTTCACCTACTTCTTCACCAAGAACATCGGCGCCGAACTGATCCTGGCGACAGTCAGACATGACGTGAAGGTTCACGACTCGCAGCTCGGCAACGTCGACCTCGGCAGCGTCTGGCTTCTGCCGCCAACCCTGACGCTGCAGTACCACTTCTTTACCGACGACGTGATCAGCCCCTACGTCGGCGCCGGCATCAACTACACCGTGTTCTATGGTGTCGACGATCCGAGCGGCGGCCTCGTCAACGATGTCGACTACGACAACGAGTTCGGCTGGGCGCTTCAGGCCGGCTTCGACTGGCAGGTGCTCGATCGCTGGAGCGTCAACTTCGATGTCAAGAAGCTGTTCCTGCCGGCGAGCGTCAGCGTCAACCACGGTGCGGTCAAGAGCCGGAACGCCGACATCGATCCGTGGATCTTCGGCATCGGCATCGGCTATCGCTTCTCCCTCTAGTTTTTGAAGGCGCGACCGCCGTCGCCACCTGCGGGAAGCGGCGGCGGGTCTTCATGGCTCCGCTTCAGGGCCCAGTCGAAGGCGTCCTCGAGCCGGTCGTTACCCCAGAACATCTCGTCGCCGACGAACATCGTCGGCGCGCCGAAAACCCCGCGCTCCGCGGCCTCCTCATTGCGCCGGCGCAATGCGGCCTTTGCGTCCGGCGAGCCGGCGCGGGCGATCAGCTCGTCGCCGGGAAGGCCAAGGCCAGCGAGGAGCGAGGCGACGACGCCTGCGTCGTCCGTCTCCCTGTCCTCGCCGAAGTTGGCGCCATAGACCGCCCGAACGAAGTCGGGAAGCCATGACGCCTCGTCGTTGAGACAGGCGACGCGGGCGGCAACCAGCCCGCTGCGAGGGAAGACCGAAGGTCGGCGCAAGGCGATCCCCTCGCGTGCGCAGATCCGTTCCAGATCGCGCCACATGTACCGACCTTTGGCCGGATAGAGGTTGAAGGGCGAGTCGGCCCAGCCCTGTGCTGCGAAGATCGGCCCGAGAAGAAACGCCTTCCACGCGACGCGCACGCCTCGCGCCGCCGCCAATCGCTCAATCCGCATGGCCGCGGGGTACGAGTAGGTGCTGGCGAACTCGTACCAGAATTCGACGATCGCCATCGCCGGTCACCCTCCGAATGCCGAGTCGAGAGTAGCCGGCCTCGGCCATCGGGTGCAACGCAGCGCGAACGCTCGGACAGGGTACGACGGCTCCTCCCGGACAAGGCGCAGTTCCGGGAGGAGCGGGAACGCCGCGAGCGGTTGACCCGGCGCTACTGGCGCTTGTCAGGCCGGCGTGGAATATCCGGCGAACCCGTGCTTGATCCCGTGTCCGAACCGGTACCGACGCCGGGGCCTGTGCCTGTGTCCGACCCCGTGCCGCCCGACCCCGGGCCTGTGCCGGTGTCCGCACCGCTGCCGGTTCCCGTGCCTCCCGTGCCTCCCGTGCCTCCCGCTCCGCTGCCGGCGCCGCCGCTGCCGCCGCCCGCTCCGCCGCCGCTGCCGCTGCCGCCCGCACCGCCGCCGCCGCTACCCTGGGCGAGGAGCACGCGTTCGGACCCGTTCGGCGCCGCTTTGCCGCCGTCGCTGGGCGCGGCTTGCGCTGCGGCCGCCGCCATGATTGTCGCAATCGCCGCGCCGGCGAGGAGTTGAGATGCACGCATGGAAGAGCCTCCCAAAGACCGGTGTTGAAGTGGATCACCAACACGCAAGGCGACGGCGGGTTCCCGACCCCTACCACCCCATCGCCGGCAGCTTCTACCCCGTTTCCGCCAAGCCCTGCGTCTCGCAGAGGATTCGCATCAGCGGTATTGGCCTCATCGAAAGGCGGTGTATGGTGCGCCGTCTCAGGCATGGCCCGCCCTGCGCAGCGGAGGAACAGAGATTGGACTTGTGGCACTGTGCTTCGGTCGTCACCGGAGCGGCATCCGGCCTGGGGGCCGAGACAGCGCGCTACCTCGCCGAAGCCGGGGCGCGGGTGACGCTGATCGACATCGACGCGGCCGGCGTCGCCGCCGTCGCCGATGAGGTTGGCGGCCTTGCCATTCCATGCGACGTCGCCGACGCGGGCGCGGCGGAGGCCGCGCTGAAGACGGCCAGAGAGGCGCACGGCGCCGCGCGGGTTCTGGTTCATTGCGTCGGTCGGGCGCATCCGCAGAAGATCGTCGACAACGACGCGCCCATGCCGCTGGACGACTTCCGCCAACTCGTCGAGGTCAACCTCATCAGCACCTTCAACATGACCCGTCTCGTCGCCGCCGACATGGCGCACCTTCCCCGGGGCCAGAGCGGCGAGCGCGGCGTGATCATTTCCACCGCGTCGGGTTCGGCCTATGAGGGGCAGAGCGGCGAGGCGGCCTACGCCGCGTCGAAGGGCGGGGTCGTCAGCATGATCCTGCCGGCCGCGCGCGAACTGGGCGCGCTCGGCATCCGTGTCGTCGGCATCGCGCCCGGCCTGTTCGGCACGCCGACGCTGTTCGCCATGGAGAGCAATCTCGATTCTCGCGTCGTGCATTCGATCCCGTTCCCCCAGCGGTTCGGCGATCCGGCGGAGTTCGCGATGCTGGTCATGCACGTCATCGCCAATGTCATGATCAACGGCACCGTCCTGCGGCTGGACGGCGGCTACCATCGCTAGTGCCGAAGGCTTGGCCGACGGGAGCGGAGCATGGTGAACGACGGCCCGATCCTCTACCTCGTCTCCCACGCTTCGGGAGAGCTTGTCGAAATGCTCGCGCGCAACACGGTCGCCCAGCTCGACGGGGTCTCCATCGACATGCGGCTGTGGAAGATGGTCCGCAACCTCGGCCAGGCGGCCAACATCCTCGGCGAGATCGCGGCCCGCCCCGGCTACGTCCTGCACAGCGTCTCCGACCGCGAGGTCCGCGCCGCGGTGGAGGAGGGGTGCGCCCGCCTCGACGTGCCCTGTCGCTTCGTCCTTGAGCCGTTCGTTCCCGATCTCGCCGCCTACTACGGTGCGGCGATCCGCTTCCGCGCCAGCGCCCGCGACGTCATGGACGAGGACTACTTCCGCCGGGTCGAGGCGATGAAGTACACGCTGAGCCACGACGACGGCGTCGCTGCCCAGGATCTGGAGAAGGCCGACGTCATCCTGGTCGGCGTCTCCCGGGCGACCAAGACGCCGACCTGCCTGTATCTCGCCTCGCGCGGGATCAAGGCGGCGAATGTGCCGCTGGTGCCGGGCGTGCCGCCGCCCCGCGGCCTGTTCCAGGCGAAAGGCCCGCTGGTCGTCGGCCTGACCGTCAATCCGGCGCACCTGGCGCGGATCCGCAGCGCCCGGCTGCGGATGCTGAGCGGGGAAGATACGACCGACTACGACGCCGAAGCCGCCGTCGCGATCGAGGTGCGCGACGCCCGGCGGTTGTTCGTCCGCCAGCGCTGGCCCGTGATCGACGTGACCAACCGCTCGATCGAGCAGACGGCCAACAGGATTATCAAGCTGCTGGACGAGCGAAAGGCAAAGGCCGAGGAACAAGACGGCGGCGGCTAGACCGGCGGGTCAGGATAATACCTGACGCCGCCGAAATAAGAACCGGCAGTCGACCCTGGGGATGCCGAGCCCGCGCGAAGGGTCGTTTTGCTTGCGATCCCCCGCTTGATCCGCCCCAGGCCGGCCGCCTGGTAATCGGCTGGGGCCGGTGCGTGCGACGGCGTCCTTGAGGACGCGCGCGCACAGGAGGACTATGGCGCACAGGGCTTGTCGTCGGGGCGACGGAGGCGGGTCGTCCGCGGCGTTTGCGGCCCGGAGCAGCCGAGATGTTCCTGAGCGTGTTCGACATCTTCAAGATCGGCATCGGCCCGTCGTCCTCGCACACGATGGGGCCGATGCTCGCTGCGGGCCGCTTCCTGAACACCCTCGGCGGCGATTTCGGCGGCCGACCCGGCCCTGCCGGGCGCTTCGATCCGGCGGCGATCACCGGGATCGAGGTGCGGCTCTACGGCTCGCTCGCGTTCACGGGAAAAGGACACGCCACGGATCGCGCCGTGCTGCTCGGTCTGCTCGGTTTTGCGCCGGCATCGCTGGACCCCAGGGAGGCCGAGGCGCGGCTGGGCGAACTGCACGTGAGACGGCGTCTGCGCGTGCGCGGGCTGCCCGAGATCGCCTTCGATCCCGCATCGGATGTTGTCTTCGACTACGGCCCGCCGCTCCCGCTCCATGCCAACGGCATGAAGCTGCGCGCGCTCGGCAGGGACGGCATTGTGTTCGAGGAGACCTACTACTCGATCGGCGGCGGCTTCATCGCCACCGCGGCCGAGATGGAGGCCGCGCGCGAGGCGGCGTCGTCGCTGGCGCAGAAGCCGACGGCGGAGAGCCAGCCCTACCCGTTCGCAAGCGCCGCCGAGATGCTGCGCATGGGCCGGGAGTCCGGCAAGACCGTCGCGCAGATGAAGCGCGAGAACGAGCAGGTCGTCCGCAGCGCGGACGAGATCGGCCGCGGCTTGCGCGAGATCGTCGACGCCATGCAGAGATGCATCGACCGCGGTATATCCACCGCCGGCGTCCTTCCCGGCGGCCTGAACGTGAGGCGGCGGGCCAAGACCATCCATGACCGGCTCCAGGCGGCCAAGGGGTCCAACAGCCAGCAGCCGCATATGGTCAACGACTGGCTGATGGTCTACGCGCTGGCGGTGAACGAAGAGAACGCCGCCGGCGGGCAGGTCGTGACGTCGCCCACCAACGGCGCCGCGGGCGTGCTCCCGGCGGTCCTGCGCTACTACATCCGACACTGCCTGGACGCGACGCCGGAGGGCGTGGAGATCTTCCTTCTGACTGCGGCCGCGATCGGCGGCATCATCAAGTTCAATGCCTCGATCTCCGGCGCCGAGTGCGGATGCCAGGCCGAAGTCGGCTCCGCCTCGGCGATGGCGGCGGCCGGCTTGTGCGCCGCGCTCGGCGGCAGCAGCGAGCAGGTGGAGAATGCGGGCGAGATCGCCCTCGAGCATCATCTCGGCATGACCTGCGACCCGGTGAACGGACTGGTGCAGGTCCCCTGCATCGAACGCAACGGGATGGGCGCGGTCAAGGCGGTCTCGGCGGCCTCGCTCGCGCTCCACGGCGACGGCTCGCACTTCATGCCCCTCGACAACTGCATCGAAACCATGCGTCAGACCGGCATGGACATGACCGACAAGTACAAGGAAACGTCCAAGGGCGGTCTGGCGGTGAACCTTCCGGAGTGCTGATCCCGGCCGCGGCGATGGCGTTACACTCGGACCCGCCGGATCCGGGATCGGCGACGCCGGTCCTGTTGCGACCTGCGGAGCGCGCCACGCCATGGAACATCTCGGTCTTCTGCTGCCGGTCGTCGATCTGACGTCGGCCGTGGTGTTTGCCGTCACCGGGGCGCTCGTCGCCTCGCGCAAGTCATTGGACATCGTCGGCTTCATGTGGCTGGCCGTGGTGACCGGCGTGGGCGGCGGCTCGGTGCGCGACATGCTGCTCGATCTTCCCGTCTTTTGGATCGAGACGCCGTCCATCGTTATCGCCTGCCTCGTCGCTGCGACGGTGGTGCACTTCACGTGGCACCTGGTCGAATCCCGCTATCGCCTGATCCTGTGGCTCGACGCCGCCGGAATGGCTCTGGTGACGATAGCCGGCACGGCGAAGGGTCTGGACGCCGGGGTCGGCGCGGTCGTCGCCGTCGCCATGGGCGTCATTACCGCCTCGGTGGGCGGCATCCTGCGCGATGTCCTGGGTCAGGAAGCGTCGGTCATCATGAGGCGCGAAATCTACGTGACGGCGGCGCTGTGCGGAGCCGTCGCCTATGTCCTGACGCTCGCGTTGAGCTCGGATCGATACGTCGCCGCCGTCATCGGCGCCGCGACCGCCTTTATGCTGCGTGTGCTGGCGTTGACCCTGGGCTGGTCTTTGCCCGTCTACCGGCCTCGGGAGAGTTCAACGCGCGCGAACGGCGGAAGCGACCGTTGACCCGGCGGCTCCGGCAGACGACGGCGGCAGAGGCGAAGCGTGCAGGGCGGCTGCGCCTAGTCCGCAGCCGACTCCGGCAGCGACGGCTCGTTGAGCAGCCCCGTTTCCGCCGCCGCCTTGCGCATCGAGACGCGCAATTTGCCCAGCGCGCGCGCCTCGAGCTGACGCACCCGCTCGCGCGAGATTCCGTACTCCGCCGCAAGATCCGAAAGCTTCGGCGGATCCTCCTTGAGCTTGCGCTCGATGACGATGTGCCGCTCGCGGTCGTCGAGCTCGTCCAGGGCCTCGTCGAGCAAAGCCCGCCGCTTGTCGCGCTCGTCATCGCGGATGACCGCGGTCTCCTGGCTCTCCCGATCGTCGACAAGGAAGTCCTGCCACTGGGAATCCGCGTCGCCGTCATCGCCGGCGGCGGCATTCAGCGACAGGTCCGGCAATCCCAGTCGCCGGTCCATGAGCACGATCTCGGACTCGGGAACCCCGAGCTCCTTTGCGATCGCCTCCACCGACTGCGGCGTCAACATTCCTTCCCGCGGCCCCTGATGCTTGGCCTTGAGCCGGCGGAGATTGAAAAACAGGCGCTTCTGGTGCTCGTTCGTCGCCATGCGGACGAGGGAGGAGGTGCGGAGCACATAGTCGGTGATCGCGGCGCGGATCCACCACATGGCGTACGTCGACAGGCGATAGCCGAGTTCCGGGTCGAACTTGACCACGGCCTGCATCAGCCCGACGTTGCCCTCGGAGACGAGGTCCGCCAGGGGCAGGCCATAGCCGCGATACTCATTGGCGATTTTTACGACCAGACGCTGATGGCTGCCGACGAGAAGATCGGCCGCGTCGGAACTGCGCTCGTCGCGCCAGCGACGGGCCAACTCGCCTTCGGTATCGCTGTCGAGCATCGGATACTTCCGGGCTGCGCGCATGTGCCGAACCAGTGTGTCTTCACGCATCGCCGCAGAATTCAACATCAGTCCCTCATTGTCTTTAACGCCTGACAACATAAGTTTCGGCGCGGCGGGAGATCATCGCCAAACGCTCGGGGCCACGTTGTAACGGCGACCCGACAGGCCATGCGCCGCTCGAATGGTACCGGCGCATCCCGATGGCAATATGGATGGTCGACGAGACGCCCCTATGCACAATAAACCTAATATAAGAACACATAAAGAACATGTCAACGCTGTGAATCCTTCCAATTTCGGCGCAAGCTGCAAGTTCCTGCGACGCCGGAAAACAAAGCTGCTTGCATGATTTTGCTACAGCCTTAAGAGGAAGGCGCCGTCACTGAACAACTCTCGATTTAGAAGCGCCTGACCCACGTCGAGCCAGCTCCGTTCGCGCCCTTGCCGGCGCCCTTGCCAGCGCTACATGCAGCCGCGAACCAACTTCAGGAACCCGAATGAAAACGATCCGCGTGCGTCACTCGACCGTGTACCGCTACGCCAACCCCGTCCGCTTCGGCGAGCATCGGATGATGTTCCGTCCCCGCGACAGCCACGACATGGACCTCCTGGAGGCGAAGTTGACGCTATCGCCGCCAGGGACCGTACGCTGGGTTCACGATGTCTTCGGCAACTCGATCGCGTACGCAAGCTTCGCCGACGAAGCAGAGGAATTGCGCCTGGAGAACAACATTCTTTTGCAACACTTCCCCTATACGGCGCCTGCCTTCGAGATCGACGCGAGCGCCGAGGTCTATCCTTTCCAGTACGCCGCTGACGACATGCCGGACCTGATGCCGTCGATCATGCGCCGCTATCCGGATACCGACAAGACGCTGGAGCAGTGGGTCAAGCAGTTCTACTCCGACACGCCGGTCGGCACCTTGAAGATGCTCACCGCGATGACCAACGCCATCAAGGCGCAGTTCTCCTACCAGGCGCGCCAGCAGATGGGGACGCAGATGCCGGCGGAAACGATCGCCAGCGGCTCCGGCACCTGCCGCGACTACGCCTTGCTGATGATCGAGGCGCTGCGCACCCTGGGTCTCGCCGCCCGTTTCGTCAGCGGCTACCTCTACGATGCGGCCGCCGAAGTCTCCCCCAACGGCATGGTCGGCGGCGCGGCGACGCACGCCTGGGTCCAGGTCTATGTTCCCGGCGCCGGCTGGACGGAGTTCGACCCGACCAACGGGATCATCGGCGGCGAAAACCTCATCCGGGTGGCGGTTACCCGATCGCCGTCACAGTCGATCCCGGTGCAGGGCACCTTCTCCGGACCGGCCGGCGCCTTTCTCGGGATGGAGGTGGACGTTCAGGTGACCAAGGCCGACAGCGACGAATAGGTGCGTGCGCCGTCCGCATCCGCCCGCCCGCATCCGCCCGGCGGCCTCTGCTCAGCCGCCGCCGCTGCGAA
This sequence comes from Rhodospirillales bacterium, assembly GCA_016793925.1. Taxonomy (GTDB): domain Bacteria; phylum Pseudomonadota; class Alphaproteobacteria; order Rhodospirillales; family Defluviicoccaceae; genus JAEULH01. The sequence goes on along the minus strand of JAEULH010000059.1, from coordinate 59,067 downwards.
AGCGGGCATCGGCGACGCGGCAGAACGACGTCTCGGTCTTGCCCTCGAGCCAACCGACGCGGACATCGCCGGCGGCGTCGAGGGCCGGGATGTATGGCTTGATGTCGAGGACGGGGGTCTCATCGAGGATATCGACACCGGCGATGCGCAGGATGTTGCCGCTGCGGCCGATGAGCCGGGTCAGCGACAGCCCGATCGGGTTCGGTCGGGTCGGCGCGCGGGTCGCGAAGACGCCGCGGGCGACGGTGTCGAGGAATGGCACGACCGACAGCTTTGCCGGTCCGGCCCGGTGGAAGACGTAGACGAGCAGGATGTGAGAGAAGCCGTCGAGATCGGCAAGGCCTTCGGCGAACGCCTCGTCGATGACCACCTCCGCGGTGACATCCGCCGCGCCGACGGGCTGGATCGGCATGCCGTCGGTCGAGATGAAGGGCGAGCGGACGATGCCGATCGGCGTAAAGACGATGCGTCCTGTCTCCGTCACGACCCGTTCGCTCCCATGATCTCGTTCACTCCTGTGATGAAACATCCTCCGGGCGCGGCCGGCGCGGCGCCGGCGCCTGTCGCCCTCCTGCCCCCTTGTCGGCCCGAGCGATCATCCCGTTGCCGAAACGGCGCGGCCCTGTATCGTAGCAGGGCCTCCGGTGCCGCTCCCTACGATGCCGCCAGCGTGAGAGGATTGGAATGAATTTGATCACAAGCCTTGTCTCATTTCTTTTGATCGGTCTGGCCGCCGGCTGGATCGTCGGCAAGATCCTTGAGGGCCGCAGCTTCGGCCTCGTCGGCAACCTCATCATCGGGATGATCGGTTCCGTCGTCGGCGGCGTCCTGTTCTGGATCCTTGGGATCGCCTCGCGGAACATGATCGGCTCCCTGGTCACGGCCGTCGTCGGCGCCCTGGTGTTCCTGTTCGTCGCTTCCAGGCTCGGCAAGCGCCCGAGCGGAAGCGGGACGCCGCCCGCCAAACGATGATCGTCTTCCTGTTCGACAACGGCGGGACGCTGACCGACGACCCGTTCGCCGCGTCGCTGTCTCTGCTCCGGGCCGAGCGGCGTCTCGACGATCTCGAAGCGTCCGGCCTGACGTCGGCGGCGCAGGAGCCGCTGCTCGCGGCGTGGGCGGAGGAAAACGACCGGCTCTCTTTCCCGTTCGCCTGCCACTACCTTCAGGAGGAGTACTGGATCGCGCGTGCGCTGATGCGCCTGGCGGCGCCCGGCGGTCTTGTCCATCCGGCGGCGGTTGCGGAACTTTCGCCCCGCATCCTCCGCCGCTATCGCAGCGCCGCGCGCCGGGTTCTGGCGGCGCAACCGCAGCATCCGACCGTGGCTGCGGTCATGACGCAACTCAAGGCGGCCGGCTGCGCCGTGGGCGTCGCCTCCAACGACCGCGCCTTCGCGACGCCGGCGATCATCGCCTGGACCGGCTACGGCGATCTGGTCGACATCGTGGTGACGAGCGAGGGGATGTCCTCGCCCCAGGTGCGGGTCGAGAAGCCGGACCGGCTGTTCTTTACCCGTGCCGTCGAGACCATGGCCGCAGCCGGGATCGAGGCGACCCGCGTCGTCTACGTCGGCGACTCGGAAGTCAACGACATCGAGACGCCGAAGGCGATGGGCTTTACCACCGTCCGCTACGTCAACCGGCTGAACCCGAAGGCCCGGGTGTGGCTCGATCACCGCGAGACCACGGCCGCCGATTACAGCTACGAGACGTTCGCCGAGATGCCGGACCTCTTCGCCCGCATCCTCCGCGACGTCGGGGCGAAGGGGCGGCGGGCAGGATGAGGCGGCGGCCGTAGGTACGGCACGCGGCCGGCTTCTGTTCGCGAGCGTCGGTCAAGCCGGCTGATCGCCCGCAAGCCGTTCGATCAGGGCCATCGCCGCGGCCGGGTTGCGGACCTTGTCGCCGCTGATGAGGTAGAGGAAGACATCGCGGGCCGCGCCTTGCCCCGCGTCCGCTGCGATTGCACTCAGCCCACCGGGCGCTTCCCCGGCGCTCCAGCGTCTCGCCCGCTCGGCCCACAGATCGAGCGCCGACGCGGCATAGCCCAGCGGCTCCGCCTCGCGCGCGCCCATCAGCCGGACATAGACGAAGGGCGCGGTGATGTCGGCGATCTGCGGGTAGCGCGCGTCCCCCGCGACGACGATCGCCGCCCCGCGTTCGCGCGCCAGCGCCACGAAGTCGGGACTGCGGAAGCTCTCGTGGCGCACCTCCAGCGCATGGCGGAGGGGGCGGCCGTCGACGGACCTGGGCAGGAGATCCAGGAACGCGGCGATGTCGTCCGGGTCGAACCTCTTGTTCGGCATGAACTGCCAGTTGACCGGGCCGAGCTTGTTCTTCAGTTCGAGGACGCCGCTTGCGAAGAACCGGCCGATCGACTCGCCGGCCTCCGCGAGCCGCGGCCGCGTCGTCGCGAAGCGCGGCGCCTTCACCGAAAAGACGAAGTCGGCCGGCGTCTCGTCATGCCAGCGGGCGAAGCTTTCCGCCTTCTGCGTCCGGTAAAAGGTGGCGTTGATCTCGATCGAGGTGAGGTGCCGGGCGGCATAGGCGAGCTCCCCCTTCTGCGCCAGGCCGTCGGGGTAGAACGTCCCCCGCCACGGCGGAAAGCTCCAGCCGCCGATGCCGACGCGGACCGGGCCGCGACGTTTTCCATCCATGTCCTACTCCCGGTCGACGAGGTGGATGAAGGAGGCGAAGACCGAGCCCTGGACGAGCCCGGTCGCGCCGAGATCCCGCCCGCCGGCGTCGGCCGCGGCAAACAGCGCCGTTCCCGGCCCCTCGCTGAGCGTCCGCGCGTAGTGGAACTCGTGGCCGCGAAAGAGGGCGCCGGCTGGGCCGAGCGGCGTTGCCGCGGCGAGCGTCACCCGGCGGTAGCCAAGGTGCAGCCCGCGCTCGGCGAACGAGGTCTCCAGCGCCAGCAGCCCGGCCATCGCGTGACGGACGCCGTCGGCGTCGACCAGGCCGCGGCCGAGGACCATGTAGCCGCCGCATTCGCCGAAAACGGCCGCGCTCCTGGCGGCGGCCTCGCCCAGGCCGGCGAGAAAATTGCTGTTGCCGGCGAGCCGGCCGGCGTGAAGTTCGGGATAGCCGCCGGGCAGGTAGACCGCGTCGGCGGAAGCATCGGGCGGCTCGTCGGCGAGCGGCGAAAAGGGCAGGATCTCGGCGCCGGCGGCGCGCCAGCCGTCGATCACCAGCGCGTACCGGAAGGCGAAGGCGGCATCGTCGGCCACCGCGATCCGCTGGCCGATCGGCGGCACGGGTGGCGAGACGGTGGAGGGCGAGGGCGGGGCGGCCGGCGGCTTCGAGCCGCACTCGCCAGCCAGGGCGACAAGCGCGGCGACGTCGACGTGGGCCGCAATCACCGTCGCCGCCCGGTCGAGGAACGCGTCGAGTTCGGCATGCTCGCGGGCCTGGATCAGGCCCAGATGCCGCTCCGGCAACGCCAGGTCCTCGGTTCGCGGCAGGAACCCCAGGACGGCGACGTCGGGCACATGCAGGGCGCAGGCCTCGGCGATCACCGCCGCATGGCGCTCGCCGCCGATGCGATTGAAGACGACGCCGACGACATGGACGTCCGGGCGATGGTTGGCGAAGCCGCGGACGACGGCCGCTGCGGAGGCCGCCTGGGCCCGGGCGTCGACGACGAGAACGACCGGCCAGCCGAGCCCGGCGGCGACGTCGGCGGTCGATCCGGCCCGCGCGGTGGCGCCGTCGAACAGGCCCATGACACCCTCGCAGATCACCAGATCCGATCCGCCCTCGAGGCCGGCGGCGGTCGCCGCCAGCATCGCCGGGCGCATCGCCCACGGGTCGAGATTGACGCAGGCCCGCCCGCCGGCGGCCGCGTGAAAGGCCGGGTCGATGTAGTCGGGCCCGACCTTGGCGGAGGCGACGGACACGCCGCTGCGCGCGAGACGGCGGATCAGGCCCAGGGTGAAGACGGTTTTGCCGCTCCCCGAGGCCGGGGCCGCGACGATCAGGCCCGCTGCCGACCCTGCCGCCATCCGTGGGCCTAGCCGATGACCTTGCGCAACTGCGCGGCCATCTCGTCCGGCGGCGCATCGTGGCGAAAATGCCGAATGAACGCGCCGTCCGGGCCCATCAGGTAGGTGATCGAGGTGTGGTCCATGAGGTAGTGCTCCGGGTCGTCGGGATTGTCGACTTTGGCGTAGTAGACCCCGTACGCCTTCGCCGCGGCGGCGACCTGCTCGGCGTTCCCCGTCAGCCCGATCAGGCGCGGGCTGAAATAGCCGACGTATTCCTTGAGATGCGCAGGCGTATCGCGGGCGGGGTCGACGCTGACGAGGATCGGTTGGATTTTCTCCGCCTGGGCCGGATCGAGCAGGTCGAGCGCCTGGATGTTGCGGTTCAGGGACGTCGGGCAGACATCCGGGCAGTAGGTGTAGCCGAAATAGACCAGCATGTACTTGCCGCGGAAGTCGGCCTCGGTGACGGGTTTGCCGTCCTGGTCGACGAGGCTGATCGGCCCGCCGATCCGCGCCGCCCCTTGCGTCGTTCCGCTGCTCGGCAGGGACCCGCCGTCGCCGGGTGGCGCGAAATAGCTGCGGCCGGCGAAGTAGGCGACAACCATCAGCGCCGCGATGGCGAAGGCGATGAAGACGCCTTTGAAGGGTTTCGGTGAGCGTGCGCCCCCTCCGTCCGGCTTGCGATCCACAACTTCTCCTTTCTCTCCGTTGTCCTTGCGTAACAGGTGGCGTCGGCGACGGCCTGCGCGCAGGCCTCAGGCCGCGATTGTGCGCCAGGCCAGGTATGTCAGCGCGACGGCGTTGAGCAGCATGAACGCCGGCATCGCTCGCACGGCCAACGGTTGCCAGGTCTGTCCGACGACATGGCCGGCAAGCCCCACCGCGAGCAGCGCGGGGACGGTGCCGGCCGTGAAAGCGAGCATTCCGAGCGCGCCGGAGGCGGGGCCCGCGCTCGCCGCCGCCGCTGCGAGCGCGCCGTAGAGCAGGCCGCACGGCAGGAAGCCGAGGGCTGCGCCCAGCGCGTAGCCGCGCCAGCCCGTCGGTCTTGCGAACAGCGGCCGAACGATCCGGCACAAATGCCGCGACCACCAGCTTTCGCCGCTGCGGCCCGACCCTGGCCAGGCGAAGCCCAGCCGCTGCAGCGCGTAGCCGGCGAACAGCGCCGCCGCCAGCGCCAGCAGCGCCGCCGAGAGCCACCTCAACCCGGTGACCTGGCCGAGCCCGCCCGCGAGCGCCGCCGCCAGTGCGCCCAGCGCGGCATACGTGGTCGCCCGGCCGAGATGGTAGGGCGCCAGCAGGGCGCCGCTCAGCCTGTGGAACTCCCGCATTTCGGCGGCCGGACGGCCCTCCAGGCGGCTCACCACCTGGCCGATGACGAAGGGGCCGCACATGCCGACGCAGTGGCTGACGCTGCCGAGCAGACCGGCGACGAACAGGCTGGTCAGGAGCCCGCCGTGGCGGACGAACACGGCGTGGCATTCGGCGACGCCGGCGTTGAGGATATTGACGATGGTGCTGTCGATTTCCATGCTCTGGGGACCCGCTGCGCGAAGCGCCCGCGCAACCTCCGTCTCTGCAATACGTCCGGCGGGCGGCCCTAGTCAAATTTCGCCCGCGCAAGATGCGGACTTCGACGCTACGATCGGGCCATGGACGATGCGTTTTCCGGCAAGGTTGCGTTGCGGCGCGGCTGGACCACCGGCACCTGCGCCGCCGCCGCTTCCGCCGCGGCGTACCGGGCGCTGCTGGCGGGCGCGTTTCCCGACGCCGTCAGCGTCGCCCTGCCGCGCGGCGGTACCGCGACGCTGCCGATCGCCAGCCGCCGGTGCGGCGAGGGCAGCGCCACCGCCGGCGTGATCAAGGACGCCGGCGACGACCCCGACGTCACCCACGGCGCGGAAGTCATGGCGACGGTGGCGCCAGGGCCGCCGGGATCCGGCGTCGTCTTCGCGGCCGGACCCGGGGTCGGCACCGTCACCCTGCCCGGCCTGCCGGTGGCGGTGGGCGAGCCTGCGATCAATCCCGGGCCGCGGGCAATGATCCGCGCCGCCATCGGGTGCGTCGCCGAGACCTTCGGGGCGAGCGGCGACGTCGTCGTCACCGTCTCCGTTCCCGGCGGCGAGGCGCTAGCGGAAAAAACCCTCAACGGCCGGCTGGGGATCGTCGGCGGGCTGTCGATCCTCGGCACCACCGGCGTCGTCGTGCCCTTTTCCTGCGCCGCCTGGGTCCACTCGATCCACCGCGGCATCGATGTCGCGCGCGCCGCCGGATTTGCGCATATCGCCGCCGCCACCGGCAGCACCTCCGAGGCTGCAGTCAAGCGCCTGTACGACCTGCCGGACGCCGCGCTGATCGACATGGGCGACTTCGTCGGCGGTACCCTGAAGTACCTGCGCCGCCATCGCGTGCCCCGCCTGACCATCGCCGGCGGCTTCGCCAAGCTGGTCAAGCTGGCGCAGGGTCACCTGTTCCTCCATTCCTCGAAATCGCGGGTCGACATGGCTGTGCTGGCCGAAGCTCTGGATCGGCTCGATGCGCCTCCCGGTCTTCGCGCCGAAGCCGCCGGCGCCAACACCGCGGCGCAGGTGCTGGCCCTCGCCCGCGCCCACGGTTTGCCGCTGGCCGATGCGATCGCCGAGGGCGCGCGCGCGACCGCGGCTCGGGCCGTGGACGATCGCGTCGCCATCGACGTCGTCGTCTTCGATCGCGCCGGCAACCCGGTCGGCCGCGCCGGAGGTCATGGCTGAGCGCCTGCTGATCCTCGGCGGAACCGCGGAGGCCGCCGATCTCACCGAAGCGGCGAGCGCCCGGTTCGCTTCCCGGCTTCAGGTCACCACCTCGCTGGCGGGTCGCCTGCCGCCGCCGAGGGACTATCCCGGCGCCTTGCGGATCGGCGGTTTCGGCGGGACCGAGGGTCTGGTCGACTACCTGCGGACGGCGCGGATCGGCTTCGTCGTCGACGCCACCCATCCGTTCGCCGCGACGATTTCCGGGCACGCCGCCGCGGCCTGCGCCGCGACCGGGACGCCGCGGCTGCTGCTGCTGCGCCCGCCCTGGACGCCGCGGCCGGAGGATCGCTGGCATATGGTCGCCGATTTCGCCGCCGCCGCCGATGCGGTCAAGGCGGTGGCGAAGCGCGCGTTTCTCGCCATCGGGTCGGGCGAACTCGCCGCGTTCTCCGACGCGCGCGATGTCCACTTTCTCGTCCGGCTGATGCGGCCGGCGGCGGAGCCGCTGCCGTTGGCCCGCTACGACGTGGTCACCGGTCGACCGCCGTTCTCGCTCGAAGCCGAACGGGCGCTGCTCGAACGGGAGCGCATCGACACCCTCGTTGCCAAACAGAGCGGCGGCCCGACCGCGGCCAAGCTCGCCGCCGCGCGCGCGACCGGTGCCCGCGTGATCATGGTCGCGAGACCGGAAAAGCCGGCGGGGCCGCGGGTCGAAACCGTCGCCGCGGCGCTGGCCTGGCTGGGGGCGCGCCTCGCTGCCGGCGCGCGGGACTGATCAGGATCGCTCGCCGCCGCCGCTCGCGGCCGGCGCCGCCGGGCGGAGGACGTGGTGGTGGTCGGCGGCGTAGAGCCGGCTGTCATGGAAGCTCTCGTCGCCCAGGACCCGGCCGACGAGGATCAGCGCCGTGCGGGTCAACCCGGCCGCCTTGACCTGGGCGCGGATGCCGGCGAGCGTGCCGCGCAGGACACATTCGTCGGGCCAGCTCGCCCGGTAGACGACCGCAACCGGGCAATCCGCGCCGTAGTGCGGGCTCAGCGCCCGGACGACCCTGGCGAGGTTGGTGATCGACAGGTGGATCGCCAGCGTCGCGCCGCTTGCGCCCAGGGTTTCGAGGTCTTCGCCGACCGGCATCGCCGAGCTGCGGGTCGCCGTCCGGGTCAGGATCACGGACTGGCTGACACCCGGCAGGGTGAGTTCGCGCTTCAGGCTCGCCGCCGCGGCGGCAAACGCCGGTACCCCGGGCGTGATGTCGTAGTCGATGGCGAGCGCCTCGAGCCGGCGCATCTGCTCGGCGATGGCGCCGTAGAGGGAAGGATCGCCGGAATGAACGCGGGCGACATCGAGGCCGCCGCCGTCAGCCGCCGCCATCTCCGCGATGATCTGGTCGAGGTGCAGCGGCGCGGTGTCGACCACCCGGGCGCCGGCCGGCGCCTCCGCGACGACCTCGGCGGGGACCAGCGAGCCGGCGTAGAGCACGACCGGGCAGCGGCGGATCAGGTTCAGCCCGCGCACGGTGATCAGGTCCGCAGCGCCCGGCCCGGCGCCGATGAAATGGACGGTCACGACGACGCCTCCGCCTCTGCCGAGCGCTTGTGGGCGTAGCCGCGCGGGGTGTAGACCCAGCGGTTCATCCCGCGGCTGATCAGGCGGGTCTGGCGGTTGCCGACGAGGATCACGCTCAGCATGTCGGCGCGCTCCGGTGCAAGTTCGCCGAGCGTCAACACCTCGGTCCGCTCGCCGTCGCGGCCGAGGTTGCGGGCCAGCACCACCGGCGTCGCGGCCGGGCGATGGCGGAGCAGGATCTCGCGGGCGGCGCGGAGTTGATCCCGACGACGCCGGGAGACCGGGTTGTAGAGGGCCACCACGAAATCGCCGGCCGCCGCGGCTTCGAGACGCCGCTCGATCTCGCCCCAGGGCGTGAGCAGGTCCGACAGCGAGACGGTGCAGAAATCGTGGCCGAGCGGCGCGCCGGTCCTGGCTGCCGCCGCCTGCAGGGCGGAGACGCCGGGCGCCACGATGATCTCGACGCGGTTCCACTCCGGCTGGTTCCGGGCCTCGATCAGCTCGAAGACCAGCGTCGCCAGCGCGTAAATCCCGGCGTCGCCCGAGCTGACCAGGCAGACCCGGCGGCCCTCGGCGGCAAGATCGAGGGCGAGGCGCACCCGCGCCTCCTCCTCGCTGAGCTCGCTGCTGTGGCGGTCCTTGCCGGCAATGACGTCGGCGATGAGGTCGAGGTAAAGGCCGTAGCCGACGACGCTGTCGGCCGCGGCGAGCGCCGCCGTTGCCTCCGGCGTGCGCCACGCGCTCTGGCCGGGGCCGATGCCGACGACGCTCAGCCGGCCGCGCGGCCGGCCGGCGGCCGCCGGGTCGATGTCGAGCCTGGCCCTGGCGATGGCGCAGGTCGCGTGCGCCGAGCGGGTCTTTGGCACGAACAGCGTCGCTTCCGAGCCGGCGGCAGCCAGCGCCGCGCCCTCGCAGACGCCGTGACAGCCGACCTCGCGGAAGACGATGTCGGAGGGATTAGCCAGCCGGGGCAGCTCGCGTTCGAGCGCCACCGCCGGGAAGAAGCGAGCCGGGACGCCGAGCCGCCGGGCGAGCGCGTGAACCGCCGGCTCGTCCGCCTTGAGATCCAGCGAGGCGACGCAGGCGACGGCGCCGGCGGCGAGGCCATGGCCGGCCAGCGCCCCCTCGACCAGCGCGATGACTTCGTCGGACGGGGCATTGCGGGCGCAGCCGACGCCAACGACCAGGACCGGCGGATGAAGAACGAGCGTCGTCGCCGAGGGTTGGGTCCGCCGGTCGGTAACCCGGACGCTCAGCGCGACGGGCAGCGAGCCTTCCGGGGCCGAGGCGTCATCGACGAGCGGCGCCGCGGATGCGCGCAACCAGTCGCCATTGCCTGCGGCGACCGAAAGGCGCACCGGCCGGTCGGCGAGCAGCGCCGCCGTGATCGTCTTGGCCGCGGCGGGATTGGCGAGTCGCCAGCCGGGAGGCGGATCGTCGAGGGCAAGATCGAGGCGAACGTCGCCGCCGGTGGTGATCGCCGGTGCGCCGCCGGTGGCCGCCGCGAGCGCGGCGGCCATGCGGTTCGCGCCATGGTGACCGCCGAGCAGCGGCACGACGGCGCCGCCGCTCTCGCCGATCGCGACAACCGCCGGCTCCGCGCGCTTGTCAGCAAGGAGCGGTGCCAGCGCCCGGATCAGGATCCCGGCGGCGCAGATGCCGACGATCGGCGTGCCGGCGGCGAACAGGGCGCGAAGATGCGCCGCCGTCTCGGCGAAAACCTCGTCGCCGCCCTCGGCCCGCCCGCTCAGGCCATGGATCCGGCTCTGCGGCAGGATCGGCTGCAGGCGGCGGGCCAGCGCCAGCCCGCCGGGCGAAAGGGCGACCAGAGCGGCGCCCTCCGGCAGCGGCTGCAGGCGCTTCGGCTCCGTGCGCCTCGGCTCTGGCCGCCGGCCGGATCCAGCAGCCGCCGCGGCGGCCTCGGCCTCGGCCCGACGCACCAGGATCATCGAGAAATACGGGGCGCCGTCGCGTCCGACCGCATCGAGCGGCAGGACCTTTTCTTCGACCATGCTTGCGCGCTCGACGTAGCGGGCGGCGCCGGCAAGGCCGAGCCGGGCCAGCACCCGGCGGACCTTCGGCAAGTGGCGGCCGACCTTCATGATCGCCGCCGCGTCCGCGAGCGCGAGCCGGGCTTCGAGTTCGTCTTCGGCCAAGGTCGCCGGCAGTACGCTCAAAACCTCGTCGCGCGAGGCGAGGCGGACGCCGGCGGCGGCGGCCACCGCGCCCAGGGACGAGACCCCCGGGACCACCTTCGCCGGGTAGCGGGGGGCCAGACGCTCATACAGGTACATGAATGAGCCGTAGAGGAACGGATCGCCTTCGCAAAGCACCGCGACATCGAGGCTTTCGTCGAGGTGCCCGGCGATGATCCCGGCGTAGCGCTCGTAGACCTCCGCGGCCGGAAAACGCTCTGCCACCATCGGCGTCGCGATGACGATCTCGCGGCGGCCGGCCGGGACGTAGCGGTCGGCGATGGCCCGGACAAGGCTGTCTGCGCCCTCCGGCGCCGGATAGGCGATCACCGGAACGGCGGCAAGCACGTCCCTCGCCTTGACGGTGATCAGGTCCGGATCCCCCGGACCGATGCCGAGCCCGTAGAGGGTGCCGCTCATGGTTGGATTCCCGGCTTGATCCCGATGTACTGGACGACCTCGAGCAGCGGCCGGAAGCCGGTGAAGCGGCCGAGCGCGTCGGCGCGGGCGACGGCCAGGCGGATCAGATCGCCGCCGTTCTCGCTGCGGAAGTCGGCGAGGCGGGCCGCGCCTTCGATGCTGACGGCATTGGCGACAAGCCGGCCGCCGGCGGCGAGCGCCCGCCAGCAGCTTTCGAGCAGGCCGGGCCTGGTCAGACCGCCGCCGACGAAGACGCTGTTCGGCGAATCGAGACCCGCGAGCGCCGCCGGCGCCTCGCCGTGGACGATCTCCAGCTTCGGCACGCCAAGGGCGGCGGCGTTGCCGCCCATGACCGCACATCGTCGGGCGTCGGATTCCACGGCGATGGCACGCGCGGCGCGGCCTCCCGCCGGGCGGGTGCGGGGCGTTGCGCGGAGCCACTCGATCGCGACCGACCCGGCGCCGGCGCCGACATCCCACAGAACCTGACCCGGCAGCGGCGCCAAGGCCGCCAGCGTCAGCGCCCGGACCTCGCGCTTGGTCAGCTGCCCGTCGTGGGCGAACGCTTCGTCCGGCAAGCCGGGCGCGGTCGAATAGAGCCGCGCCTCCGGACCCGGCCGGCAGACGATGGCGAGCGTGTTCAAATCCGCTCCGCGCGGCCGGTCCCAAGACTGGGCCGTCCCGTCATGGCGCCGGGCTCGTGGCCCGCCCAGGTGTTCGAGCACGGTCAGTTCACTGGGACCGAAGCCGCATGCGCACAGCAGCGCCGCGACCTCGGCCGCGCTGTCGCCGTCGCGGCTGAGTACAAGCAGCCGCGCGCCGGGGCAGAGGAACAGCTTGAGGCTTTCGAGCGGCCGGCCGTGAACGCTCAGCGTCTCGACCTCCGCCAAGGCCCAGCCCATGGCAGCGGCGGCAAGGCTGAAGGCTCCGGGCGCGGGCAGGATCTGCATCTCGGCCGGCGCGAAGCGGCGAGCCAGGGTGGCGCCGGCGCCGAACCACATCGGATCGCCGCTGGCCAGAACGACCACCCGACCGCCGCGCCGCCTCTCGATCGCGTCCATCGTCGCGTCCGGACCGCCGATCCAGGTCAGGCGCTCGGCCGCGCTGTCGGCGACCATCGCCTGATGACGCGCACCGCCGACGAGAAGTTCGGCGTCGGCGACGGTCGCGCGAGCGGCGGGACTCAGGCCGTCCAGCCCGTCATCGCCGATGCCGACGACGCTGAGCCACGGGCGCGGCCCCGCGATCACGCGCGCACCCAGGAGTGGCTGGGCGTGGGGGCAATCCCCAAAGCATTGACCGCAGCGGCGGCAAAGGCGCTGCCGCCGCGACGTCCGCGCAGGGCGATGTAGGGAACGCCGGCGGGATGAGCGATCAGCGCATCCTTGGCTTCGGCGGCGCCGATGAAGCCGACGGGCAGGCCGATGATCAGGGCCGGCGGCGGCGCGCCGGCGTCGATCAGTTCGAGCAGTCGGAACAGTGCCGTCGGCGCGTTGCCGATGGCGACGACGGCGCCGGCGAGATGGGGCGCCCAGCGGTCGACCGCGGCGGCCGACCGCGTCGTCCCGGCGGCGCGAGCTGCCTCGGCGACGCCATCGTCGCCAAGGCAGCAGATCACCCGGTTCTGCGTCGGCAGGCGCGAGCGGATGATGCCGGCGGCGACCATCTCGGTGTCCACAAGCAGGGGCGCGCCGGCGGCCAGCGCCGCCCGCCCGGCCTGCGCCGCGTTGGCGCTGAAGGCGAGGTCGGCAATGATCTTCGGATCGCCGCAGGCATGGATCAGACGCACCGCGACCGCCTCCATATCGCGCGGAACGGCGGCAAGGTCGGCTTCGGCGCGGACGGTCGCGAACGAAAGCCGATAGATCTCCTCGGGGTCGCGGACGTAGGTGTACCGGGGTTTCGGCCGATCCTCCGGCCGAGGTCCCGACCCGTCTTCCGGTCCCCCCATCGCCTCTATCCCGAGGATCCAGGCCTCCTCGGTCTCGATCAACCGCCGGTCGCGCTCGCTGAAGCCCGGCGGGCCGGCGAACAGGGCGGCCAGCGCATCGGCGTCGTCGAGGCGCACCAGATGGTCGAGCGTTCCGCGAATCTGACGGGCGTCCTTGACGTCGTCGCTATGGGCGACGGGAAAAAGCGACGGGTAGACTTCAGCGAACAGAACCCGCCAGTCCCCGGCTTGCGGTCGCTCCAGCGCGCCTAGCCCGATTTCGAAGGGCCAGATCCGGGCGACCTCGGCGATCCAGGGATGGTGGCGAAGCCGCTGCAGGGCGGCGATGCCGAGCAGCGTCTGGCCGCCGACGCTGCCCTGATAGGCGAGCTTCCACACCGGCTGCGGTCCGTTCGCCGCCCCGTCGGCAAGCCGGTACTCGCGAAAGGTCTCTTCGCCGTAGCCCTCCGGTCTGGTCTTGGCCAGCGCCGTACCGGCGGCGGCGGCCGGGCAGCCCCAGAAGGGGAAGGCGCCGCCGGAGACGGTTTCGTTGTAGGCGGCGGCGACGGCGAAGCGGTTGTTGGTGTTGTCGCCGCCGTCGCGAATCCGCGCGGCGATGTCTTTCCATACCCCGCGCCAGGTTCCGTCGGCGGGGCGCAGACGTCGGGCGAAACCGGCGGGGTAGCCGAAGGCGAAGTCGAAGCCGACGAGAACGACCCGGTCGCGGGCAACCATGTCGCTGAGGATGTCCGCCAGGATCTCCATTGCCGCGTGACGCGTCGGCGGGTTTATCAGGCGCGGAAATGCTGCGGATCCGCCGCGTTCGACAACGCCGATCCAGACGCTGTCGGCGCCAACCTTCGGCACCGACGACGCGCTCCAGTCGACCATCACGTAGGCGTCGAAAATTGCGCTCACGATCGCTCCGCAACCGTTCTCGGCGGATTGGCGGCGCCCGCCGCCGCGTCGGCGCCGGCATGGGTCTCGGCGGGGCTGCGAGCGTGTCGTTGCGCGTGAGAGTGAGCGTGCGCATGACCGTGAGAATGATCGTGCGCGTGCGCATGATCGTGGTCGTGATCGTGAGCATGCGCGTGATCGTGGGCATGCGCATGACCGTGGGCGTGATCGTGATCGCCATCGGTGCCGATCCCGCGCACATGGAAATGGTGCCCGACCTGCGGCGCCCCCTGGTCCTGCTCGAAGCCGATGATCTGCTCGCGGTACTTGCAGAGCTGACAGTTCATCACGTTGGCGCCGGTGAGCATCTCGCCGACACGCTCGACGAAGGTGTCGATGACCAGCGGATGGTCCGCGAGGTAGGAGGCCTTGACGATCTCGACGTCCGGACGGCGCGCCTGGCAGGCGTCGGCGTGAGCGTAGATCCGCTCGACGAGGATTCCGGTGAACAGAAAGTAGGGGAAGACGATGATGCGCCGATAGCCGAGGCGGACGGCATGATCCAAACCGGCGTCGACCAGCGGAAAGGCGACGCCGCTGTAGCTGACCTCCGTCCAACCGAAGCCCATTCCCTCCCACAGCATTCGTGCGACCTTGGAGACATTGGAATTGGCGTCGGGGTCATTGGTGCCGCGCCCGACGACCATGAGCAGGGTTTCCTTCCGCTCCGCCCGTTGGCGCGCCGCGCGCTCCGCCGCTTCGATGCGGGCGGCCGAAGCCTGCAGCAGTCGGGTGTCGATCGCGAGGTCGCGACCGTACCTGAGTTCGATCGCCGGATGCTCGGCGGCAAAAGCATTGATCTCGGAGGGAAGGTCGTTCTTGACGTGGCCGGCGGCGAACAGCATCCCCGGCAGGCAGAGAATCCGCTCCGCTCCGCGATCTCGCAGCGCCTCGAGGCCATCGCGGATCGTCGGCCGGGCGAACTCCAGAAAGCCGCTGTCGACGTCGTAGTCAGGCAGCCGCCGGCGGAGATGGTGGGCAAGCATGTTGAATTCATTGACGGCAGCGAGGGAGCGGCTGCCGTGGCCGCAGATCATGACGGCGGTGCGTGGGGTCATGGCGCCTGGTCCTTAGCCTTCGAGCGTCCTGGCCTGCGGCGGACGATCATCGGCCGCCGGCGCGCCGCGGCTGGGCATGGCCTTCGGCCGCAAGCGACGGGCCGGCATCATAGGGAGCAACCCCGTGTCTGTCATCGCTGCCTTGAGGACGGCGGCGAGACGCCGCCGGCCGGGGTCGCGGCGGCGCCCGGGATCGGTCACGCCTGGGCGACCACGACGTGGCCCTGGATCTTGCCTTCGACCGGCCCCGCGCCGAAACGCTCCGCGATCATGCCGGCAGCCGTCTCGGTTACGTCTTCAAGCCGGCTCGCGTCCCGCGCCTCGATCTCGTTGCGAAGGGGCGTGCCTTGCACATAGGCGATCGCGACATGGCGGGCGGAAGGCGCGCGGCTCCTTTCCGCGATCGTGAAGAGGCCCACGTCCTTGAAGCCGGCCGCACGGACATCGAGGGTGATCCGCTCGGCGTGATGGTAGCCGTGCGGGGTCCTGGCGAGGAAGCGTGGCGGATCGTCGGGGAAGCTCAAAGCCGCAGCCTGTGTCACCAGGTCCGCGAATTCGTTCTCTTCGATTCGATCCCAGACGCTGAAGACGAACTGTCCGCCGGGGCGAAGGACCCGCCGCGTCTCCGCATAGCCGGCTATGCGATCCGGAAAGAACATTGCCCCGAACTGGCAGCACACAGCAGCGAAGGACCGGTCCTCGAACGGCAGGCTCATGGCGTCGGCTTGCCGCCACTCGATGCCTTTCGCGTTGCTCTGCATGCGTGCGGCGCGCTCCAGCATCGGCTGGTTGATGTCCGTGGCGACATAGCGCACGCCCTCTTTCAGCAGCGGAGCCAGGGCCCGCGTCACCGCTCCGGTGCCGGTGGCAGTCTCCAATACCGCGTCGGGTTGCAGCGCCGCCACGCGGCTCGCCATGTCATCGGCGTAGGCTTCGAAGATCAGAGGGACCAGGTAGGTGTCGTAAAGTTCGGGGATTGATCCGTCGAACGATCTGTCCGTCCGAGACATGCGCGTTGCCCAATCAGACCATGCACTGCCGAAGCATCATGTGACCGGCCCTGCCGGATGGCTACTCCTAGTCGGAAAGCGCGACGGGCCCGAGACCGGCCGTGCGCGCCGCCCAGCCCGACCACATCCGCGCGGCCATTAGTGGCGCGGAAGCCAGAAGATGAGTGAGTTCGGCATTCGACATGTGGGTCGCGAAATCGCGGCGGAACGGGCGCGCAACCAGCCGCGCCGGCCATTCCCTGGCGAGGTGTCCGACGAAGGCCTCGGCCATGGCGGCGTCGGTCCCCGCCTCCTCGCAGACATCGGCGACGACGCCCTGCAGCGTCTGCAACACCTTGCGAAAGACGATCAGGTTGGCGCCGTAGCGAACGCTGGCCCGCGTCGCGGTGGCGTCCATCAGGTCGGTCAGCCAGGCGAGGCCCGGCCAGGTCCCGGCGCGCACGGGCCCGAGGCTCGCCTCGACGATGGCGCGCAGCGTCTCGATCCCGCCCTCTGGCCGACCGAGATCCGCGATCCCGGCGGCGATCCGCTCCGGGTCGATGGTCAACGCGCCGATGAGGATTTGCGTCAGGCAGACCCGCTCGTGCTTGTCGAGCCGGCCGACCAGGCTCCAGTCGAGAAGGCCGATGCGGCCGGTCGGGGTCAGCATCAGGTTGCCGGCGTGCGGATCGGCATGAAACAGGCTCGCGTCGGCCTCCGACCAGATCGGCCGGGCAATCAGGGCGGCGACGATGTCGGCGGCCAGACGGCGACGACGGCTGCCGGGCAGGTCGGCGACGTCGGTGATTTTCCCGCCGTCGATCCGCTCCATCGCCGTCAGCCGCGGCGTCGAGAAGGCGAACACCTCCGGCACCTGGACCGTATCGAGCCCTTCGTAGACGGCCCGCGCCTCGACCATGTGCCGCTGCTCGAGATCGAGATGGACCTCGCCGCGGAGCAGGTCGCGCACCTGGGCGAACGAATCCTCGTAGGCGATCGACGGCAGGCCGTAGTCCTGGCAGCGCGCGTCGAGGACGCCGCCGATCTCCTGCAGCACCACCAGTTCCCGCTCGAGGACCGCTTCGATCCCCGGTTTCAGGAGCTTGAAGACGCCGCGTCGCGGCCTCGCCCTTCCCCCTTGATGCCAGAGGAAAGGCACGACGATGGCGACGCTGGCTTCGGCCAACGGCGCCGCGCCGAGGGTGACATCGAGCGCCGCAAGCGGGCCGATCTCGCGTTCGATTTCGCCCCGCAGCCACGGCGTGTCGTGGCTCGCCGGCAAGGTCTCGAGGGTCTGCAGGTGCCGGCGGAGGTCTGCCGGCAGCCGCCGGTCGCGGGCGAGCACCTGCGCCAGCTTGTGCAGCGCCGGGCAATGGCGGGCGATTGCGACGAGACGCTGGCCGATCCCCGCGTCCTCGCCGAGCATGGCCTGATCGAAGAGGATCGCCGCCGTCTGCTCCTCGGGCAGGCGATCGAGGAACACCATCATTCCGTCGATGACGGCCTGCCTGTAGCGGGCGAAAGCCGCGGGCACCAGCGGGCCGAGATCGAGAGCGTCGGAAAAGTCCGTCCAGTCGGTCATCTTCCAGTCCGTCCGAACGAGGATAAGACGGGCGCCGTTGCGCCCGTCTCCCATATGGTCCGGTTCGCCGGCGCGGCAAAGCCCGCGCCGCTTGCCCCGGGCTTCAGCCGAGGAATACGCCGACCACCGCGGCGATGATGCCGTAGATGAACATCGGCACGAATGTCCGCTTGATGATGTAGCCTTCCATGTTGAGGATCCCGAGGATCGAGCAGACGGCGACGATGTTGTTGATGCAGACCATGTTGCCCATGGCTCCGCCGACCGACTGCAGCGCCAGAACAAGCGGCACGTTGAGCCCGAGGCTCTCGGCGATCGACTTCTGGATCCCGGCGAACATCAGGTTCGAGACGGTGTTGGAGCCGGAGAAGAAGGCGCCGATGGCGCCGAGATAGGAGGCGACATACTGCCAGGCGTGGCCGAAGGCGTCGGCGAAGGCCTGGCCGATGACGATGACAAGGGCCTTGTCGCCGCCGGCGCGCATCAGGCTGACCATGACCAGAGCGCCGAGCAGGGCCAGGATCGGCTTTTTCATGCGGTCGTAGGTCTCGCCGAAGATGGCGTTGGTGGTCGCCCGGTCCGTGCGGAACAGCAGCAGCGAGATGCCGACGACGAGGAAGAACGGGATGAACGCCGGGATGTAGAGCGTGTTGAAGGCCCAGTTGGCGGTCGTCCCGAAAATGTTGGAGAGTTTGGCGACCAGGGCGGCGCTGACGCTGAGCTGGCCAAGCGTGCCGAGGTCTGCCTGGAACGCCGGCTCGGTGGCGTTCAGCAGGCCCTTCAGGCCCAGTTCGGGGATGCGGGTGACGACGAGGACGAGCACCGTGCCCCACAGCGGAAAGAAGGCCTTCGCCAGGCTCATCTGCGGTGCAGCGTAGGCGGCCGGCGCGACTTCGGCGAAACCAGGTTGCGGCGTCGCGAAGCCTCCGGACGCCGAGCTCGGCCGACCCGGGGCCGGCGATGCGGCAGCGGTCGTGGCGGCGGCGGTGGTGTCGCGCGACAGCCCGATACCGGCGCGGGCGAGGCCGGCGGAGACGAACAGTCCGATCATTCCGCCGATCAGCGAGGGAAACTCGTAGTTGAAGAAGGCAATGATCAGGTACGGAACGACGCAGCTCAGAATGCTGAGATAAACGAAGACGATGTTGGCGCGGATCTGTCGCCATGAGACGACGAACGAAAGCGCGATCAGCGGGATGACCAGCGCCGCCACCGAGTGAATGATCGCCGAGTTGATGCCGACCTGAAGAAGCACGTCCGGCGGCAGCTTGAGCTGGCCGAGGCCGAACCATGTCGGCGTGCCGACAGCGCCGAAGGTGACGGGGACGGAGTTCATCGCCAGGGTCAAGCAGGCGACCGGCAGGGCCGAGAAGCCGAGGCCGATGAGGATCGGCGCCGCCAGCGCCGCCGGGGTGCCGAAGCCGCTGGCGCCCTCGATCAGGAAGGCGAAGGCCCAGCCGATGATCATGAGCTGCGCCACCGGATTGGGGCTGACGGAGGTGATCCAGCCCCGGACGGTGTCCATGGCGCCGGTATGCTCCATCGTCTTGAACAGCAGGATTGCGCCCCAGATGATGAAGATGGGCACGAACGCCGTCAGCAGGCCGGCGATAATGGTCGCGTTGGTAAGGTTGGCGTCACTGCCGAAGTAGACCAGCTTGGCGATATAGACGAGGAGTGCCGCGATCGGCAGGGCGATATACGACGGCACGCTGTTCTTTTTTGTCATCATGTAGATAAGGATTACGATGGGCGCGATCGCGACGATGGCGTCCAGCAACTGACTTCGGTCCATGGGTTTCCTCCCCGTGCAGTGCCGCTGCCGGCACATTGGTTGTTGAAGTGCTGGGTTTGTCGAAAGGTCTGAGGTCTTTCCGCCCATCGCTGGGCGGAACGACGTACGGAACGCCGGAGATCGGTCCGGATCAGTCCGGCGGGCGCGCCGCGGTGCAGGAGTCGACCAGGTAGACGATCGACCGGTATGGCACATCGGCGTGCATGGACAGGCCGATCTCGCAGGTCCGGCTGTGGGAGTAGCCCGCCTCGCAGCCTTCGGGCAGCTCCGCCTTCAGCGACCGCAGGGCGTGGGCGTTGAGCTCGGGCGTGGTGAAGCCCTTGTCGCCGGCCCAGCCGCAGCAGCCGATGGTGGCGGGAAGAAAGGCGGTTTCGGCGCAGGCGGAACCGATCGCCTTGAGCTTGCCTTCCAGCCCCATTTTCCGGCCGCTGCAGGTGAGGTGCAGGGCGACGGCGCCCTCCCGTTTCTTGAAGGTCAGCCGCTCCATCAGCCGGTCGTGAATGAATTCGACGATGTCGGCGGGACGGAGATGTTCTGGCAGCGCCTGCTTCAGCCGGTATGAGCAGGGGCTGGTGTCGGAGACGATCGGCAGCTGGCCGTCGCGGCTGGCGTCCGCCAGCGCCCGGGCGACCTCTTCGGCCTTCGCCTTCGCCGTCTCGGCCTGGCCGCCGCTTTCGAACGGCTGGCCGCAGCACAGCCCGCTCAGCCCCTTCGGGTAGATGACGGTGTAGCCGGCCTTTTCCAGCAGTCCTTGCGTCTTGGCCGGCAGCGACTGCGTCTCCGGGTCGCCCTGCGCCGGGCCCATGGTCCGCGCCACGCAACTCGGCAGGTAGACCACCTCGAGCCGTTCGCTCTCCCGACCGAACCCGTTCGCGCCGTTCGCCCGGGCGTCCGGGTCGAAGCGCACGGCCGTCGGCATCGCCTTCGACCACACCGGCAACCTGTCGCCGCTCATCCGCCGCAGGGTTCGCGTGACGCTTTCCATCGTTTCCGGGCCGACAACGCGGGTGGCGAGGTTGCCGGCGCTGAGAGCCTGGCGCGCGACGCCGAGGCTGCCGCCGTAATGATCCGCGACCCAGCCGGTCATCCGCCTGCGTGCAGGCGTCACCCGCTGGCCGCGAATCTTCTTGGTCAGGCACCCTGTCTCGATCCCGACCGGGCAGGCGATCGCGCACAGACCGCAGGTGGCGCAGGTCTCCAGGCCCTGGTAGGCGTACAGATCTTCCAGTTCCGCCAGCCGGTCCGTCTCGCCCGCCGCCCGCAGCCTGGAGATCTCGCGCCAGCCGACGATGCGCTGGCGCGGCGTCAGCGTCATGCCCTGGGACGGACACATCCGCTCGCAAAAGCCGCACTCCATGCAGGTGTCGACAAGCGGGTCCGCCGCCGGCAGCGGTTTGATATTCTTGAGGTGAACCTGCGGGTCGTCGTTGAGGATCACGCCGGGGTTGAGCAGGCCGTCGGGATCGAACAGCCGCTTGATCTCGACCATGAGCTGATAGGCCTGCTCGCCCCACTCATGCTCGACGAAGGGCGCGATGTTCCGCCCCGTACCGTGCTCGGCCTTCAACGCGCCGTCGTAGCGGTCGATGACAAGCCGGCTGAGCGCGTCCATGAACCCGCTGTAGCGCTCGACCTCGGCGGGACGGCCCAGGTCGGGGGTGAGGACGAAGTGGAGGTTGCCTTCCAGGGCATGGCCGAAAAGAATCGAGTCGCCGTAGCCGTACTCGACGAACAGATCCTGCAGATCGGCAATGGCCGCGGCGAAGCGCTCGATCGGAAAGGCGATGTCCTCGATGATGACCGCCGTTCCGGTTTCGCGCATGGCGCCGACCGAGGGGAACAGCCCCTTGCGAATGTTCCACAACTTGTCGAATTCCGTGGGCTTGTCGGTAAAGGAGATCGGCAACATCGTCGGCACGTCGGCCATGATCCCGACGACGGCGTCGATGTTGGCGGCCAGCGCCTCGGAGTTTTCGGCCCGGGTTTCGACCAGCAGCGCGGTTGCGCCGTCCGCCAGGCCGCGGATGAAGTCGGGCATTCCCGGCTGGTCTTCGACCGAACGCAGGCTTGCCCGGTCCATCAGTTCGACGGCGGCGACGGGCGCCCGTTTCAGCCGGGTCACGCCATTGCAGGCGTCGACCACGCTCGCGAAAAGGATCAGTGCGCTCGCCTTGTTGGCGTACTCCGGCACCGTCCGGTAGGTGATTTCGGAGATGAAGCCGAGGGTGCCTTCGGAGCCGATCATCAGGTGTTGCAGGATGTCGATCGGATCGGTGAAGTCGACCAGGGCGTTGAGGCTGTAACCGCAGGTGTTCTTGATGGAAAACTTGCGCCGGATCCGCTCGGCCAGAGGATCGTCCGCCTGCGTGCGCTGGGCGAGGGCGGCAAGGCCGTCGCACAGGTCGCGGCGGCTGTGACGAAAGGCCTCGCGGCTGGCCGGATCGCCGGTATCGAGCAGGGTTCCGTCGGCCAGCATCACCCGCATTGACGCCAGGGTTCGATAGCTGTTCTGGCTCGTTCCGCAGCACATGCCGCTGGCGTTGTTGGCGGCGATCCCGCCGATCTTGCAGGCGTTGATGGAGGCGGGATCCGGTCCGATCTTGCGCCCGAACGGAGCGAGGCGGCGGTTGGCCTCGGAGCCGAGGACGCCGGGCTTCAACCGTATCGTCTCGCGGTCGGCGCTGATATCGACGTCGCCCCAGTCGTCGCCGAGGACGGCGAGGACCGAGTCGGTGACTGCCTGACCGGAGAGGCTCGTGCCGGCGGCGCGGAAGGTGACGGGCGCGCCGTACATCTGGCACAGGCGGAGGAGCTGCTCGACTTCGCTTTCGCTGTTGACCACCGCAACGATGCTGGGGATCAGCCGGTAGAAGCTGGCGTCGGTGCCGTAGGCCAGCGTCCGGAGCGGATCGCGGATCAACCGTTTCCCGGGGATATAGGAGGCCAGGGCCTCCGCCAGCGCGTCATAGGTCGACGCGGGCGCAAATTGCACGTTGGTCTTGGCCTGAGCCATCTCGCGTGTCCTCCCGTTGAAACGTCGACCCTTCGCGGTCTTTGCGGCCGCGGTTGTTCTTGGTCTCGACGTCCGGTTCGCTTCCTGGTCGTCTTGCCCCGGCTTTCTCAGCCGCCGATGCGGTGCCCGCCGGGACGTTGTTGATCCGAACATTACGCGTCGGAAATGTCGATGGTCAAGTGGATATATGGTATGACCAATTCTAAATTCGTTGGCGAGCCTTCGCCAACGAACGCTCTGACTGCGGATGGACTCTTACAAAACAAGGAGTTATGGCCAAGTCTGCACCGCTCGCAAAGCCGTCCTGGGCCGGCACGTGGATCAGTGGTCTGTTGACTTGACTTGTCGGCGTCGTGGAGAACCGCTAAAGTCGCTGCCGTGGACGGGCGCCCGGTCCGGAAAGCCGCCATGGGAGGTCATTATGACGTTTGCGAAAATCAAGCAGGAACGCCTGTCCGACGTGATCGCCCGCGAGCTCGAAGCGATGATCATGGAGGGCGTGCTCGCCCCGGGAGATCGCCTGCCGCCGGAGCGTGAACTGGCGCAGGAGTTCAGCGTGTCGCGGCCCTCGCTTCGTCAGGCCCTGCAGAAGCTCGAGACGGCCGGCCTGGTCGAGACCCGCCACGGCGGCGGCACCTTCGTGCGCGACGCGATCGCGCCGGGCCTCGCCGACTCGCTGGCCGAGGTGTTCCAGCGCCACCCGGAGGCGGCGATCGATTTCATCGAACTGCGCGCCACCCTGGACGGCATGAGCGCAGCCTACGCCGCCGCGCGCGGCACCGAAGACGACCGCGCCGCGATCGCCGAGCGCTTCCAGGCGATCGAGGCCGCACATTCGCTCGATGACCCGAGCGAGGAGGCCGAGCGCGACGCCGACTTCCACATCGCCATCGCCGAAGCGTCGCACAACGTCATCCTGCTGCACGTCGTCCGCGGCCTGCTCGACCTGCTGCGCAAGGACGTGATCTTCAACCGCAACACCCTGTACGAGCGCAGCGGGGCGCGCGACGCGCTGCTGGTCCAGCATCGCGAGATCCATGACGCGATCATGGGCCGCGATCCCGAGCGGGCGCGCCGCGCCGCTGCCGCGCATATGGCGCACGTCGATGTGGTCCTGCGCGACCGCCAGCGCGCGGATGCGCGGGCGGACGTCGCCCACCGCCGCCTCGCCCGCTACCTCGCCGGCCGCAGCCGCGCGGGCGCCGCCGCCCCCGCGCGCTGAGGACGGGACTGCGACGCGTTTCAGGGTGCTTTCAGAGGCCGCGCGCGAGAGAGGTTGAGGCGACTCTTGGCCGGAGCCGAAGATGAACGCCATGAGCGTCTTCGAAATCATCCTCGTGATGCTTGCGGTCGCGGTCTTCCTGCTGGCGGTCGCCCGTCAGGTGAAGCTTCCGTATCCGGTCCTGCTCGCGATCGCGGGAGCCGCCCTGGCCGTGGCGCCGGTAGACCTTGGCCTGCACCTGGATCCCCAGTTCGCGCTGGCCCTGTTCATCGCGCCCGTATTGCTCGATGCCGCCTACGATACGTCTCTGCGCGATCTGAAGCGCCACTGGGCGCCCGTGGCCAGCCTCGTGCTGATCGCTGTTGGACTGACCACCATCGCGACAGCCTTTGTGGTTCATACGCTCGTCCCGACCGTCCCGTGGGCGGCGGCCATCGCGATCGGCGCCATCGTCGCCCCGCCCGATGCGGTGGCGGCGACGACGGTACTTCGCGACGTCAGGCTGCCTCACCGCATCTCGGTGATACTGGAAGGCGAGGCGCTGCTGAATGACGCCTCGGCGCTCCTGATTTACCGCCTTGCCGTTGCGGCTGTGCTCGCCGGCGGCACGCTTGGGACGGAGGCGATCGCGCCCGCGTTCCTGCTCTCGCTCTTCGGCAGCGTGATCGCGGGATGGGCGCTCGCCTGGGCGATCGGACGGGTGACACGGCAAATTGCCGATGCGCCGTCGTCCATCATCGTCCAGTTCGTCAGCACCTACGGCGTTTGGGTGATCGCCGAGCGGTGCGGGCTATCGCCCATCCTGACCATGGTCACCTACGCGATGACGCTGGCTCGCTCGACACCGGGCTATCTGCCGGCCCGGTTGCGCCTGCCGTCCTACGCTGTGTGGGAAACGGCGGTGCTCGTCCTCAACGTGCTCGCCTTCCTCGTGATCGGCCTGGAACTGGGGCCGATCATTGCGGCGGCCGAACCGGGGGAGTTGCGGCGGTGGTTCGGCGTCGGCGCCGCCATACTCGCCACGGTGATCATGGTGCGCCTGCTTTGGACGATGACAGCGGCGCTGTGGACGCATCGGCGGATCATACGCGGCGGTGCGGCAGCGCCCGGCGGCGGCCCGCTCCCGGGCTGGCGCACAGGCCTCGTCATCGGCTGGGCGGGTACCCGCGGCCTCGTCACGGTCGCGACCGCGCTGGCGCTGCCGCATGACTTCCCGGAGCGCGGCATGCTGCTGTTTGCGGCCTTCACCGTCACGTTCGGGACGCTGCTTATTCAAGGGCTGACCCTGCGTCCGCTCGTGCTTGCGCTTCGCATGGGCGATGACGCGACCGTTGACCGGGAAGTGCGGGCAGCGCGGATCGCGACGGCGGAAGCGGCCCTCGACGCCTTGCGCGGCGAGTCCGGGAGGGAGTTCGAGATGCTGCAAGCGGAACTGGATACCGAGCGCCGCATCGCCGCCGCTGCCGGTCAGGGGGACGGTCGGCCGACGTTGCCCGAGAAGGCGCTCCGCGCCAAGGTCCTCGCCGAGCGCCGCAAGACTCTGTTGGCGATGCGAAATGGCGGCGTGATCGGCGACGAGGCTTTCCATCGGCTCGAGGAAGAGCTCGACCTCGCCGATCTCGCAGTTGCGACCCGGACCTAGTCCCTCCTTGGCCGACGCGACACGGTGAAAATGGAGATCCTCGTCGGGATCCTCGTCAAGGGCGGTGCGAGCCTGTCAGGCCGATCGGTGGCGACCGATGTCCTGCCGCAATTCGCGGCGGGCCGAGAGGTCTTCGGCGCTCGAACAGCAGGCGGAAGACCGCCATTCCCGCGAGCATCGCGAGGACGAACACGGCCGCCGGCGGCCAGCCGGGCCCCAGGGCGGCCAAGGCCGGACCCGGGCAGAACCCGACCAGTCCCCAGCCCGCGCCGAAGACGGTCGCGCCGACGATCAGTCTGGCATCGATCCGCCGGCCCGTCGGCAGCGAGAACGATTCGGCGAGAAGCGGGCGTTTGCGGCGAAAGGCCAGGCGGTAGCCGGCGGCCGTGGTCACGATCGCGCCGGCAAGAACGAAGGCCAGGCTCGGATCCCAACCGCCGCTCCAGGCGGCGGCGAGGTCGAGGAAGTTCAAGACCTTTTGTGGGTTGATCATCTGCGCCAAGCTCAGGCCGATCCCGAAAAGGAGCCCGCAGACGAGGGCGGCGAGGATCCGCTTCACGGGTTCAGCTCCCCAGCCCGTGTCGTACGAGCGCGACCGTGGCCATGGCCGTGCCTGTAAAGACCGCCGTTGCGACGATCGATCGCGGCGACAGCCGCGCCAGGCCGCAGACGCCGTGGCCGCTGGTACAGCCGCTGCCGAGCCGCGTGCCGAACCCGACGAGCAGACCTCCGGCAACCACGGCCGGCATGGGCACATCGACGACGACCGGCGGCAGCGCACCCTGGATTGCGAGAAGCACGAACGGCCCGGCGATCAGGCCGGCGATGAAAGCGAGCCGCCAACCCGCGTCCGCCGCGCCGGCTGCCGGAACGGCCCCGACGATCCCGGAGATGCCGGCGATGCGGCCGTTCAGAAACATCAGCCCGACCGCGGAGAGGCCGATCATGACTCCGCCGAAGAAGGCTGAAACCGGAGTGAAGGCCTGCATGACCGCTTCCCTGCCGCAACCTGAGGGCCTGACCGGCCCGCGCGTCGACCGCGCCGCCCTGTTAACATTATGTCTTTCTAATATACATTGACGCTAGATACCCGGCAAGGAGAATGATCGTACGCACCCGCCATGCGCTTCGATCTGCCTGATCCGGCCACGATGCCAAAGTTGTGCGGGGCCTGCGCAAGCGACCGGGACGGTCTATCCCGGTGACGCCGCGGTCGGTTACAACGACGGCGAGATGCACGGGGCGTTCACCTTCACCCGGCCGATATGACCGTTGGACGGCAGAGATGAGGCTTTGGCCCATACTTCTTGCAGGCTTCGCCGTAGCCGGCGCTGTCCTGGCAACCTGCGACGACGCGCCGGTCACGACGGTGACCATGCGCCTGGACGATGCCTGGCGGTTCGCTCAGCCGGCGATGCCGCTCCTGGTCGAAGTCCGCGGCCGGCCGTACGCCGCGGATGACGCGGCGATCCGGGACATGGTCGTCGAGGCGATGACGGACGCGGTGACGTGGCACGCGGACCCGCGTTTCACCGCCGACCCGGCCCGCGCCGCGGACCCCGGCACGCGCGTCGTCGTCGCCTTCAACCCGCCGCGCGGCGCCGGCGGCGCCGGCAATTGCGCAGGGGCGGTTCCGGGCGGCGCGGAAAACGGCAGCGGCACGGTGCGGGCATTGGCCAGCTTCTGCGCGGGCGGGCAGGTGCTCGCCAATGTCGAGGGCCGTATCGGCAAGGTCGACGGCGAGGGCGACGGCAAGGTGCCCGCGCTGATCCGACAGATCACCCGCGACATGTTTCAGGGCCGCCCTCAGCCGTAACCGGGTGAATGGCCGGATCTATTGCGCGGGCTTCGGCGGGAAGTCGCGAAGGATCTCGGCGACGACCTCGTCGAGGGTCTGCCGGTCGTTCGCGGTCAAGGCCGCCGGCGTCGAGCCGATCCCCGACCAGAGCGCCTTGCCGGTTTTGGCATCGAAAATGTCGATGGCGATCAGGCTCTCCTCGACCGTGTTGACCGTGCGCCGATCGGTCAGCGGCCATCCGGGATTGGGGCCGAAGCGTTGGTCGATCAACGGATCGCGAGCCCAGAAGGTGGTTTGCAGGCGCTCGCGGGTACCGGCACGGACCCCGACGAGCACGTCCGGCGGATCGCTTGGTCGCAGACCCCGCTCCGCCAGTCCGGCTCCGACGGCGTCCCGGATCGACTGCAGGGTCAGGGCGGTAACGCCGGGCGAGTTCGACGCGCCGTCCGGCGGTTGCATATCGACGCCCTCGTCGCGCCAGCCGTAGGTGCGCAGGCCGGAGAAATCTGTCGTCGCGTCGGCTTCGCTGAAGGTCCGCACCGGCGTGCCGCAAGCGGCGAAGAGAACGATGATCAGTCCGAGACCGATACCACCGACGAAGCGCACCTGGAATCCCTACTCAGGCTGGCATCCCGAACGCCTACAGCGCCGAACGGCGGCCAAGTGAGGCAACGAACCGCTCCGGCGAGCCGGACTGGAGATAAACCACCGCACAACCGATCTCGCGGTCCTGGCTCTTGCCGACGGCAGGGCAGGCCTTGGCGTCGACCGTTGCCTGCGCTTCGACCTCCGGCATGACGCCCTGAGCGGGCAGGGCGCCGGGCAGATCGACCTCATGGGCGTCCTCGCCCGTCTCCTCGACCCCGGTCAGATGCACGTTCGGCTCGACCCCACGCGCCTGGATGGTCTCGCCCTTCGGCGCGTAGTAGAGCGCCGTTGTCAGCTTCAAGGCGCCCTCCTGCGGCAGGCGCAGAACCGTCTGCACGGAACCCTTGCCGAAGGAGCGGGTCCCCATGACCACGGCGCGACCGTGGTCCTGCAGCGCCGCCGCCACGATTTCCGACGCCGAGGCCGAACCGGCGTTGATCAGCACGACCATCGGCCAGCCCCGGGCGAGGTCGCCCTTGGTCGCCTGGAAGGCTCGCCCCGTGCCCTTCTCCCGGCCGCGGATCGAGACGATGACGCCGTCGTCGATAAAGGCGTCGGCGACGGCCAGCGACTGGTCGAGGAGGCCTCCGGGGTTGTTGCGCAGGTCGAGGACGAGACCGCGCACGCCCGGCTGCTTGCGCATCTCCGTCAGCGCGTCGTCGAGCGCGTCGGCCGTCTTTTCGTTGAAGCTCGCAATGCGCAGGTACCCGATGTCCTTTTCCACCGACCAGCGCACCGGCTGGATCGCGATGATGTCGCGCGTGATCGAGACGTCGAACGGCTGCTTCTCGCCGCGCTTCAGCGTCAGCAGGATGGGCGAGCCCGGCGGACCGCGCATGGCGTGAACCGCGTCGCGCAAGCTCATCCCGGTAATGGCCTTGCGGTCGAGATGGGTGATGAGATCGCCGGGTTGCACACCCGCCCGCTCCGCAGGCGTTCCCTCGATTGGCGATATGACCTTGATCTTGTCGCCGTCCTGGGTGACCTGAATGCCGAGGCCGCCGAACTCGCCGGTCGTCACCAGCTCGGATTCCTTCAGCGCGTCCGGATCCAGATAGGCCGAGTGAGGATCGAGCGACGCCGTCATCGCCTCAAGCGCGCCGTCGACCAGGCTGCCGGCCGGCACCGAGCCTGGCGCCGCATGGCGTTCGTCGACGTCCTTGAGCGCGGCGTCGATCAATGTGGTGTCGTTGACAGGCGTCACGTAGTTCGCGCGGATCCGCTTGTAGACGTCGCGAAACTGCTTCAGCTCGCGGACGTCGCTGGGATTGTCCGCGTAGGTGGTGAAGGCATGGTTGAAGCGGGCCAGCTCGCGGGCGCCCTCATCGTCCAGCCGATACGGATCGACGCCGATCGCTTGCGCCACTCGTTCGGCGCCCGAGCGGTCGCCGGCGCAGCCGTTGAGCGCGGGCGTAAGACTCGCCCCGAAGACCAGGGCCGAAAGAACGACCAACAGTGCCTTGGCGTGCCTCCAGGAAAACACCTGGACCTCCTCTCCAGCAACGGTCTGCGTCGCGTGTTCAGCTTAATCGAAAACCCCTTGAAACTCACCTTCCTGTCGCGACGACACAGACGCCGACCATCCGCAAGGTCCGAACAGTATCGGGCGCGCCAGGAACAAGGCGAGGATCGCTGTGGATATGGGTTGAACAATGTCGGAGGTAAAGCGCTTCAGCGCGCTCGACCTGCGGACACTGCCGCGCCGGGACGAGCATCTGTCCCGGCGGTCTCGCGCACGGCGGCTTCGCTCGCCGGACGGCGATAGGCCACCGGCGCCGGAGCGCCCGCCGCCAGCGGCCTCAACTCGAACGCGGTCCAGACGATCGCCGTCAGGAGCGCAACGCCGTTGGCCTGGTGCAGCGCCGCGAGCGCCGTCGGCATGACCAGAACGAGGGTGGAGATGCCGAGCCCGGCCTGAAGCAGAGCGATCGCGAAGAGGACGTTGACGGCGATACGGGCCCGCGGCGGCAAAGGGCGCCGGCGCGTGGCGAACCAGAAGGCGACGACGGCGGCGACGGCGCAGGTCGCCAGAACCCGGTGGGTAAACTGGACCGTCGTAATGTTCTCGAAAAAGTTCAGATAGGCCGGCGAGAGCGTCAGCAGGCCTTCGGGAACAAGACGCCCGTCCATCAGCGGAAACGTGTTGTAAGCGAAGCCGGCATCGGTTCCGGCGACGAAGCCGCCGGACAGCATCGTCACGAAGACCAGGGCGCCCAACGCGAGCGGCGCTTTGCCGAGCCCGCGCGACGGGTTCCACGGCGGCGTGCGGATGACCAGGCCAAAGGCGATCCGAAGCAGTGCGACATAGATCACAAGCGCGGCCGCAAAGTGGGCGACGAGCCGGTACTGGCTGACGTCCGGGCGGTCGATCAGGCCGCTCGCGACCATGAACCAGCCGAGCGCGCCCTGCAGGCTGCCAAGAACGAAGAGCAGGGCCAGGCGCGGCGCAAGCCTGCGGTCGAGCCAACCGCGGAGGAGAAATACGAGAAACGGTACGAAGAAGGCGACGCCGATCAGCCGGCCCCACAGGCGATGGATGAACTCCAGCCAGAATATGCCCTTGAACGCGCCGAGGCTCATTCCGGCGTTGATGTGTCGATATTCGGGGGTGGCCTGGTAGGCGCGGAACGTCGCTTCCCAGGCCGAATCCGACAGCGGCGGCAACCAGCCGGTGAGCGGACGCCATTCGACCATCGAAAGGCCCGAGTTCGTCAGGCGGGTCAGGCCGCCGAGGACCACCATGACGAAAACCATTCCGGCCAGCGCGAACAGCCACAAGCCGACGATCCGGTAACGGCGGTGAAGCGGCAAGGCGACGGTATCGGCCACGCAAATACACCCTCTGTCTGCACTCTTGCGCGCCGGATACTAGGACCGGCGCCGGGGTTTTACCATGCCCGGCTGACGCCGGCCCGCCGCTAAGCGCTTGCCCGGTTCCGTCGCAGTGGCTAGGAAGAGGGGCGCGCCGGCGGGCGGCGGCGGGACACGGGGATCATGGCGGGACCCTCTTCGAGCGTTTCCATCGTCGGCGCCGGGCCGGGCGATCCGGACCTTCTGACCGTCAAGGCGCATCGGCTGTTGGCCGCCGCCGAAGTGGTCGTCTACGACAAGCTGGTGTCCAACGAGATCCTGGCGCTGATCCCGCCGGGCGCAACCCGGATCTTCGCCGGCAAGGTCGCCCGCCGCCATCACATGCCGCAGGATCAGATCAACCGGCTCCTCGTCAGCCTGGCGCGCAGCGGCCGGAGGGTCGTCCGGCTCAAGGGTGGCGATCCGTTCCTCTTCGGTCGCGGCGGCGAGGAGGCGGCGCATCTCGCCGCGCATGGCATCGCCTTCGAGATCGTACCGGGCATCACCTCCGCATCCGGGTGCGCCGCATACGCCGGCATCCCGCTGACCCACCGCGGGATCGCCCAGGGCGTTCGCTTCGTCACCGGTCACGCCAAGGAGGACGAACCGCTCGATCTCGACTGGGCCAGTCTCGCGGTCGCGGATACCACGCTCGTCATCTACATGGGCCGCATAACGGTGCGCCAGATCTGCGATCGCCTCATGGCCCACGGCCTCGGCGCTTCGACGCCGGCGGCGATCCTCGTCAATGGCACGCGGCCCGACCAGGAGGTGACGATCACCAGCCTTTCCTGTCTTGCCGATCGCGTCGAGGCGCTCGATCTGGCGGCGCCGACCCTGCTCGTCATCGGCGAGGTGGTGGCGCTGGCCGAGCACCTGCGCTGGTTCGACCGGCCGCCCGCGCTCGCCGCCGCGGCCTCACGCCCCGGATCCTAGGGTTTGTGCATCCGCTGCCGGGCGTCGATCTCCGGCACCCGCAGGAGCCGCTGATCCTCCGGCAGGGCCAATTGGCTCTCGATGTAGGCGGCGCGCTTGCCGATGGTCGAAGGCTTGGCCTCGCCGTAGAGGATTTTCTGGAACAGGCCGGGGCCCTCGACCGCGCCGGCGTCGATGGCCAGCGATTGCCGGTAATCGGCGAGCGCCTCGGCATAGCGCGCCGTCCGATCGTAGAGAATGCCGCGATTGGCGTAGGCGCCTGCCAGCACCGCCCGGCCCGTGGGGTCGTCGGCGGCCAGCCCCGTCGAGAGAAAGGCGATCAGGCTGTCGAAGGCACTTTCCGCTTCGCCGATCCGGTCGGACTGGAGCAGGGCGATCGCCCGGCCCATCATCGCGCCGCGGTGATCGGGGGACACCGCCAGAGCGGCGTCGAACCGCTCGATCGCCTCGCCGTATTTTCCGTCGGTGAGCAGGATGTCGCCCTGGCGGACTTCGTAGTCGCCGGGGGGCGCGTTGACGAACTCCCGCACCACCGCCCACAGGCTGAACATGGCGAAGGTGGCCGCGGCCACGATCAGGATGAAACGGCGCAAGACGCCAGGCCTGGTCAGGCCGCCGGCCAACGCGGGCGGCGACGCGCCGGTACGGCGGAACGCGCCCGGCATCAGTATTTGACCTGCGCCATCGCCAGCCGGTCACAGGCCGTCTGCGCATCGCGCACGCTGTGGATGCCGTGCTCGGCGAGCAGCGGGATCAGCGCGAGGAAAACCTCGGCGGTTGCCATGGCGTCGCCGAGGGCCGTGTGGCGGCCGGACACGGTCACGCCGAGACGGCCGGCGATGGCCTCCAGCGTCTTGTCTTCCTGGTTGGGATGGAGAACCAGTTCGAGAAGCAGGGTGTCGAGCACCGGGTGAGCGAACTTCAGGCCCGTCTTGCCCTCCTTGAGCTCCAGAAAGCGCAAGTCGAAGGCGACGTTGTGACCGACGATCACCGTATCTTCAAGAAAGCGGTGGAAGCGCGGCAGCACGTCTTCGATCGGCGGCATGCTGCGGAGCATCTCGCCGGAAATGCCGTGGATCGCCTGAGCCGCGGCGCCGATCGGCCGGCCCGGATTGACAAGCACATCGAACACCTCGCGACGCAGGATCCGGCCGTTGACGATACGCACGGCGGCGATGGCGATGATCTCGTCGCCGCCGCTGGGATCGAGGCCGGTCGTCTCGGTGTCGATCACGGTGAAGCTCAGCGTGCCGAGGGGTGTGTCCGGAGCCGCCGCCGTCCCGCCGCCCGGCTCGAAAAGATGAAAATCGAAATCGTGGGAATCGTCCTCCTCTTCGCCCCAGACCGCGGAGACGCTGTCTTCGCCGCCGACGGGGAGAACCAGGCGCAGGCATGGCCGACCCGCGGGCGAAATGGGGTGCGCCCAGATCGCGCCGCTGTGGCGCTCGATCACATCGAAAAGGTTCTGCGAGCCGCCCTTGGCGCTGGCGATCACCTGCCGCAAACCCCACGAGCGCAAGGCTTCCGTGTCGAGCGCGGCGCCGGTCCACTCGAGCATCAGTGTGACCAGGGCGCGGCCGTGGTGGAGGGAGATACTCGGCTCGCTGGCGCGGCAGATCCGGCGCAACTGATCGATGAGGAAGATCAGGCAGCGGGCGATCGCGTAACTGTCGGCGCGCAGCCACACCGGCTCGAGCGGCGCGCTGACGTCGACGACGACGCCGATCGCATCCTCGACATGGCGCTCGATGGCGGCGAGCAGATCGCTGCCGAGAACGTCCTGCAGCGGCCCCTGGGCGTCGAGGTCACCGGGGTAGCGTTCCTCCAGTTCGGCAAGCTGCTGGCTGAGCCGCACCGATTCCTCGTGGATCACGCTCTGGAACTGGGTCCGCTCCTCTTCGTCCATGTCGGGAAAGGCGATAATCGCCTCGATCGCACCGCGAATGCTGGCGATCCCCGAGCGGTGCCCCTCGGTCAGGGCCAACAGCAGGGACGCCCGGCGGGTCTCCTTGTTGATGCGGCGGGTGACGTCCTCGATCGACAGGATGTAGCCATAGGACGCGCCCGACGGATCGGGAATGGGAACGAGATGCACGTTGAGCAGCTGTCCCGAAATCCGCGAGATGACGAACGGGACCATTTGCCGCGACTTTCCCTGCTGGTCGAGGTGCTCGATCGTCGCCAGGGCATGATTGATGACGTTCTTGTCAAGAACGCTGTAGACGGAGCGGCCGAGACCGATCCAGTCGCCGCCGCCGGTCTCGCGCTCGGCGCCCTCGAGCAGGCGCTGGGCGCGCTGGTTGTAGAGCAGGATACGGCCGTCGCGGTTGCAGACGAGGATGCCCTGGGTCAGTTTCGAGACGAGGGTGGCGAAGGTGTTTCGCTCGATCTCGATCGCCGCATTGGCGTCGCGAATGCGGAGCGCGACGTCCTCCTGGAGCGTCTGGTAGCGTTCGGCGAGAAGATTGACATTGGCTGCGACCTTGCGCACCTCCGCCTGCCCTTCGACCCTGAGCCGGTGCTTGGCGTTGGAGACGGCGATCACCCGGACCTCCTCAGCCATCCCGCGCATCGGCGCGACATAGAACCCGGCCATGACCATGACGACCAGGGCCGGGAGGACGACGAGCAGCGCCGTCGCCATCATCAACACGCCGGTGTGGGGGGCGAGCGCGGCGGCCACGGCCGCTTGCTGATCGGGATCCAGCGCCGTCCAGCACAGCCAGGCGGCGCCAGCGACCACGCCGGCGGCGGCCGCGGTCAGCGCCACGCAGACCAGCCAGAAGGCAGGCTTCATTGTCGGCGGCTCCGGAACCGTGTCCTCCCGAAGAGTGCCGCCTGTTGGCGCGGTGTCCGCGGCGCGCGTTGTTCTTTCGATGTTCGCGGCGTTCGCGGCGCACTCTCAGTCTCGGTTCAAGATACCATGTTCAATTTGAAATGGTAGCTGATGTCCTGCTTGAACTGCTTGACGATCCTCAATGAGTCTTTGAGCAGATTGCGGTCGAGGCGGGAGAGCTGGGCCGGCAGGATATAGGCGTCCGCCGCCTCGCCTCGGTCCCACGCCGCAAGTTGCGCGCGCAGGCGCAGCATCGACATGAACTCGAAGGCCTCGATGATGTCGGCGATGGTCTGCCGGTCGAAGGGGCCGCGGTCGCTCAGCGCCTGAACCCTGGCGATGGTGTTGGTTTCCTCGATCTGGTACTCCACGGCAAGGCTGCGCACGCCATGGACGATCGGGAAGATCCCGCCCTTCTTGATGTCGAGCCGGCGGCCTTGCGGGCTCTCCTCGAGGTGCAGCCGGTTGAACAGCCCGAGCGGCGTCGGAAAGGATAGGATCGCCCGCGCGAAATGGCTGAGCAGGCCTTGCCTGGCCTTGTATTGCGCGAAAATGCGGGCCTTCAGCGCGGCGAGCAGGCTGGCGTCGCCGGTCACCGTCTCGGCGTCGATGAGAATGGCGAGGTTCAGGAACGCTTCGCCGGTGGGATGGTCGAACCATTGGCGAAGATCCCGCTCGTAGTCGCTGGCGGCCTTCGCCCAGACCGGATTGGAGACCATGACCTTGCCGGGACACGGCGGGTAGCCGAGGTCGAGCAGCATTTCGGTGAACCGTCTCGCCGCGGTCGCGGTGGCTCCTGCCGGTGGCGGCGCGCGGAAGATCAGGCCGTTGTCCTGGTCGGTGCGCAGGAGCTGCTCGCCACGGCCTTCGCTGCCCATGACGATCAGGCAGGCGAGATCGCGAACCTCGGCGGGCGTCACCCGTTCGAAGACCTGGCGAAACAGCTTGCGATTGAGGTCGGTGACCATCCGGGCGATGTGGCGTGGCTTGACCCCGCGCTCGAACAGCGAACGGACCATTCGCGGGATCGCTTCGCTGGCCCCTTTCAGCTCGGCGTCCGTCTCGGCCTGCTCGACCTGGCTGGCGATGACCAGCGAAGAACTGGACAGCCGGCGCAACAGATCCGCCTGCTCGAAAAGACCTGCGATTTCCCGGCCGCGCAGGACGACCAGATGGCGGACCGCATATTTGGTCATGATGATGAGCGCGTTGAGAAGCAGGTCCTCGCTATCGATCGTCAGGAGCTCGAAGCGCGTGATCTCGCCGAGCGGCGTGGTCTCCGGCAGGCCCATGAGCAGGTGCTTCTCGCGGACGTCGCGCTCGGTAAAGATCCCGATCGCGCCGTCGCGGACGTAGCGGGCTCCTTCCTCGCGGCGAACAAGAACGGCGCTGACGCCGTCGACCTGCATCCGCGCGATGGCCTCGCGAATGGTCGTTTCCGGGCCAACGAAGATCGGCGGATGCAAGGCGCTTTCGCCAACCCGACCGGTGAGCAGCGAGGCCGCTTCGCGCTGCTGCTGGATTGCGACCTGAGCGTCGAGGCTGCGGCTGATCTGGTCCTGGAAGAAGGCGCGAAAGCTCGGGTTGCTTCGCGCCAGAGCGGTGAAGAGCTGCGCCGGCAAGAGTTGACAGACGCTGTCGGCGCGGGCGACGAACTGGTTTTCGCTCCTGCCGTGAAGCAGGCCCCGCGCATCGAACATCTCTCCGCTGCGATAGGTGACGACCGCCCCGCTCCCGTCCTGCTCCTCGATCGCCCCTTCCGAAACGATGAACAGGTGCGGCGGGCTTTGCCAGCGGTTCAGGACGGTCGCGCCGGCGGCGTAGTGGCTGGGCGTCAGCGCTTCCGAAACCCGCAGCCGATCGGTTTCCGCCAGGCGATCGAACGGCGATACGCCTGCGATGGAGCTTCCTGCTTCCGGTGGGCTCATGCCAGCTACCCCGGGACGGCGACCGCGCGAACGCGGCGATCAGCCCGAATAGCTCAAGACGTTCGTTGTGTCATGAGGTTCTCGACCGGGTTGAGGCGCAGAGTGACATTTTCTCCCGAATGCACGGGCTCAGCTTGGCTTGTTGCCCTTTTCCCCCGGTCCCTCGGGTCCGTCGACCACGTCGATACTGTTGGCGGCCTTGTCCCAAGACGTTTTCTGCTCGCTTTCGAAGTGGTGTACGGCGGCCTCGACCGCCTCCTCCTTAGTCGGCTTGCCGGTGATGTAGACGGTCTTGACAGGCACCTTGTGCGCCCGGCCGTACGCGTCCGTCTTCTCCTTCTGGAAAGTGACGAGGACGCTCTTCTTGCGCGGCGCGACGTGCCCGTCGATGTTGCTGGTCGAGACGATGCCGATCACGGCGCGGCTGTCGTCGATCACGGGCAGCCGGCTGACGCCGTGCTCCGCCATCAGGCCTTTGACCTCATCGGTGGACTGGTTGGCGAAGCAACAGACCACCTCACGCGACATGACATCGGCAACGACGGCCTGGGCCAGGTTGCATGCGGCGGCGACACCGCGCGCAACAATATCCCGGTCGGTGACGACGCCCGCCAGGATGCCGTTGTCGATGACCGGCAGAAAGCCGATGTCATTGTCGACCATTTTTCGCGCGGCCTCGACGAGAAGCGCCCGTGGCTCGATGCTGACGGCCTCCTGGTTCATCACCTCTTGGATGTTCATCATTTCCCTCATTCGCGTCGGTTGTTTCGCTTGTCGCGTGATCTCCGGCGACCAGCCCAGCCTCGCAACCACGGTCATAAATGCGGATCCCATACGACGAAGGACCCGTGGAGAAAGGCGTCAAGCGGGCGCGCACGGATTAACGAGATAGACCGGCTTCGGCTCCCGAATTTTTACCGGCGCGCCGTTCGGCGGCGAGAACGGCGCGCAGGCCGGCGCGGTAGTCGGGGTGCGCCAGGGTCACCGCGAGCTCGTCCTTGATGCGGGCGTTGTCAACCCGGCGATTGTCGGCCCAGAAGCTGAGCGCCATGGCCGACATCTCCTGCGTCGCCAGCGCGAAGGGTATCGGCGGCGGCGGCTCGACGCCGAGCAGGCTGCAGGCAAAAGCGACGACGTCCGCCTGGGCTGCCGGCTCATCGTCGCAGACGTTGTAGACGCGGCCCGGATGCGGCCGGGCCATGGAGGCCTGCGCGACCGTGGCGATATCGTCGACGTGGATGCGCGAGAAGAGGTGGCCGGGTCGGTCGATGCGCCGGATGCGGCCCAAGCGCACCTGATCGAGCGCGCTGCGTCCGGGGCCGTAGATTCCGGCGAGGCGGAACACGTGCACCGGCAAGCCGTGCCGGCGGCCGAGATCGAGCCAGGCGGCTTCCGCCGCAACCCGCCTTCGGCTGCGCGCGGAGCTTGGGCGGAGCGGCGCGTCTTCGTCGACCGTTTCGCCGCCCGTGTCGCCGTAGACGCCCGTCGTCGAGAGATAGCCGATCCAGTCGAGATCGAGCGCGGCGATCTCGCCGCCATGGTGATCGAGCACCGGGTCGCCCGCCCGGTCCGGCGGCGCCGAGACCAGCATCGCCGT
Source organism: Rhodospirillales bacterium (assembly GCA_016793925.1). Lineage (GTDB taxonomy): Bacteria > Pseudomonadota > Alphaproteobacteria > Rhodospirillales > Defluviicoccaceae > JAEULH01. Next base: position 21,392 of record JAEULH010000059.1, on the reverse strand, counting down.
CGCTCCTTCCAGCGCCAGCGGCGCCTTCTCCAGCGGCCGATCGCGATCGAACAGCCAGGCGTCGACGCCTCGGGCGGCCAGCGCCCGACGCTTGCCCGCGTCCCGGCAGGTCCCGGCGATGCCCCACCCGAGCCGCCCCAGCCGTTCCGCCAGCACCTGCGCGCTGAAGCCGAAGCCAAAGCAGAACAGCCGCTGCTGGCGGCGGCGCGAGGCCATCTCAGCCATGTTCGCTCCCTCGATTCGCCCTTGCCTTGCGGTCGGCGAGCGAAGACCTTAGGCGCTGCCGATCCTCTCGCAAAGGTGCACCATGCGCGCTTCCCGGACCAGCGCCGTACTGGCAGCGACGATGATCGCGCTGCGCGTCGGCGCGCTTGCAGCGGCGCAGCCCTCTCCCGCGGCCGACGTCGCGGCGGCGCGCTGGTATCGCCAATGCATGCAGCTTACCGACACCGAACCGCAGAAGGCCCTGGATCGCGCCGAAGCGAAGGCCAAGGCGCAAGGCGACGCAGAGGACGTCGCGGCCGGGCATTGCGCGGCGGTCGCGCTCGTGCGCCTGGAGCGGTTCGCTGCCGGCGCGAGCCGGTTCGAGGAGCTTGCCGGCAAGGCCGACCGGGTCGACCTGCGCGCCGCCCTGCTTGACCAGGCGGCCGACGCCTGGCTCCTCGCCGGCAATGCGGAGCGGGCGCTCAAGGTGCTTACGGCGGCGGTCGAGATCGCGCCGAAAGACGCCGATCTCCGCATCGACAAGGCGCAAGCGGAGGCGGAACTCGGTCGCTACGGCGATGCGGCGGGCGAGCTCGACAGCGCCATCGCGCTGGATCCGGGGCTGGTCGATGCCTACGTCTTCCGAGCCAGCGCGAGGCGGCGGCTGAACCAGATGGAAGGGGCTGCGGCGGACCTGGAGAAGGCGTTGACCCTGGATCCGCGCCATCCCGAGGCGTTGCTCGAGCGCGGGGTTCTGCGCCAGCTTGACGGCGATCGCAGCGGTGCCCGCGCGGACTGGGATCTGGTGGTCGCCGTGGCGCCGGACAGTGCCGCCGCGCAGGCCGCGCGGGTCAACCTGAGCGCGCTGGCCCAAGGTTCCCGGTAAGCACCGACGGATTTGCTGCGAACGAGCGTCTCCCTGCTATTAAAGGTTCCGGCCCTTTGCTTTAATAAGCCCGGTGCTTGTTAAAGCTGGCTTTCACAACGGGGCAGTGGCCGTGGATCGGGTCGGGGCGCAGCTCGGAACGCACGTGGAGACGGCTGTCGGCGGCGAGCGCGTTCGTGCCTTCGTACCGCCGCCGCTGCCGCCTGAGCCACCGATCCGGATGGAGTCGCTGCTACAGCTTCTCGGGCAGGCGGAGCGCGCGATCGGCCGCCTTGACGGCGTCGCCTCCATTCTCCCCGAGCCGCACCTGTTTTTGTATATGTACGTGCGCAAGGAAGCGTTGCTGTCCTCGCAGATCGAGGGAACGCAATCGTCCTTGTCCGACCTCTTGCTGTTTGAGGCAAAGGAGGCGCCGGGCGCTCCCCTCGACGACGTTCAGGAAGTTTCAAGCTACGTGGCGGCTATGGATCACGGCCTCAGGCGTCTGCGCGACGACGACTTCCCACTGTCGCTGCGGCTCATCCGGGAGATTCACGGCGTCCTTCTTGAGCGCGGGCGCGGCGCCGATCGCGATGTCGGTGAATTCAGGCGCAGTCAGAACTGGATCGGCGGCACCCGTCCCGGCAATGCCCTGTTCGTTCCGCCGCCTCCCGACCATGTCCTGCCCTGCATGAGCGCATTGGAGCGTTTTCTCCATGAGCCGCCGCCGGGCATGCCGGCCCTGATCCGGGCAGGGCTGGCGCACGTCCAGTTCGAAACGATCCATCCCTTCCTCGACGGCAACGGCAGGCTCGGACGTCTGCTTGTCACGTTTTTGCTGTGCGCACAAGATGTGCTCCGAGAGCCCCTCCTGTACCTCAGCCTCTACTTCAAGACCCACCGGCAGGCCTACTACGACCTGCTGCAGCGCGTGCGCGAGGTCGGCGACTGGGAGACTTGGCTCGAGTTCTTCCTTCTCGGGGTGCGGGACACCTCCGAGCAGGCCGCACAGACGGCACAGAGAATCCTGAGCCTGTTCGCTGACGATCGAAGGAAGATCGAGGGCCTCGGCCGCTCCGCCGCCTCGGCCTTACGGGTGCATCAACTCTTGCAGTCCGAGGCCCTGGTTACCGTTCCCGCGGCGGCGCGGCGGTTGCGCTTGACCCAGCCAACGGTAAACAAAGCGCTTGAGCAACTGGTAAAGCTTGGGCTTGTCGAAGAGACAACAGGCCGCTCGCGCAGCCGCGTCTTCGCTTACCAGGGCTACCTCGCCATCCTCGGCGAAGGGACCGAACCGCTGCCTCGATAACGCCCCCGGCTTGCGCGCCGGCGTCAGATCCAGCGCCGCACGGCGGCCGCGGTGTCGGTCGGGCCGGTGTTGAAGCAGATCGCGGCGTCGCCGGCGTGGCGGTGGATGATGTTGATCAGCCTCTCGAACAGCAGAAACTGCTCTTCGTCCTTGCGAACGCCGGCTCCGAGCACGACAGCGTCGTAGCGACCCCAGACGAGGGCCTCGACGAGCACGCGCTCGGCCGTTTCGCCATGATCGATAAAGCAGATGGAGACGTCATAGCCGTCGGCAGCCAGAGCCTCGCGCTCGGCCTGCAAGGTCGTGCGCAGCTTGTCCTCGCTAAGCCCGGGCCACCGGCTGAAGTCGACGACCGCCGGGTCGAGGCCGACAATCAGAACGTTCGGGCGCTCGGACACTTCAGGCCTTCATGCTCATGGGCCGGGATGTCGGCTCAGGCGACGCGCGGGACGTCCTTCTCGTCCAGAACCTGCTCAAGCTCGCCCGAGGCATACATCTCGCGGACGATGTCACAGCCGCCGACGAACTCTCCCTTGATGTAGAGCTGAGGGATGGTGGGCCAGTTGCTGTACTGCTTGATCCCCTCGCGCAGGCTGGGGTCGGTCAGAACGTCGATGCCCTTGAATTTCACGCCCGCTTCGGACAGCACCTGCACCACGGCCGCGGAAAACCCGCACTGCGGGAACATCGGCGTCCCCTTCATGAACAGGACGACGGGGTTCTCGTCGACTTCTTTCTGGATCCTGTCGATGACGACGTTTTCACTCATGGACCGACCTCATGTTCGAAGGAATGTGGCGGGCGCCTTCACGCCGGACGATCGCCCGGGACGCCCGTCTGCAGGGCCAACGCGTGCAGCGCCGACCCCATCCGCCCGCGCAAGGCGCCGTAAACCATCTGGTGCTGCTGGACACGCGACTTGCCGGCAAAAGCGGCGGACGTGACCATGGCGGCGTAGTGGTCGCCGTCGCCGCGCAGATCCTCGATCACGACCTCGGCGTCGGGCAAGGCGTCCTTGATCAGCCGCTCGATTTCCCCGGCTTCCATCGCCATTATCGTTCTCCCGACAGCCTACGTCGCTTCTGCCGCTTCGGCCATGTAGCCGGGCAGCCAAGCCTCGTGGATCGCCCGCAAATCCGCCAAGGATATGGACTGACCGTCCGCGACAGTCAACCGACTGCCGCCGACGGTGCCGATGACCTTGGCCATGACGCCGGCGCGAACCGCCCGCTGGACGAGATGGGTCAACTGCGCCGCTGCCGCGGCGATGACGTAGCGACCCTGTCCTTCGCCGAACAGCCGGGCGTGCAGGCTTCCCTCGCCGGATACGTCGAGCGTCGCGCCGCGGGCGCCGGCCAGCGCCATCTCGGCGATGGCGACGAGCAGGCCGCCGTCGGAGATGTCGTGGCAGGTGACGATGGCGCCGTCCTCGATCAGCCCGCGAACCAGATCGCCGGCCCGCCGCTCGCGCGCGAGATCGACCGCCGGCGGCGCGCCGTCCTCGCGGCCCGCGACCTCGCGCAGGTAGAGCGACTGGCCAAGCCAGCCGCCGCCGTCCTCGTCTTCGACGCCGATCAGGACCAGAACCTCGCCGTCGGCCTTGAGCGCCGGCGTTGCGCGACGTGCGGCGTTTGCGATCAGGCCGATCCCGCCGATGGTCGGCGTCGGCGGGATGGAGACGCCGCTGGTCTCGTTGTAGAACGAGACGTTGCCGGACACGACCGGGAACGACAGCGCCCGACAGGCGTCGGCCATGCCCTGGAGGCAGCCGGCGAACTGCCCCATCACCTCCGGCTTCTCCGGGCTGCCGAAGTTGAGACAGTCGGTGATCGCGAGCGGGGTCGCGCCGGCCGCGACCAGATTGCGCCACGCCTCGGCCACGGCCTGACGGCCGCCTTCGACCGGATCTGCGAGGCAATAGCGCGGCGTGCAGTCGGCGGTGATGGCGATCGCCTTGCCGGTGCCATGAACGCGAACGACCGCGGCGTCGCCGCCCGGTCGGCCGATGGTATCGCCCATGACCATGTGGTCATACTGCTCCCAGACCCAGCGCTTGCTGGCGATATCCGGGCAGCCGAGCAACCTCTTCAGCGCCTCGATCGGCGGGACCGCCGGCACCGACGCCGCGTCGACGACCGGCTGACGCCGCGTCGCCAGCCATGGCCGGTTGTATTCCGGCGAGGCCGCCGCCAGCGGATCGATGGGCACGTCGACGACGACCTCGCCGCCATGGCGAACGACCATGTGCTTGCTGTCGGTCATTTCGCCGACGATCGCGAAGTCGAGCTCCCACTTTTCGAACACGGCCCGCGCCACCCCCTCGCGACCGGGCTTGAGCACCATCAGCATGCGTTCCTGGCTTTCGGACAGCATGATCTCGTAGGCGCTCATCGCCGCCTCTCGCACCGGCACGCGATCCAGGTCGAGCTCCACCCCCAGCCCGCCCTTCGACGCCATCTCGAACGACGACGAGGTCAAGCCGGCCGCCCCCATGTCCTGGATGGCGACGATCGCATCGGTCGCCATCAACTCCAGGCAGGCCTCGATCAGGAGCTTTTCGGTGAACGGATCGCCGACCTGAACGGTCGGCCGCTTCTCCTCGGAATCCTCGTCGAATTCGGCCGAGGCCATGGTCGCGCCGTGGATGCCGTCGCGTCCCGTCTTCGAGCCGACATAGACGAGCGGGTTGCCGACCCCGCTGGCGGCGGACAGAAATATCCGTTCGCGCTCGGCGATGCCGACGGCCATGGCGTTGACCAGAATGTTGCCGTCGTAGCCGCGATGGAAGCTGCATTCGCCGCCGACCGTGGGCACGCCGACGCAGTTGCCGTAACCGCCGATCCCGGCGACGACGCCGGCGACGAGGTGGCGGGTCCTGGGATGATCGGGCGCGCCGAAGCGAAGCGCATTGAGGTTGGCGACGGGCCGCGCGCCCATGGTGAAGACATCGCGCAGGATCCCGCCGACCCCGGTCGCCGCGCCCTGATAGGGCTCGATGTACGACGGGTGGTTGTGGCTCTCCATCTTGAAGACGACGACCTGGCCGTCGCCGATGTCGACCACGCCAGCGTTTTCGCCCGGGCCGTGGACGACACGCGGCCCCGTGGTCGGCAGACAGCGCAGCCATTTCTTCGACGACTTGTAGGAGCAGTGCTCGCTCCACATCACCGAGAAGATGCCGAGCTCCGTCAGGTTCGGCGCGCGGCCGAGGATATCGAGGATCTTGGCGTATTCGTCGCCGCTCAGGCCGTGCTGGCTTACGATTTCCGGCAAATCCTCGCCCGGCGGCAAGGATGCGCCAGCAGGGAGGCGCGCTTCTTTTTCGTTGATCACCTGTCCGACGACCCTTGGCCCATTCGCGCAGTCATCATGTCAACGCCGCAACCAGCCCTGCAAACAGGCCGCGCCCGTCGGTCCCGCCGAGGTCCGCGTCGGCCATCCGTTCGGGATGCGGCATCAGCCCGAGGACATTGCGCCGGTCGTTGAGGATCCCGGCGATATTGCGCAGCGACCCGTTGGGGTTGCCGGCATCGTCGGGCTCGCCGGCGGGGGAGCAGTAGCGGAACGCGACCCGGTCCTCGCCGAACAGGCGCTCCAGCGTCCCGGCATCGGCGAAGTAGTTGCCCTCGTTGTGGGCGACCGGCATGCGGATGATCTGGCCGGCGCGGTAACGTTGCGTAAACGCGCAGGCTGCCGTTTCGACCCGCAACGTCACGTCCTTGCAGATGAAATGCAGATCGGCGTTGCGCATCAGCGCTCCGGGCAGCAGCCCCGCCTCGGTGAGGATCTGGAAGCCGTTACAGATCCCGAGGACCAGCGCGCCGGCGTCGGCTCGGGCCTTGACCGCGCGCATGATCGGCGAGTGGGCCGCCATGGCGCCGCAGCGCAGATAGTCGCCGTAGGAGAAGCCGCCCGGGACCACGACGAGATCGTAGCCGGCAAGGTCGCTTTCCGCGTGCCAGACCATCTTCGCCGGTCGGCCCGTCACCCGCTCAAGCGCCACCGCCACGTCGCGATCGCAGTTGGAGCCGGGGAACACGATGACCGCGGCCTTCATCCCGCCCCGCCTCGCCTACTCGCCGACATCGATGGCGTAGTCCTCGATCACGGTGTTGGCCAGCAGTCGCCGGCACATGTCGGCGACCACAGCCCGCGCAGCCTCGGGATCGGCTTCGCCCAACTCGATCTCGAGGTACTTTCCCTGGCGGACGCTGTCGACACCGGTAAATCCCAACCGGGCGAGCGCGCCTTGTACGGCCTTGCCCTGCGGGTCGAGGACGCCCGCCTTGAGGGTCACATGTACGCGCGCCTTGGCCAAGTTACCGGCTCCGTCTATGTGCAATGATTCGGTTGCCGCGCCCGCAGCAGCGCGTCGCGCGTGAGAGGTGCGAGCATCGACCCTACTGTATCGTTTCCGGCCCCTGGAAATCGGCCGGGCCGCCCTCGGGAAGGATTCCGAGCCGCCGCGCCACCTCCTGGTAGGTGTCGGCCACCCTGGCGAAATCCGTGGGCACCCGCCCGCGGTCAAGCCGCTCGTTGGTCCGGGTGTCCCATAACCGACAGGAATCGGGCGACACCTCGTCGGCGAGGACGATGCGCATCTGCTCCTCCTCCCACAGCCGGCCGAACTCGATCTTGAGATCCATCAGCCGCATGCCGATGCCGAGAAAGAGGCCGGTGAGGAAATCGTTCACCCGCAGGCAAAGCGACATGATCTCGTCGAGATCCTGCGGCGTCGCCCAGCCGAAGGCCGTGATGTGCTCTTCGGAGACCAGCGGATAGCCGAGCTCTTCCGACTTGTAATAGAACTCGACGATCGAGCGCGGCAGCGGCGTGCCGTCGGCCATGGCGAAGCGTTTGGCGAACTCGGCCGCGGCGACGTTGTGGATGACGACCTCGATCGGGATGATTTCAACTTCGCGAACGAGCTGCTCGCGCATGTTGAGCCGCCGAACAAAATGCGTGGGAATGCCGATCTCGCCGAGCCGGGACATCAGGTACTCGGAGATGCGATTGTTGAGCACGCCCTTGCCGGTGATCACGCCGCGCTTCTGGGTCGATGACGCGGTAACCTCGTCCTTGAAGTACTGCACCAGAGTTCCCGGCTCCGGCCCTTCATAAAGGATCTTGGCCTTGCCTTCGAAAATCTGTCTGCGTCGGGCCATGGAAAACTATCCAGGGAGGAGCGGGGGCCGCGCGGCGGCCCTCGGCAGGATGCTGCGCCGGCAGCATATAACAACTGTGCGCCGAAGACACAATCATCCCCGCGACGGAGCCTCGAACGGAGGTGCGAGAGCGCCCGCCGTCAAGCGCCGTCAAGGCGTGCCGGCGGTCGGACCTGACCGGCTCAGACCTGCACGTCCGTGTAATCCCCGGGCGCGTCGGTCCAGGCGGCGAAGAGCCAGATCGGGCGCATTTCGACATCGCGGTCGTCCTCGTCCCGGTCCGCGCCCGCCGCAAGGGCGATCAGCGACGAGCAGACCGTTCCGAAGCCGGTTTGCGTAACGACATTCATCGCGCCCCCCGGACCGCTTTCGCTGTCGTGTTCGCGCTGGGCGAGCAGGGCCATCCACGCGCTCCAGTCGCTGCGGTCCGGATCCGGAACGCGGGCGGCGCGAAAGCGCGGCAGGTAGCGGTGGATCCTCGGCGAACGCATGTCGTTGCGGTCGTAGGCGGTGAGCATCGAGAAGCCTTCGGGAATCTCCAGCACATCCACGACGTTGCCGGCGCCGCTGGCGCCGCCGGCGCCTCCGTCACCGTCATCGCCGTCGCGCAACCGGACCCAGAATGCCTCGCGGGCGTCGCCGACGAACAGGTTGAAGGGGCGATAGGCCTGCGGATTGAGATCGGCCAAGGCGGCGGCGGCGACATGGGCCTCGGCGTGGTCAAGCGCTTCGAGCGGCAACTCGCCGCGGCTGCGCAGGCCCGGCGCCGGCCCGAGCGTATTGATCCGGTTGAGCACGGCCGCGACCACGCCGTCATCGTTCAGCGCGCACCAGGTTCCGCCGGCAAGCTCATCGAGGCCGCCGACGACCGCGGGCCGATCCGGCCAATGTCGACCCGGCGGCCGCCATGGCCGGTTGGCCATCTCGTCGCGATTGGCGGCGATCAGCAACGGCCAGCGGTGGCCGGGTCGGCGGAGAATGACGAGAGTGCACATCGATTTCGCTTGCCAGGCCCTGCCCGCGCTCTTGGTCGTGAGCCTGTCACTAAACCGCGTCGGGCGCATGGCGGCAAGCGTGACCGCAGATTGATACCGGCTTATATGTGTGGGGTGGCGGGAGGGTGTGAGCGAGCCAGGGGCCTGGAAGGGGGCGAGGAGACCATGACGGACATACTGCGAGAAATCGAAAAGGGCCATGAGGCCAAGTACAAACTCGACGAGGAGCTGCATTTCAAGGTTCGCTGCCGGGCGTCGAAGCTGTTCGGCCTGTGGGCGGCCGAGCACCTGGGTTACGGCGAAGCGCAGGCTTCGGACTATGCGCGCCAACTGGTGTCGCATTGCCTCGACGCGCCGAATGCCGCGGCGGTCGTCGATAACGTCGGCGCCGACCTCGCCGACGCCGGGGTCAAGCTTGCGAACGCCGACGTTCTCGCCGCCTATTCCCGTTGCCACGCCGCCGCCGCCGAGCAGTTCGCCGACGCCTATCCTCTCCCGCTCGACACCGACCACTCGCCCGTCGGCGGATGAGGCCGGAACGCGGCGCCGGCGCGGTGACAATGCTTTCGGCTGACGCGCTCGCGCCGCCGCGAGGCTGCAGGTGCAAGAACGAGCGGCAGGTCAAGGGCATCGACACTCTCTCCCTGCCGTAGCGATCGGCGCTGGTGAATCCATGTTCGAAGGCTTCGAGACGTTCGACATTGACACCGGCGAGGCCGTGATCCACGGCGTAGTCGGCGGCCGGGGCCCGGCGCTGCTCCTCCTGCACGGCTATCCGCAGACCCATGCGATCTGGCACCGGGTGGCCCCGATGCTCGCCCGGCGCTTCACCGTCGTCGCCGCTGACCTCCGCGGCTACGGCCGCTCCTCCAAACCCGCGAGCGACGACCGCCACGAGCCGTACGCGAAGCGCGCGATGGCCGGCGATATGGCGTTCGTGATGAAGGCGCTCGGTCACCACGTGTTCGCCGTCGCCGGCCACGACCGGGGCGGTCGGGTCGGCCATCGCTTGGCGCTTGACCGGCCGGATCAAGTCAGGCGGCTCGCCGTTCTCGACATCGCGCCGACCCGCGAAATGTACCGCGGCACGACCGACGGCTTCGCGCGCGCCTACTGGCACTGGTTCTTTCTGATCCAACCGCCGCCGTTCCCCGAGCGGATGATCGGCGCCGATCCCGACGCCTTCTGGCGAAAAAAGTGCGGGTCCGGCGCGGCCGGAATGACGCCTTTCTCCGACGAGGCGCTCGCGGACTATCTCGCGGCCTTCCGCGACCCGGCGACGATCCACGCGAGTTGCGAGGACTATCGCGCCGCGGCGACGATCGACATTGGCCACGACGACGCCGACGGCGGTCGCAAACTCGCCTGCCCGCTGCTGGCGCTCTGGGCGGCGAAGGGCGCGATCGAGGCGCACTTCGACTGCCTTGCGCTCTGGCGGCTCCGGGCCGAGGATGTGCGCGGCGAGGCCCTTCCAGGCGGTCACTACCTGGCGGAGGAATTGCCGGACCTCGTCGCCGACCGGCTGACCGGCTTCTTCCAGGATGAGTCACTGCCATGACCACCCAGCGCAGCTATCGCATCGCGACCATTCCCGGAGACGGTATCGGCAAGGAGGTGATTCCGGTCGGCCAGCGCGCTGCCGAGGCCGCGGCCCGCCGCCACGGCTTCCGCCTGGGCTGGAGCGAATTCGACTGGTCGTGCGAGCGCTACGCGAAGACGGGCCGGATGATGCCCGAGGACGGAGCGGCGCAGGTCAAGGGCCATGACGCGATCTATCTCGGCGCGGTCGGGTTTCCGAACGTCCCGGACCACGTCTCTCTCTGGGGCCTGCTCATTCCGCTGCGCCGCGAACTCGACCTTTACGCCAACGTTCGGCCCGTGCGGCTTATGCGCGGCGTCGCCTCGCCGCTGACCGGACGCGGGCCGGCCGACATCGATTTCGTCGTCGTGCGCGAGAACGTCGAGGGCGAGTACTCCGAGATCGGCGGCCGGCTCTACCACGGCACCGACCAGGAGACGGCGAGTCAGCTCGCGGTCTTCACCCGGCGCGGCGTCGACCGGATCATGGACTATGCCTTCCAGCTTGCGCAGACCCGGCGCGGTCATGTCACCTCGGCCACCAAGTCGAACGGGATCGTTCACACCATGCCGTTCTGGGACGAGCGCTTCGCCGCGGCCAAGGCACGCCACCCGGGGGTGAAGACGGCGCAGTTCCACATCGACATTCTCACCGCACACTTCGTTCTCCACCCCGACTGGTTCGACGTCGTGGTCGGATCGAACCTCTTCGGCGACATCCTGTCGGACCTCGGGCCGGCCGTGGCCGGATCCATCGGCATCGCTCCTTCCGCAAACCTGAACCCGGAGCGAAATTTCCCGTCCATGTTCGAGCCGGTCCACGGCTCGGCCCCAGACATCGCCGGGCAGGGCATCGCCAATCCGGTCGCCGCGGTCTGGGCGGCGGCGATGATGCTCGACCACCTAGGCGAAGCCGAAGCCGCCCGCACTCTGGAGGCGGCAATCGAAACAAGCCTTGAGCGACCCGAAACGCGGACCCGCGACCTCGGCGGGACGGCGGATACCGCGGGCGCCGAACGCGCCATCATCGCCGCCATCGGCTGAGGGAGGCCGAGCCGGGCGTCGGGCCGCTGCGCAAACGGGCTCCTCTGAAACGACGAGTTTTTGGCCAGGCTCATGACCGCGCCAGCCGCGCGTGGGCAAGCGTCTGCGTCCGGATTCGGTCGTACTCCTGTTTGTCAACGGGGTTCGCGCCGCGATGGCCAAGGTCGTTCAGGTGAGTTCGATAGGTCTCCCGGGCGCTCATGGCTGCGGCTGCCGCGATGATCGTCACGACGAAGGTAATCGCTCCGATCGTAAGCGGGATGTTCTGGGAGCCGGGAGGCGCCACGGTCGCGAACAGAGCCGGAAGCAGGGCTGTGATGGTGGTCCCGGTATTCTGGGCGATGGCCATCCCCGATACCCGGGTCCGCGTCTGGAACAGCTCGGGGTAGAAGCTCGGGTAGACGGCGTTGTAGCCCTGATAGACGATGCCCCACATGAGCAGCGAAACGCCGATCGCCAGCCATACGTTGTGGATGCTGATGGCGTAGAGATAGGCGAACGACAGCAGCCCGGAGCCGAGCGCCCCGACAATGATGCAAGGCCTCCGGCCGACCTTGTCCGACAGGTTGCCGACATAGGGAATCACAAGCACGGCCACAATGTTGCCGAGAACCGGGATCCACAGATAGACGTCTTTGTGAAAGCCGATTCCATACGCCGGTTGGACCGCATAGGCCGCACCGAAGATGGTGGCAATAACCGGGATGACATTCATCAGGGCCATGCAGACGATCCGCAGCATGTCCCTCCAGCTGACCTTGAAGACTTGAACGATCGGCGACTTCGGGATCTCGCCCTGCGCGCTCTCTTCGGCGAAGGCCGGCGTCTCTTCGACCCGGCGGCGAATGATGTAGCCGGCGATGATGACGACGAAACTGAGGAGGAAGGGGACCCGCCATCCCCAGGCATTGAAGGCCTCGTTGGGCATGTAGGCCGCAAGCGGCAGGAAGACGGCTGCGGCGAAGATCTGGCCTGCTTGCACGCCTTGAAGGGTAAAGCTGGCGTAGTAGCCGCGCCGGCCAAAGGGAGCGTGCTCGAGGATCATCGAGCTGGCGCCGGAGATCTCTCCCGCCACCGCAAACCCCTGGATGAGACGCAACACGACGAGCAGCGCGGGTGCGAGCACGCCGATCTGCTGATACGTCGGCAGCAGCCCGACGGCCATCGTCGAAAAGCCCATGAGGAACATGCACAAGAGCAACACCTTCTTGCGTCCGTGCGTGTCGCCAAAATGCCCAAGGACGAAGGCGCCAACAGGCCGAGCGACGTAGCCGACACCATAGGTCGCCAGGGACGCTATGATGGCAGCGGTCGGGTTCTCGGAGGGAAAGAAGATCTGCGGGAAGACGAGCGAGGCGGCCGTCGCATAAATGAAGAAGTCGTAATACTCTAGCGCCGATCCAATCCAGCCGCTGGCAGCCGCCTTTTTCGACTGGTTCATGCCCTGTTGTTTATGGTCAGAGGAAACGGACATTTAATCCTCCACTATTGTTTATTTTGTTTATTATCTAGAGCACGAGAAACTTTCCTTCAGGTGGATGGAACGTCTTTTCGGCAGCGTATCGACGACTTGTTTCGACTTGAAATGCGCGCCTTTGCGAAGGGTCAGTCACCTGCATCCGCGAACATCCCCCGCCAAGTACGCGCCCAGGAAAGATGGCTTCGCGCGTGCCAACGCCGGAATTAAATCATAGTTTTCGGCCGAAAATCGAGCGGATCTTATTAGGCTCGAGCGGATCTTATTAGGCTCTCGCGAGCGCTGCGGCGTTAGTTCCGCACGAGCGCGGGTTCTGACGCTGCCAGGTCAATATCGCTGCTCTTGCGCGTTGGCCACGATAAGGACAAAGCGCACTGGGAAGGCGTGTGCGCCGTGAGGCATTCAGGCGTGGCCGAACACGCGCGTGAAAATCGTGTCGACGTGCTTCGTGTGGTAGGCGAGATCGAAGAGCGCCGCGAGGGCGTCCGCGTCGAGGCAGGTCCCGACGTCGGGATCCGCCTTGAGCAGCGCCAGGAAGTCGCTGCCCCCCTCGCCGCCCTCGCCTTCCCAGACTTTCATCGCGTTGCGCTGAACGACGGCGTAGGCGTCCTCTCGGCTCATCCCGGCCTGGGTCAGCGCCAGCAGCACCCGTTGGGAAAAGACCAGGCCGCCGAGGCTGTCGAGGTTGGTCTGCATCCGCTCGGGGTAGACGACGAGGCGCTCGACGACGCCGGTCAGGCGGGCCAAGGCGAAATCGAGGGTGATCGTCGCATCGGGGCCGATGAACCGCTCCACCGACGAGTGCGAGATGTCGCGCTCGTGCCACAGCGCGACGTTCTCCAGAGCCGGAATGACCATCGACCGGACCATGCGCGCCAGCCCGGTGAGGTTCTCGCTCAGCACCGGGTTGCGCTTGTGCGGCATCGCCGAGGAGCCTTTCTGGCCGGGCGCGAAGTACTCCTCGGCCTCGCGCACCTCGGTCCGCTGCAGATGGCGGATCTCGGTCGCCAGCCGCTCGACGGAGCCGGCAAGCACCGCCAAGGTTGCGAAGAAGGCGGCGTGGCGGTCTCGGGGGATGACCTGGGTCGACACCGGTTCGACGCTCAGGCCGAGCTTGCCCGCGACGTAGGCCTCGATCTCGGGGCCGACGTTGGCGAAGGTTCCGACCGCGCCGGAGATGGCGCAGGTCGCGATCTCGGCGCGCGCGGCCGTGAGGCGGTCGCGGTTGCGCCGCCATTCGGCATAGTAGCCGGCGAGCTTGACCCCAAAGGTCAGCGGCTCGGCGTGAATGCCGTGGCTGCGGCCGATGGTCGGCGTCATCTTGTGCTCGAAGGCGCGCCGCTCCAGCGCCGCCAACAGGGCGTCGATGTCGGCCAGGAGTAGGTCCGCCGCGCGGGCCAGTTGAACGGCGAGGCAGGTGTCAAGGACATCCGACGAAGTCAGGCCCTGATGGAGGAAGCGCGCCTCCGGGCCGACATGCTCGGCGACGTTGGTCAGAAAAGCGATGACGTCGTGCTTCGTTTCCGCCTCGATCTCGTCGATTCGGGCGACCTCGAAGCGGCCGCGGGCGCGGATCGCCGCCGCCGCCGTTTCCGGGACGAGGCCGAGGCGCGCCTGCGCCTCGCAGGCGTAGGCCTCGATATCGAGCCAAATCTGGAAGCGGCTGGTCGGTTCCCAGAGGGCGGCCATCGCAGGGCGGCTGTAGCGCGGGATCATGTTCGGGCTCGACTGTGATACGGATCGCTGACGGCTGGTGCGCGATCGAATACCAACCAAATCGTCAGAGGTTAAGGGTAAACGTCGCAGGTCGCGGATGGAGGACCGGTTTACGGTGGGACAGGCGGGCACTCGGATCGGCGCAGGTGCGGCGGACCTGCTTGCGGACATTCCCCTGCTCGACGCGGTGAAGGGTGGGCCGCTGTCGTTGCTGGAGCGGGAGAGCGAGCGGCTGATGCCCCTGCTTCTCGCCGCCCGGCGCCGTTACGGCACGGTGGCGCTGCGCCTCGGCGACCGGGCGACCCGGCACTGGCTGGCGCGCAGCCGCAATCCCTACAGCCGCGAACTCGCGGCGGTCGCGGCGCGGGTCGGGACGCCGGGCGCGCTGCTCCTCAATCTGTCCTACGAATGGGCCTGCACCAGCGGCGTCGCCGCCGACCCCGCCGCGGATCCGGGGACCGGGGGCAGCCGGATGCTCCGCACCCTGGACTGGCCGATGAACGAGATCGGCCGCGCCGTCATCGTCGCCGCCCAGGATGGCGGCGCGGGGATCTACTACACCGTGACTTGGCCGGGTTACATCGGCGTTCTGACGGCGATGGCGCCGGGACGCTTCGCCATCGCCATCAACCAGCCGCCCATGCGCCGCCACAGCGGCGCGCTATGGCTCGACTGGGTGGTCAACCGCACCAGTGTCTGGCGCGGCCTCAGCCTGCCGCCCTCGCATCTGGCCCGGGCCGTCTGCGATACAGCCGCGACCTACGCCGAGGCCAGGCGCCAACTGATCGAAACGCCCCTGTGCATCCCCGCTTTCTATACCCTTGCCGGCGCCGCGGCGGGCGAGGGCTGTGTGATCGAGCGGACGGAATCGCGCGCGGCGGTTCACGATCAACCGGCGGCGATCGCCAATCACTGGCTGAGGCTCAGGATCCCCGGACGCGACCGCGGGACCGACAGCCGGG
The DNA here is from genome assembly GCA_016793925.1 of Rhodospirillales bacterium. GTDB lineage: Bacteria > Pseudomonadota > Alphaproteobacteria > Rhodospirillales > Defluviicoccaceae > JAEULH01. The sequence goes on along the minus strand of JAEULH010000059.1, from coordinate 6,077 downwards.
GCCGGCGGGAGCAGATGACGGCGCTGCTGGATCGGCCTGCGGTCGACGATTTCGACTGGGTCAGGCCACCGATCATGAGCCCGACGACGCGATTGGCCGTCGTCGCCAACGCCGCCGCCGGCACGCTCCTTGTCCGGGGCTACGAACGCTCGGCGCCGGCCACCCGGACGTTCAACCTCGCCGGCCGCGTTCCGGGCGGAACAGCGCATACCAGGCCAGGGTCAGGCCCTGGAGAGAAAGCATGACCGCGAAGGCGACGCGATAGCCGACGGCGTCATGGCCGACGCCCGCCCCGGCGGGCCATTGCGCGATGATCGCACCCATGCCCCACTGCGCGGCGAACGCCGCGGGAAAGACGAGTACGTTCAGCGTCGTGTTGAGCCGGCCGGCGAGCGCCGGCGGGAACTGCTGCGACAGCGCCGCATAGGGAAGGATCCCGGACGTGCCGAAGAAGCCGAACGCGAGCCAGAGGAGCGGCGAGGCGCTGGCGCTGGCGACGATCGTCGTCAGGACCGCAGCAAAGACGCTCATTCCAGTAATGGCCACGGCGATGGGCGCGACGCCGCGCTGGGAGAGCCGCTCCGCGGCGAAGCCGAGGAGCAGAAAACCGGCGATCATCGCCGCAGCGACGGCGAACAGCCGACCGGCCACCGCGCTGCCCGCGAGGCCGCCGACATCGTGCAGCCAGGGGCCGACCCAGAGGCCCTGAATGGCGAGAAACGAGGCCTGCGAGGCGACGGTCGCCGGCGCGACCCGCCAAAACCGCGCGCTCCTCAAAATGTGTCCGACCCCGGCAAGCTCGCCGCCGACCGGCGCGTGTGCGGGCTGTCGGCGTTCCGCGTCGCGTGGCACGACAAAGAAGACGAACGCTGCGGCGAGCAGGCTGAGAAACCCCAACAGGTAGAAGACGGCCCGCCAGCCATGGTCCGCGGCCAACGCTTCGGCCGGTAGCGTCGCGGTCATCGCGCCGAGACCGCCCGCCGCCATCTGGCAGCCGTTGACGAGCGGCAGGCGCGCCGGGGGGAAATACTGGATGAACGCCTTGAAGGCCGCCATCAGGCAGGCCGAGACGCCGAGGCCGATCAGGGCGCGGCCGGCGAGGAGGGTGACGAGGCCGTCGGCGCAGGCGAAGACGAGCGCGCCCAGCGCGGCGACGAGGAGCAGAGCGGCTTCGATCCGCCGCGGTCCCCAGCGGTCGAGGGCAATGCCCAGGGGAAGCTGCGCCGCGGCGAAGAACAGGAAGAACGCGCTGGTCAGAAGCCCGAGGTCGTCGGCGTCGAGGCGAAGCTCGCCGGCAAGGTCCGGCGCGATGACCGCATTGATCGCGCGATAGGCGTAGGACAGGAAGTAGCCGAACGCGAACGGCGCGAAAACGCGCGCCAGTGCGGCCGGCTTGGCCGGGCGCGGATGGGCCTTCTCCGGGCCGGTCATCGACCGCCCGCGCGGCCATCCGAGTGGACGACCGCGTGGCCGTCCACGGCTGCCGGTCCATCGGCCGCCGGGCGCGGATCCGGCCGGGCCGCCGCCTGGAAAAATGGCGATCCACGGCATAATTTGCTGCAGTTGTGGCCGAGCTGCGATGGCCCGGCTACTATGACGGGAACGCCGCCACCGGGGTGCGGCGAGGGCCTGCTACGACGGAGATCGCCGCGCTTGCGCCGCCAGTTTTCTTTGATGCAGCGGTTGTCACGGCTGCTCCATTTCCGGCTCATAGTCCCGCTCAAGCGCAGCCCGCATCCGCCGGAATATACGGCGCGCGCGGTCATGGTCGGGCTGTTCTGGGCCGCCACGCCGTTGGTCGGAATCCAGATGTACCTCGTCTTGATGACGTGGCTGGTGGCGCGCCGATCGAGCCGGTTCGATTTCAGCCTGCTCATCGCCGCCGCCTGGACCTGGGTGACCAACATCTTCACCATGGGGCCCACGTACTACGTCTTCTACCTTACCGGCAAGCTGATGACCGGCCAGCTCTCCGCCGCCCGCGGCTATCAGCACTTCGTCGACAAGTTCCAGGCCGTGCTCGCCCAGCACGAAGGCTTCATCGACAAGCTCTACGCCTCGGTCGCGATGATCGCGCACGACCAGGGCGTGCCGATGCTGATCGGCAGCGTACCGTGGGCGATCGTCTCCGCCTGGCTCGGCTATCACCTGACCCTGCGCTACGTTCACCGCCGGCGCCGCGCGCGCAGCGCCCGCCGTCACGCACTGTGGCTGAAGCGGGCCGCGGCCAAGGCGGCGGGAAAGAAGCGCAGCCTCACCGTGAGGAAGAAAACCGAGGGCGCCGCGCCACCGCCCGTAACGCCGCCGGTGACCCCGCCGAATGCGCCGCCGGAAGCGGCGGGCGGCGAGTAGTTCCGCTGTCATCGTCTTGGCCGCATGTGGTCGCGGCCATCCCCGGCGTTCCGGCCGAAGTCGCCTTCACCCCGGCCCTCTCCCTCGGGGGGCCGCAGGGGGCCGCGGGCGGGAAGTCTGTTTCAGGCCAGGCCGCTCAATTCGCGAGCGCGTGATATTTCTTCCTGATCGCCTCGATGTCGACGCTCGGCGGCGGAAACTTCATCCCGAGCGAGTCCATGTATTCGCTGACGATCTTCGAGACGGCAAGATTGCGGAACCACTTGTGGTTGGATGGGATGATGAACCATGGGGCCTGCGCGGTGCTGCACTTGCCGATCGCGTCTTCGAAGGCGGCCGTGTAGTCGTCCCAGAACGGCCGTTCCGCATAATCGCTGTCGCTGATCTTCCAGTGGCGCGTCGGGTCGTCGATCCGCGCCTTGAACCGCTTCAGCTGCTCGTCCGGATCGATGTGCAGGTAGAACTTGAGAATGTGGACGTTGTCGTCGGCAAGCATGCGCTCGAAGGCGTTGATGTGGTCGTAGCGCTTCGACCAGACCTCCTTCGGGACCAGCTCATGGACCCGCACCACAAGCACGTCCTCGTAGTGCGACCGGTTGAAGATCGCCACCTGGCCTTTGGCCGGCGCGGCCTTGTGGTAGCGCCACAGGAAGTCGTGGGCCGCTTCCTCTTTTGACGGCACCTTGAAGCCGGTCACTGTGCACCCTTGCGGGTTCATCGCGCCGAGAACGTGGTTGATCGTGCCATCCTTGCCGGCCGCGTCGCGGCCCTGGAGGACGATGAGCAGCGCCCGCTTGTTCTCGGCGTAGAGGAGAAACTGAAGCTCGCGCAGCTTCCGCGTCGCCTCCTCGATCTCGGGAGCGGCGTGTTCGTGACTGTCGTGCTCGCCTTTCCAGGCCGCGTCGATCTTGCGCAGATCGACCTTGGCGCCGGGCTCGACGCGAAGTTGCTCGATGTAGCTCATCGCCTTCCTTCGCTACGGAGATTGCGGGCTGGCGAAAAACCGCTCGGCCGCAGGGTGCCAAGGAATGCCGACGCCGGTCTTGGCGCTGGACCGGCTGATCTGCGAGCCGGCGGCTCTGCCGGCGGCGAAGAAGTCGATGCCGCCGAAAACCTGATGCAGAACGGCTTCCGCCTTGGCGTCGGGAAGCGAAGCGCGCGCCACCAGCAGGGCGACGGCGGCCACCGTAGGCACCGGCTGTTCCTGTCCGGCGTAGGTGCCGGCGGGAATGGTGACCGGGACGTAGCCGGAGTCGGCTTCGGCCATGCGTGCCTGCTCCGTGTCGCTCAGCGAGAGGAACGAGATCCCGTTGGCCGCGGCAAAGGCCTGGATGCTGCGCGCCGGCGCGCTGATGGTCGAGATGACGGCGTCCAGCTCGTTCCGCTTCAGCGCCTCCAAGCCCTCGGCCAGCCCGCGTTCGCTCGCCTCGGCGAGGTCGGCGCGGCTGAGGCCTGCCGCCACCAGCAGCGCTTCGGCGTCCACACGGGTACCGGAACTGGGCTGACCGATGTCGACGCGCTTTCCCCTCAAATCGGCGAGGTTTGCCACGTTCGCTCCCGGCCGCACGATCACGTGCAACTGTTCTGGGAATAGGCTGGCAAGCGCCCGCACATCCGGCACCGCGGCATCGGCGGTAAAGGGCGGCTGGCTCGCGTAGGCGCGCGAGGCAAGGTTGTTTTCGACCAGCGCCACGTCACCCTGACCGTCGTCGACCAGGTTGAGGTTCTCGACGCTGCCATCGGTGGCGATGGCGCGGCTTGGCATGTTCGCCTTGTCCAGCGCCGCCGCGATCAGGCCCGCGACCTGATAGTATTCTCCGGCCTCCGGACCGCCCAGGATCACCAGTGCGCCTTCGCTTCGATCGAGGCGCAGGCGGATCTGGAAGTAGGCCTTCTCCAGCTCCTCGGTGATGATCGCGCGCCGTTCGGGAGCGGTCCCGATCCGCTCGAACAGGCTGCGAATGCTGTCGACGATGCGCAAGGCCTCCGCCGGCGGACCGGTGTTGTCCTCTGGTGGCGGTGCGGCAACCGGAACCTGCACCGTCCGCACCGGTCGCCAGGCGCCGTTTTCATTGACGTAGGTCACGGTGCCGTGGACGTGGAGCACGTCGCCCGCTTTGTTGCCCCCCTGCTTCAGCCCCGAGATGCCCTTTTCGTTCGCACCGAAAAGGCCGGCCAGCGCGCCGAGGTTCATGCCTTTCCAGGACGAGAGATCGACGTCCCGCTCAACCGCCAGCGTCGCGTTGTAGTAGACGATCCGGCGTTCGCCCTGCTCGCTGTCGGAAAGGGGGCCGCTGCCGGCCCGGCGGAAGCTGTCCAGGCGCACGGAGCCCTGGGGGAAGGCCTGAGCGAGGCTGCTTTCGAAGTCCTCCTTCACCTTGCTCTCGCCGGGGCCGCCCTCGCAGGCGGCGAGGAGCACGACCGAGAAGATCAGGAGGAGAATCACGCCGAAGCCGGGATGCGCGCGTTGAGTCGACATGATAGTCTCTCAGAATCCGAACCAGGGAAGCGCCATGAAGCCCTGCAGAAGGAGCGCGTTGGCGATGTCGATCAGGAAGGCCCCGGTCACCGGCACCAGCAGGAACGCAAGAGGCGAGTGGCCATAGCGACTGGTGATGGCCTGCATGCTGGCGATGGCGGTCGAGGTCGCGCCGAGGCCGAAGCCGATATGGCCGGCTGCAAGGACGGCCGAATCGTAGTTCCGGCCCATCACGACAAACGTGACGAAGACGGCGTACAGGACGATCGCGACGAGTTGCAGGGCGAGGATGCCCAGCATCGGGCCGGCCAGTCCGACCAGCTCCCACAGCCGCAGAGCCATCAGGGCCATCGCCAGGAAGAGCGACAGGCTGACCGTGCCCAGCAGCTCCAGGGTGTTCGAGTCGATGGCGTAGACCCTGGTGAAGCTGAGGACGTTGCGGATGACGATGCCGACGAACAGGCACCAGACGAACGACGGCAGGGTGATGCCGGGGATCTTCACCAGAGCGGAGAGCAGGCCGCCGCCGGCGACGCAAACCATGATCAGCAGAACCGTCTCGAGGAAGGATTCCGGACTGAGCGGGCGACGTTCCTCGGGCGCGATCTCGCCGGGGACCGCCAACTCCTCCGTATCCGGCTCGCCGCGCAGTTTGTAGCGTGAGATCAGCATGTGGGCGACCGGTCCGGCGAGAATGCCGCCCGCGACCAGGCCGAAGGTCGCCGAGGCCATCGCCACCTCCATGGCGCCCTGCAGATTGTTGACCTCGCCGAAAAGCTTGCCGTAGGCGACCCCGGTGCCATGGCCGCCCGACAGCGTCGTCGACCCGGCAAGCAGGCCCATTGTCGGGCTCAGGTCGAAAGCAAGGGCGCCGGCCAGGCCGACCGCGTTCTGGACGACGAGGAAGAGCGCCACGATGATCGCGAATACGACCAGCTTGCGCCCGCCAACCGCCAGCATCCGCACGTCGGCGCTCAGCCCGATCGTGGAAAAGAACGCGAGCTGGAACGGGGTCTGCAGCGCCATGTCGAACGAGACGCGCGCATCGAGCATGGCACGGGCGGCCGTCAGGAGGCCGGCAACGATCAGGCCGCCGATCACCGGCTCCGGAATGCTGTAGGTGCGCAGGAAGCGGATGTTGGAGACGAGGAGCCGGCCAATGAGCAGGACGATGATTGCAATGACGAGCGTGAGTGGCGCGTTGACGTCGATTTGCATACGGCTCTCCCGCTGGCCGTTTTTATTG
>JAEULH010000107.1 GCA_016793925.1 Rhodospirillales bacterium | reverse complement strand
GTAATGGTGAGCCCGAGAGAATCTACCCACAACTTCTTCATCTTTTCTTTGTCCGGCCCCCCGATGGCGACCTGTTGTATGCCGAGTACTTTGAAGGGTCTGTCGCCCATGAAACTCTCCCTTTAGCGAGCGGTCCGATTTGTGCAAGCCCCGGAGTATGCCAGGGGCTACCGATGTTGTGAAGACGGTTGATTACCGCTCGCAAGGGACGGTCGGCAGAGGCTGTCGATGTCGAATGTCGGCCCGAGCACGCAAGCTCATCATTGTCTCTGCAACAGCTCCGCGCGGATCAGCGCGAGGACCTCCGGCAGGCAGGCGGCGACGGCCGGAGATAGCGCCAGCCCCAGGTCGAGGCAGACAGGCTCGACACCGATGACGGTGACCCTCTCGGGGGCACAGTCCATCAGCCGAAGGACGGCGAGAACATCGCTCAAACCAAGCTGGTGGGGGGAAATCCGCGACTGGAAGAACGCCGGAACCTCTTCGCCCGTAAGGCGAACGACGGAACCCGGCGGGCGGCCGGTTTTCACTGCATCGACGACGATGAGATGCACGCGCGCGGCGATCTGGTCGAGCAGGTCCATGCCCGAGGTGCCGCCGTCGAGGACCTCCACGTCCGGCGGCAATTGCACCTGCTCGACCAGCGCCCCCACGGCGTGAACACCGATCCCCTCGTCGGACAGAAGAAGGTTGCCGAGGCCGAGGATGAGCGTACCCGGCCGGTCCGCCGTCGCCTGTCCATGCAACGACGACGAACCGGCCGCTCCAGGCTCCTCCCCTGCCAGCGCTGCAACTCCGGGTGTCACAGGGCCTTGACCCTGGCGATCTGGCGGCGTTCGGTGTCCAGCATGTGCACCGCACAGGCCAGGCACGGGTCGAACGAATGGACGGTGCGGATCACCTCCAGCGGCTTCTCCGGATCGGCGACCGGGTTGCCGACCAGCGAGGCCTCGTAGGGGCCCAGCGCGTCCGCCTCGTCGCGTGGCCCCGCGTTCCATGTGCTCGGCACCACGGCCTGATAGTTGGCGATCTTGCCGTTCCTGATCACCGCCCAGTGCGACAGCACGCCCCGCGGCGCCTCGTGATAACCGAAGCCGCGGATCTCGCCCTTGGGAAACATCGGCCGGTTGAACGTCTCGAAATCGCCCTTGCCGATGTTCGCCATCAACAGCTCCCACTGCTGGGCCAGCGTCTCGTGGAGGACGGCGCAGCGCACGGCGCGCGCGGCGTGGCGGCCGATGGTCGAGTGCAGGGCGCTCAGCGGAATGTCGCTGCCGGCGACCTTCGAGGCGATCGCGACCAGCCGTTCGAGGTGGCGCCTGGTCGGTTCATGACCGGCCAGGTACATGGCGAGCACGTTGGCGAGCGGGCCGACCTGGGCGCGCCGGTCGTTGAAGGTCGGGGCCTTGACCCAGGAGTACTTTCCGTCGTCCTGGAAGTCGGTGTACTGCGGGTTGGTTTCGCCGTCGTAGGGGTGGAGCGCTTTGCCGTCGCCGCTGTACCACGCGTGCTTGACGCTTTCCTTGACCCCCTTTTCGAAATACCCGTCGCCATAGCCGCCGATTTCGCGGAAAGCCGCCAGATCGCCGTCGGGAATGTAGCCGCCGGGAAGCGCGAACTCGGTGCTCCGGGTGTCGACCGGCATGTCCGGCACGGAGAGGTAGTTGGTCACTCCGGCGCCGTAGGCCGTCCAGTCGGCGTAGAGCGCGCCGATGGCGGCGACATCGACCAGGTAGACCTGATTGACGAAGGCGCCGACCTCGTCGATCAGGGCCTTGACCTTGAACAGCCGCTCAAGGGTCAGGGTCGACTGGCTGTCCGGGTTGATCGCGTTGGCAACGCCGCCGACCGCGAGGTTCTGGATGTGCGGCGTCTTCGAGCCGAGGATGCCGACGATCTGGTTGGCTTTGCGCTGGTAGTCGAGCGCCTGCATGTAGTGGACGACGGCGAGCAGGTTGACCTCCGGCGGCAGCTTCATTGCCGGATGGCCCCAGTAGCCGCTGCCGAAGACGCCGAGTTGG